>JBFMEL010000093.1:0-7704 GCA_040753455.1 Thermoplasmatota archaeon | reverse complement strand
GATTGCACGAAGGCGCACGCAGACTATCAGTCGTAACCAATCCAGTTTCTCTTGAAGGAATCATCCTCTTCACACCCGCGTGAACGGCTCTTCTTGCCGACTCGGAGAATTATCCCGCCACAAAGGTAATATGTACGAGATAATCGATGGCGGCGACACGCTCACAGTTACTTATAGGAGTTCGACGACAGACTGGCTGGAGCTGGCGCTCATACATGGGAAGGTTGTAAAAACGGATCATGGCCCCGGAGAAGAAGGTGTTTTTATGGTGAAGAAGCTAATTGTAACGCTCATCTCAAATATCTACATAAACAATATTTTCACGTCGCTCAACGATTTGGAAAAAAGGTTGGACATGTCAGTAATCAATTTGATTACGGAGGAGATTAAAACCGATCTAAATAAAAAAGGCACAAACTATGCGATATTGAGCATTGATTCGAACATGGGCATATTAAACATAAAGGCGTTCAAAAACGCGAGTGTCAAAGAGCGGCAGAATTTGGCCCCAAAAATCCTCACCACTTCCAATATCCATAATATCCCGATCGAAGTAATCAAAATATATGAATCAGATTTTCAGGAGTTATCTTTCCTAGAGGGGATAAGGGTCTTCAACCCATTGACTGACATCGAAAACCACATTATTAAGACCGCAGGTACCGACATATCGTTAAACGGTAAAGGAGTACTGTCCGAATGGTATGGAGGCCATCATCACTTTTCGAAGTTATGGGTGGCGATACGACAATCGATAACTACATTCTCCCAACGACACTCTATGCGGGTCTCCATTACATCGATATGTGCTTGGATTTTGGCGATTCCGTTCATATATCTTTTAATACTGATGAATCCGATGCCGTCTCCTCCCAGGGTAGATATTATATTGTTGATAAGTTTTGCTGTGATATGGGTGGGCATACTAATCCTGAACATATTCTGGTCGTCACTCAAACCCCTGATTGTACGGGGGAATGCTTTGGATTACCACATTCAATTGCTTCTGCTATTGCTTTCGCTCATCGGGATATCAAAGGCACTTACACCTGATACCCAAAGTACTCTCCTCACAGAGTTATCGCCAGTTATTTCTATGTGGGTGGCGTTGGGACTTATTATAGTTGTGCGCCGGCATCAAGAAGCAGACTGGGTATTTAGACTCTTCCCTTTTTATACATCGATAACTGTAGCTAACATGATTTGGACCCCACACATACTCCCCATGATCTTGCCGCAAATTGGTTTTTCAATGATGGTGGTGATGATATACATCGGGCTCGATTTCCTTCCGAACGTTACAAAGCAGCTAGAACTGCTAAATCATCTAGATCCCTCATTGCCAAAGCAAACGATACCAATACGTCCAAGGGTTGTGACTAGAAATCTGAAAGCGTTCACTCCGCAGAAAATCGAAATGACCCCCGAAAAACATGTTTACCATTTTACTATACAAGATAGTAATAAGTGGCTCGTGGTTGAAGTCCTCCAGAACAAATCACCTAACCGAATAGTATCGTTTATAACCGAAAGCATTTGCGAATCAACTTCAATAAACCTAGTGTCTGGCGAGGATGTAATGAGGGAAGTGCAGCTTCCCATGAGATCTACTATTGTAGCGGTTTCGCCTAAGCAGAAAAAATTGCGTAAGAAAAGATCCAAGGAATTAAAGAAATTCAAAAAGAAAAAGACCGAAAAGAAGAGCATTAAAGAAGCGGTGGCAGAGTGGATAGACGCATCCACTGACGAAGTCATCACACAAATCGAAGAGTTAAACGATTCCGAGCTAATTGAGCTGTTGTCGGTATTGATGACCGATAAAGACTCAGCCAAATCGTTTGCACGCCTGATTGAAAGGTTGAACAACAATAAATTTTATAAATGGAACGATGCCAACAATATCATGGACATAAAAACAGGCTTGATAGGCGGGCTCTACTGTATAAGCCGCATCTCGCTGTTTAACGAACTTTTGGTCTATCAAGATAGCGCCAGGTACTTTGACTATATCCTAAAGCTCTACAATCGGCCTGAGAGCGCGTATTTCAAAATGCCTCCCATCAACGTGGAGGAAACTAAAGGGGAGGAAGACGCGGTGTTGCGCTATTATATCGTTTAAACCCGACTTTCAAAGTCAATGACGGCAGCGACCCATCTCCTCTGATAGATGTTTATAATCGATGAATGCTGGGTGAGTGCTGAGATTGTCTTTGCCGTCATCTCCTGCTGAGTAATTGATTTTATTCAATGACGGCAGCGACCCATCTCCTCTACTATTTGTCTATAATCGATGAATGCTGGGTGAGTGCTGATATTGTCTTTGCCGTCATCTCTGCTTAGTAATTAATCTTATCCGATGACGGCATCTACCTCTCTCTCCAGGAGGTTCAGCTCGTTCACGTTCAGGGTGGAAGGGTTCACGGAGAGCAGGAGGACAGAGCGATTGATGGCGACCTGGTCCCTTAACGACTGAATCAGCCTGAGAACTGTGATGAAGTTGTTGTTCGTGATCAGGTACTCGATGCCGTCCAAAAGCACGAGCCCGCCCTGCCTGGAAAGGAACTGCTCAAGGGATAGGCTCAGCTTCTCCAGGTCTTTCGGGCGCACGGAATCCTCCTTCCCAACGTTCGACAGCCAGAGGATCGGCACATCCTTCAGGCCATGGCGCTCCCGCACCTTCACCGGGTAGTTGCGGGTGACGCAGAAGCAGTTCATCCCTCTATCCGCGTAGGCTCTCAGCAGGGCGTAGGACTTCAGCGGGCGCTCCTCCTTCACCAGATATGTGAAGCTCTCCCTCAGTTCTGTGAGCTCCTGTGGCTCTTCCTCCACGGCTGTTTTTTCCTGGGAAGGCTCAGGAGCTATCTCCTCTGGCGTTGAGACCGGGGGCTGAGGCAGTGCCTCTGCAGGCACAGCGAGCTTGGCCAGCGCAGCGAGCGCTCGCCCGTGCTCCGGCGCCAGTGAGAGCACCTTGCCAAGGATCCTTCTTGCCTCTGCCACATCTCCCATGTCCAGGTGCGTCATCGCCTTCGAGTATAGGATGTCAGGGTTTTCCGGCGAGGTCTCCAGTTTCTTATCTATAGCGTCCATCGCCAGCATGCGCTTCTCGACCTTCTCGGTCATCACCTCGATCCCCTCCCCGAGCCCAAAGCCTCCCCCGCACCTGGGGCATACCTCGGTCCCCTTGGGCAAGATAGCGTTGCAGAGCGTGCAATAAGACGCCTCCACTTCCTCCGTGGGTTTAAAGGTGGCGAGGATCTTCCGCGCCGTGACCTTGCCGACGCGCTCCACCCCCCTCAGGTCTGCCTCTGTAGCGGACTGGAGTTTGTCGAGCGTGTCAAACCCTCCGTCGTACAGCGCCCGTGCCAAGGAGATGTGTATCTTGGCGAGTTCGCTCAGCCACTGGATGAACTCCTCTCTGCTCAATGGAACTGCAAACTGCTTAACCTCCTCGCGCTCGACCCCTTTCCCAGCGATGATCACATCCTTCTCTATCCTTCCCTCTGAGATCGCAGGTGCTGCCGATGGCATGGCTTCCACAATGGCTGCAGGGCGCTCTGCCCTTTCTACCTTCTCAGTCAGTGCCTCGGTCTCCGCGGCTTCGTCCAACTTAGGCTCTGCAGCTCTGGGAGGCGCTTCCTCAACTTCCTCGATCTCAGCAGCCTTCTCCACCCTTGCCTCTGCAGGTCTGGGAGGCGCGCGCTCCTCAGCTTCCTCGATCTTCGCTACTGTGTCCATCCTCGGCTCTGCAGCCCTGGGAGGGACAGGTTTCTCTTCAACTCTCTCGATATCGGCAGCCTTCTCCACCTTAGGCTCTGCTGGTCTGGGAGGGACAGGTTTCTCTTCAATTTTCTCGATATCGGCAGCCCTCTCCATCCTCGGCTCTGCTGGTCTGGGAGGGACAGGTTTCTCTTCAATTTTCTCGATATCGGCAGCCTTCTCCATCCTCGGCTCTGCAGCCCTGGGAGGGACAGGTTTCTCTTCAACTCTCTCGATATCGGCAGCCTTCTCCATCCTCGGCTCTGCTGGTCTGGGAGGCGCTTCCTCAAGGATTTCATCGATCTCAGCAGCGGCTTCCTTCACCCTCGACTCTGCTGGTCTGGGAGGCGCTCTCTCCTCAAGGATCTCATCGATCTCAGCAGCGGCTTCCTCCACCCTCGGCTCTGCAGCCCTGGGTGGCGCTTCCTCAAGGATTTCCTCGATCTCCGCGGCTTCGTCCACCCCAGGCTCTGGGATGGGTGTGGATGAGATCGTGGCTTCGATCGCCTCCTCCAGATCAGCTGGCAGCTCCTCAGGCTCCTCGAGCAGCTCCGCAGCCTCGGTAGGGATGAGGGCTGTGCCGCATCTGGGACACTCCACGGTCCCTGTGTCGAGGGTTCCGCTGCATGTCGGGCAGGTGATCTCCAGCGCTGGCTGGATGCTCACGGGCATCTCCCGGTATTCCTTCATCCTGCGGATGAGCCCATGGCTGACGCCTGCCACCTTGATCAGGTCCTCCCTCTGGGCGCTGGCTGCCATCTCCAGGTCTGTGTACCCAGCATCGAAGAGGGCGATCGCAGTGGTCTTGGTCATCCCGGGCACGCGCATGAAGTCGTCCAGCGCTGCCTTGAGCCCCACATGCGACAGCCCGATGACCACCGTTGCCCCCCTTATATTCCACTCGACCACATAGTCCTCGTCCACATCCGTGTCGAAGGTCAGTTCCCTGCACATCGTTTCTGCCTCTATCTTGGCGCTCCATCTCCCGAGCATCTCCTGCATATCTCCCGAGGCTGCGATGGCTACCCTCACGTATTCCTCGACCTCCGTGCCCATCTCCTTGCGCATCTCCTGGATTCGCCTGATGATCTCCCTTGCGAACCCTTCCGCACGGAGCTCCTCATCCTCGCTGACGTCTATGTAAACCACACCCTGGTCGAATTCTGCGCTGACCACGTCCTTTGGAAGCTTGGCAACGAAAGCCACCATCTCCGGGAGGATCTTGATCAGCTGTCCCTCTATCCCGAGCTGATAGACCCCCTTGGCGATGTCCTCTTTGATCTTCCTGGCGGGTCTGGCTTCGAGCATCCTTGCAATCATCGGCTCCCACTGTTTGTATGCTTTTCCTATCACAGCAGGGTTAGGTATGGCTTTGAGCTCCAGCCCGCTCCACTCCTCTCCCAGCGGCACGACCTCGATATTCTTCGCGTTCATCTGCGCTGATAGGAGCTCCCTGAACCGCTCCACCGCATCGACCACGACCTTCTCCTTCGGCTCGATCGTGACTGTTCTCACTGGCCAGCGCAGCCCCCTGTTCCTGGAGTGCCTTGCCTTCCAGACAGCACTGACGATGCCGCGCACGACCTCCATCTCCCTCTCCAGCTCTGGGTTCCTTCGCCCCTCCACAGGTCTGGGCATATCGCACATGTGGACGCTGAGCAGCCTGCCGTCCATGCACTGGTATATCTCCTCGGCAAGGAACGGCGTGAATGGAGCCAGGAGCTTCACTAACGTGAGGAGGGTCTCGCTCAACGCCCCGTAAACAATCTCTCTGTCCCCCCCCTCCGTCCACACCCTGCTCCTCACCACCCTTCCATACCACCTCGACACGTCATGAAGAATGAAGCGTGAGATGAGGGCAACAGCCCTGTGGAGCTCCATCTTGTTCATGGCTTCGCCCACACCTGCTGTGAGGGCGTCCAGCCTGGAGAGAAGCCAGCGCTCCATCTCCCCCCCGCGCTCCAGGATCTTTTGAAGGTCTGCCTTCCTCGGCTCGAAGCCATCGATCGCCATGTGCCTTGCTGCAAAGAGGAAGACGTTCCAGAGCACACGTATCGTCTTCATGGAGGTGGCGATCTCCTCCAGCCTCACGGTCCTGTGCTCCCATGGTGGGAACTGGAGGATGTGAAGGCGCAACGCGTCTCGCCCATACCTGGACACAGCCTCTATGAGCGGGTCGGCATCGCCTGGGTGCATGAGGGTGAGACGCCCGTGCACCAGTGCGGTCTTGTAAGGCGAGCGATCGAAGACAGCGGTGGACAGGCAGAGCTGGGGGTAGAACCAGCCCCCCATCTGCCATCTGCCCTCGGCGGTGAGGTCGCATGGCCACCAGCGCTTGAACTCCGATTTCTTGCTGGGATACCCCAGCTGAGCCCACGACGCGACGCTGGACTCGAACCCCACATCGAGCACCTCGTGCACCCTCTCCATGATGCCGCCGCACTTGGAGCATGTGAGGGTGAGTCTGTCGATCCATGGGCGGTGAGGGTCCAGCCCCTCCTTGTATCTAGGGCTGTCCTTCAGGTCCTTCAGGCTGCCGAGGGCCTCGATATTTCCGCAGACATCGGTCAGGCAGACCCATACGGGCACAGGGATCCCCCAGAACCTCTTCTTCGAGATGCACCAGTCGCTTGGTTCGATCGTGGAGTATATCCAAGAGGAACCGATGCGCTCTGGGATCCAGCTCACGCTGCCGAGCGCCCTGGCGGTTCCTTCCTTCAGCTCTGCGACCTTGAAGAACCACTCCTTCGAGAGCCTGTATACGAGAGGCTCGGAGCAGTACGCGCACCTGCCGTGTCTGTACTCCGCCTCTTCCCTGTGGAGGAGGAAGTGCATGGCATCGAAATCTGAGATCACCCTTTCGTTGGCTTCCTGCACCGATAGCCCACCATACTTCAACCCTGCCTCTGATGTGAGCACCCCCTTCTCATCTAGGGGGGAAAAGATGGGAAGATCCGTCTCTCTCGCGAGCAGGTAGTCCTGGTAGCAGTGACCTGGAGCCACATGGATCGCCCCGGTCCGTTCGGCATTGACCCCTGTCGAGGGAAGGACCCTGCGCACGCTCACCTCTCGATGGAAAGGGATATCGGACATGAGGGGATGGAAATACTCCAATCCCTTGAGCTCCTCGCCGTTGACGGCATCCCCGAGGATCTCGTACGCCTCGATCCCTGTCTGGCTCGCTATCGCCTCCACGGTGTCCTCGAGCATGATGAGGACCTCCCGCTTCCCCTTTTTCCTCACCCTCACACGCACGTATCTCAGGGATGGGTTCACAGCGATCGCCAGGTTTGCGACCACCGTCCATGGCTGTGCGGTCCAGACCAGGATGTACTCGTCCTTCCTCCCTTTGATGGGGAACTTGAGGTATGCGGTCGTGGCTCGAATAGTACTGTGCTCAACCTCGAAGCTGGCAAGGGCTGTCCCGCACCTTGGGCACCAGGGCACGACCTGCTCCTCCCATGTGATCAAACCCTTGGCATGCGCCTTCTTGAACGTCCACCAGACGCTGTCTATGAACTCAAGGCTTGAACTTTGATAGGGCTCGCCCCAGTCCATCCATATCCCCAGGTCCTCGAACTGGTACGCCATCGCCTGCGCGTTCTCTCTCGAATGCTGGATGCAGCGCTCGACGAACTTCTCCGCCCCCACATCCTCTATGCGGCGCTTCCCTTCTATGCCGAGCTTGGCTTCCACCTCCAGCTCGATCGGCAGGCCATGGGTGTCGAACCCTGGACGGTCTCGCACGTTGAACGATGACATCCTCTGGTATCTGAGAAAGGCGTCCTTCAGCGTCTTGTTGAACACCAGTCCGATGTGGAACTTCCCAGCGGTGAAGGATGGAGCATCCAGCAGGTAGAAGTCCTTCCCCGCACCGCGCATCTCCTTCGTTCTCTGGTAAGCCCGGGTGCGCTGCCAGAACCCGAGTATCCTGGGCTCCAGCTCCTG
>JBFMEL010000092.1:0-7738 GCA_040753455.1 Thermoplasmatota archaeon | reverse complement strand
GCCTATCTCCTCGAGCGCTGGGACGGTGACCTGGCGATCTCCAAGCCTCTCCAGAGGTACATAGAGGCGCTGCTGGCAGGGGACTATGCTCAGCAGTCGTGAGTTCTGAGATGGAGGGACATCCTTGGCGCGCAGACCTTCCAGTCATTCTGCCCTGCCTACTCTATCTCTCGATCACCGCTCAGATATCTCTCACTGATGATCCTCGATATCTCCCGCGCAGTGGTTTTCCCGATCCCCTTCACCTCGCGCAGCTCCTCCTCTGTAGCGCTGATGACCGCCCTCACGCTGCCGAAGTGCGTTAACAGCCTCTGCGCCAGGGTGGCGGATATGCCCGGTAGACCCTCGATCACGAACTCCTGCTGCTCATGGAGCAGCATCTTGGGCTTGGATGAGCGCATCGGCAGCCTTCCGCCCTCGGACCGCTCCCTTTTCACCATCGCGGCGATGTATCTCGATGTCTCCACAGCATCCTTCGAGAATATCACAGGGATGCCGAACCCTGCGATGATTGATGCCAGCGCACCGTATATCGCCTCCTCTGCGATGTTGCGCTTGGTGAACAGCCCCTCGCCCTCGATGAGCAGCACGGGACGCTGGTACGCCCTCTTCAGTGCTCCTAACTGCTGAAAGAGGCGCTGGTCCATCAGCGATGTCAAGAAGTCCTCAGCCTCCTTGCGCTCCACTGCGATCCTGTCAGAGACGATGTAGTCCCCGATCTCCAGAGCCTCGGATATCACCTCCAGTCCCAGCTTCGCAAGCTCCTTGGCGACCTGGGAGTTCAGCTCCCTGGTGTCCACGAGGACCCTGGCTCTCACAGGGGCTGCGAAGTCCAGGAGGCTTGCCTGCCCGTTCTCCCTCCGCTGGCTCTTCGGATGGGGGGCTGTCCCACCCTCCTGCTGCCTCTGCCTGGGAGACAGATCCCCTGCCACTGCCTGAATCGCTGCCTTGAACGCCTCCCCCTTCGCCTCGCCCACCGCGATGCGCTTTTTGAGCTCGGAGCGCAGGTGGTCGAGGTCGCTGTGCATCTGCCGCTCCTTCCTCCTGCTCGTCCAGTACGAGCCTTCGTCCCTCGTGGCGCGCGTGATCAGGTACACCACACGCCCAGGGCGCTTCCTGCCTGTCCTGCCCCTGCGCTGGATCGTGCGTATCTCGGAGGGCACGGGCTCGTAGAATATCACAAGGTCCGTGGAAGGGATGTCCAGCCCTTCCTCTGCCACGCTCGTGGCAACGAGCACGTTGATCTCCCTGTCCTTGAACCGCTGGATGAGCGCTACCTGCTCCTTCTGCCTCAACCCCCTGTCCCCCTCTCTCGAGGCTTGGCCCACGAACCTCTTGGGTCTGGCGCAAGGGAGCTGAGATAGCTCCTCCACCACCATCTCTGCGATCTCCCTGTACTGCGTGAAGACGATGATACTGGCATCTGGGTTTCTCCGCAGCTCCTCCTCCACGATCGCTACGACCCTCGCCACCTTGGGATGCTCGAACCTCAGCGTGCCCGCGATACGCTCCATGTCTCTGATCCTTTGGTCTGAGAGCAGCATCCGCGCCGCCTTGGTCCTGTCCTCGTGCAGTTTCTCCATGTAACTGAGGAGCGCGCCGATCCCCTGGGTCTCAGCCAGGGTGAGCGCGTGGTTGAGCTTCATCACAGCTGCGGCGAGTGAGAGAGCATGATAGAGGGATTGGTTCTTCCTGCCCTCCGCGTGCATCCTTCCCTGGATGATCTGCTGCGCTGCCAGGATATCCTTCACTGCGATCGGTTTCCCCTTGGGAAGGACGCCAAATCCACGCAGCTTCTCCACCAGGTCCTTGAACACAGCCCGCAGCAACGAGGAGACGCGCTGCGCCTCCTGCGGGATGCTCACCCGCACCCATTCCTCCTTGATGTCGTGGATGTATGGGATCACGTCCGCATCATGCTCGGTGCGTATCTCCACGTTCTCTATGCCCAGGTTGCCGCACACCTCCATCACCTTCTGGGGATCGCTCCCGGGCGATGCTGTGATGCCGAGCACCAGATTGCTTCCCACGGAGTCATGGGGAGGTGCATCTGTCCCGGAGGATGGGGGTTCTGCATTCCTTTGGGCAATCTCCCTGTATTTCTCGGCGATGAATACATAGGCATAATCGCCCACGGCGCGGTGCGCCTCGTCGAATATCAGCAGGCTCACATCCGTCAGGGAGATCTTCCCCGCGATGAGGTCGTTGACTATCACCTGTGGGGTGCTGACCACGATCCTGTTCGGGCTCCACATCTCCGCGCGCTTGGACGGAGGGACTTCCCCTGTGAAGACCGCCACATCCTCGAGGATCAGGAAATCCCTGATGCTCTGGGCGTGCTGCTCTACCAGGGGCTTGGTGGGCGCGAGAAGGAGCACCTTACCCCCTTTTCTATGCAGGATCTCTGCCATCACCATGATGGCGATCACTGTCTTGCCCAGCGCCGTGTGCAGCACTACCAGGGTCGAGCGCTCGAGACAGTCCTTGGCGATATTGAGCTGGTACGCCCTCTCCTCGATCCTTCCAGGGCGCATGAGGGGATGCTTCACGAACACGCCCCCTCAATCCCTTCCCTGCTTAAGAAGCCTTTGTGGGGGTAGGTGAAAGTGAAAAAAAGGTTTTGATCAGGATGCTCTGGCTGAACCAGGAAGGTTCGAGATTGGGAGAAGAGCGCAAACCATAGATAGCAGCACCGCAATGGGGTGGTGTGCTCGAACAGGTCTTGGTCGTGCTCCTATGCGCGCTGATGGGCGCCCTGGCGTACTGGCGCGGCTTGCTCACCCCCATGGGCTCCTTAGCAGCGATGGCGATAGGCATGGTCATCGGCATCTTCGGAGGGCTGGTCTGGGTGCTGATCCTCCTTGTCTTCTTCCTCTCCAGCTTCGCAGCCACGCGCTATCGCTTCGAAGCCAAGAAGGCGCTGGGGCTGCAGGAGGGCAGGAGAGGGGAGCGCGGTGCCACCAACGTGATCGCCAACGGTGCGGTCGCGTGCGCTGCCGCGATAGCTCATCCATTCATGGGCAGTGCAGCAGCGATCTTATTCCTGGTGGCAGTGGGTGCAGCAGCATCGGACACCATAGCCTCTGAGCTGGGGATCCTATCACCGAGGGCATACCTGATCACCACGTTCAGGAGGGTAGCGCCGGGCACCAACGGCGGGATATCGCTTGCGGGCACGCTGTGGGCGCTCTTCGCAGCGGTGTACGTGGCGCTGGTGGGCAACATGGCATTCTTTCTCGCAGGAATATTTCACCCTGATAGCCTCTCGATCACGCTCCCAGTGATCTGCGGGTTCATGGGATGCCAGATCGACAGCCTCCTCGGAGCCACGCTCGAAGCCAGGGGCTTGCTCACGAAGCAGACAAATAATTTATACTCCGTCGCACTGGTGACGCTGATGGCTGCGGTGGTGCTGCGATGCCTGAGCTGAAGATCCTGCTGGTGATATGCGACGGGATGGGCGACAGGCCTGTCCCCCAGTTCAATGGCAGAACGCCACTTGAAGCTGCCACGACGCCCGTAATGGACAGCCTTGCCAGGGAGGGAAGCTGCGGCTTGATGCACACCATCGCCCCTGGCGTCACCCCCGGGAGCGACACAGCGCACCTCGCGCTGTTAGGTTACGACCCTGTGCCCATCTACACGGGCAGGGGACCGTTCGAGGCGATGGGGATCGGGATGGAGGTGAAGCCCGGGGATATCGCGTTCAGGTGCAACTTCGCCACCGTTGATGGGAGCGGGAGGGTGAGGGACCGCCGCGCAGGGCGGATACACGAGGGCACCAAGGAGCTTGCCGCCGCCCTAGACTCCCTGGAGATAGAGGGGGTGCGGATTATTTTTAAAGAAGGGGTGGAGCACCGTGCCGTGCTGATCCTCAGGGGTGAGGGCTTGAGCCCCATGGTCACGGACACAGACCCGCACAAGGAAGGGGTGAAGGTGCTGCAGTCCAGGGCATCTGCGCCCGAGGCTGAGAAGACCGCCAGGGTGCTGAACAGGTTCACGGAACTGGCGCATGAACTGCTCTCCAGGCATGACGTGAATAAAGGGAGGGGGAAGCCTGCAAACGCTGTCCTAGTTAGGGGGGCGGGAGAGGCGCCCCGCGTCCCATCCTTCAGCGAGAAGAGCGGATTGAGCGGGGCTGCGGCGGTCGGCATACCCTTGGTCAAGGGGCTGTGCAGGTTCGCAGGCTTGGAGGTCCTTGAGGTTCGAGGAGCCACAGGCTCCACAGATACAGATTTCAATGGTAAGGCACAGGCTGCGCTCTCAGCGCTCAAAAGCGCAGATCTCGTCCTGCTGCACTACAAAGCCCCAGACATCTACAGCCATGACCGCGATCCACTGGGCAAGTTGAGGGGGATAGAGACCATAGATGCAGCGCTGCGCATACTCCTCGAGGCTTCGGAGGATACAGTCATCGCAGTGACGGCAGACCATACCACGCCGTGCAGTGTGGGGGAGCACACCGCCGACCCTGTCCCTCTGGCGATCCACAGCCCTGATCAGAGAAGAGATAGCGTCGCAGGGTTCAGCGAGGTTGCATGCGCCCTCGGGCTTCATGGAAGGATCAGGGGCACTGAGCTGATCCAGATCCTCAAGGGCTGCGCCAACAGGAGCCAGAAGTTCGGCGCCTAGCTCACTCCTCCGCCCTTATGTCCTTCTTGTAAGCCCAGAGCTCGTCGAAGATCTGGTCGTAGGAGACAGTCTCCTGCTGCCCTCTTGCCAGCCGCTCCTTCTCCTTGGCTGCGCTCACCATCTCCATTATGCGCTCCCTTCTGAAGAGCCAGTAGTGGATGCGCCACTCGCGGCCATCGTAGAGCGTCGTCTCCTCGCGCTCCGTGGTCAGCAGCCCAGAATCCTCGAGCATATAGAACGCGTCCCTGTCCTCTGGCTCAAGGATGTTGTCGATGATCCTGTCGCTGTAGCCGAAGAAGTTCAGCACGTGCTGTGCCATCAGCCTGGCATCCTCCTCCTTGAGCCCTTTGCGGTCTATCGAGTTCCTGATCGCACGGGTCAGGTCCTCCACAGTGAGGGTGTTGTCCAGACCCCTGGAGGTCTTCGTCATTATCGCCATACTGCTCAGCCCTCGCAATTCGTCGTCTCGCTACAGACTTTAGTTTCCGTGATATATTAATCTTTCCTGTCCATTGTGAACTATGCGCTCGGCACCGTTGATCTCGAGATGCAGCGGCATATCGGTCACGGTTGTCGAAAGGCTTATCTGCGGAGAGGTGGATGCTGCTCTCAATGTTCGAATATCGCCCCTCGCGCATCTTCAAGGACCCTGCCAAGCTCTCGTTCGACTATGTGCCAGATACGCTGGTGCACAGGGAGAAGGAGCTCAAGCGCCTGTACGCGATGTTTCAACAGGTGGTGAGCCATGGGCTTGCGCAGCGCGCGCTCATCACAGGCAGCGTGGGCACGGGAAAGACCGTGCTCTCCAAGCGCTTCTGCATGGACTTCAAGGGGTATGGTGGCTCGAAAGGCAAGGTGCTGGACTTCGTGCATGTGAACTGCCGCCAGCGCAGCACAGAGAACGCCGTGCTCCTCCGTATACTGAGCCACTACGATCCTAGGTTCCCAGATAGAGGTTTCTCGACCCAAGAGATGCTGCAGATACTGAGGGCGCGGCTGGAGAAGGAAGGGATCCACCTCATCGTCGTGCTGGATGAAGTGGACGTGCTGCTGAAGAAGAGCGGCGCTGACCTTGTCTATGCCCTCAGCCGCTTCGACGAGGAGCGCCTCTCGCCCAAAGGCAACCTCTCGCTGATCATGATCTCTCAGAAGGGGGTGCTGGATCTCTTAGACCCCGCGGCGCTGTCCACCTTCAAGCGCAGCAATGTGATCGACCTCGGTCGGTACACCCAGGGCGAGCTCGTGGATATCCTCGCTGCAAGGGTGGAGCTGGCGTTGCAGCCGGGAACCATATCCTCTGATGCCGTGGAGATGATCGCGGATATAGCATCGGAATGGGGCGATGCACGCTATGCCATAGAGATCCTTGAAAAATCTGGAACGCTGGCTGACGAGAGCGGGATGGGAGAGATAGGACCTGAGCACGTGCGCGCCGCGAAGGCAGAAACCTATTCCGTAGTGAGCACGGGGAAGCTGCAGCCACTGCCCACGCACGAGCGTTGCGTGCTCCTTGCCGCCGCGCGCTTGCTGAGGAAAGAGGCATATGTGACCACCGGGGAGGTGGAGAGCGCCTATGCAGTGGTCTGCGAGGAATACGGTGAGAAATCCAGGGGGCACACGCAGTTCTGGAGCTATCTGAAGAACCTATCAGCTAATGGACTAATAGACACGAAGCCCTCGGGCAAGGGCACTGCGGGAAAGACCACACTCATCTCGATCCTGGATATCCCAGCGGGGGAGCTTGCCGAGCAATTGGAGCGCATGCTGCGAGCTGCCCCTTGATCAAGTGATCTGGCGCTCTCCCAAATTGTGCATATCTTCATTTGCAGGACGGTGGGCTTAACATTTTAACAACTGGTGCAGGGATTGGGATACCGTTAAATACGATGCCCTCATTACGCGCAGACATATGCTCGTTGATCTTGCGGGGCTGGGCAGGCCTCACCAGATGACAGAGGGCACGATATACCTCGTCAAGGAGAGGAAGCCGCTCCTGAGCTTCAAGCTCTTCGAGATCATGTTGGACGACGGACTTCCAGGGCTCTGCATCACGCGCCAGTACCCTGAGAAGGTGCGGGCGCGAAGCAGGGAGATCGGGAAGACGCAGATCATCTGGCTGAGTCAGACCCCGGGAGATCATCACCACAATCCGACCAGCATCGGCACTTTGGCGTCCATGATCGTGAACTTCATCCACGCAAAGGGGGAATGTGCCATCCTCCTAGACGGGCTGGAATATCTCTACATGAACAACGGGTTCCCGCAGCTCCTGAGGTTCATCGAGCATGTGAACGAGAAGATCATGAGCAGCAGGGCGGTGCTCATCATCCCAGTCTGTCCAGATGCGTTCGACCCAAAGGAGATGGCGCTGATCGAGCGCAACATGGAGGTCATCGAGTCCCCGCTGATACAGCTGGGAGCTCCAAAGCCCTCGCCTGATCTCAGTGCCCTCATGGACGAGTATTGAGCAGTGGCTTTTTTGATGATGCAAGGCGTCTGCTCTCAGCATGATTTGGACAGCGTCAAATATGCCTGCTATCCCCTCCGCCTTGGAAACCAATATGTAGCCATCTGCCATCTCCATGACCAATGGGCAATGGATACAGTGCCGTGGAGCGCTCCGCAGGCGCGGTAGTGCTGCGCCTCTCAGGAGAGGGCTGGCGTGTCCTACTCCTGCACTACGTGGAGGGGCACTGGGACTTTGTGAAAGGGCACATCGAACCTGGGGAGGCGGAGAGGGATACGGTACTGAGGGAGGCTAAGGAGGAGACCGGGATCACGGATCTCAGGTTCATCGAGGGGTTCAGGGAGAAGGTCGGATACACGTTCGTGAGGAGGGGCAGAGTGGTGAAGAAGTCCGTGGTTTATCTGCTGGCGCAGACGCATCAAGGCGATGTGCTCTTATCCCCTGAGCACACCGAGTATGCCTGGCTTCAGCCAGAGGCTGCGCTGGGGAGGCTCACCTTCCCCGGACCGAAGAGGGTTTTAAGGCGAGCCATGGAATATATGAAAGGGATGGGGCAGGGGCTATCAGCTCAGGGGTCTTAGATGACGCTGACCGAGATGCAGAAAGGTGCGCTGCTGAGCGGCAGGCTGCCAAAAGGCT
>JBFMEL010000091.1:0-7758 GCA_040753455.1 Thermoplasmatota archaeon | reverse complement strand
ATCTCAAGGTCACTGCGCCTGGCGGTCAGATATACTACGGCAACGCCTTCACGAACGGCGTGTCAGTGGCAGGTGCTCCGGCGGGGAACACCAACATAGGTTCGGACTGGGACACGGGAGGTCTCGCCAACACGGATGACAGGAACAATGTCGAGTGCGTGTTCATATCCTCTGGTTCGTTGCAAGCAGGGCAATACACAGTGGAGGTATCTGCCGAGAGCGTGCCCACGGATGCTGTGAGTTCCACGGCTGCGATCGACCAGGATTTCGCCTTGGTGCTCTACAATGCTGTTGAGGATCAGACACCGCCGACCTTCGCAGGGATCCAGAGCGTGACCGACACAGGCACAGGCTTTTCATTAGACCTCGCATGGCTTGCAGCCAGCGATCCCTCGACCCCCATCACCTACAACATTTACAGAGCTACTACAAGTGGAGGACAGAACTTCGCGGTGCCGACCGCCAGCACCACAGCCCTCACATACACGGACACGGGTCTCACGCTGGGCACCACATACTACTACGTGGTCAGGGCGGAGGATGCCTATGGCAACGAGGACACGAACACGGTCGAGAAATTTGGCACACCGACAGATACTCAACCCCCGGTCTTCGCAGGTCTGCAGACTGTCACGAACGTTGGCGATGGCGTCTCCCTTGATTTGAGCTGGAACCCAGCCACTGACGCCACACCGCCGATCACCTATTACATTTACAGGGGCACGACCCCAGGCGGCGAGAACTTCGCCACACCTGTAGGGAGCACAACTTTACTGACGTACCGCGATAGTGGACTGACCGAGGGCACGACCTACTACTACGTGGTCAGGGCAAGGGATGGCAACGGATACGAGGACACGAACACAGTGGAGAAGAACGGCACGCCTGAATCGCTCCTGTTCTTCCAGGTGCAGGTACCGTTCGCAGGCTACAAGAACCTGAGCCTCGAACCGTTCGAGGCTGCGATACAGACTACGACCTCAGGGCCCCTGGATACAGTAGGTGCAATCCGCATCGACAGCGCCAACACCGGCTGGGTCTCACAGCAGTACACACTGGCGCAGGAGATGAACGGCACATGGAAGTTCTGGGTCTATGGACAGGTGGATAGGACAACAGCGAACGGCTACCTCTTTGCCCAGGTGCGCCAGTACTCCAACAATGCGCTGCTATTCCAGACAGGGAACGACGACGAGGACATCGCTGGGTTCGTTGGAGCATATCACCAGTTCTACTGGGAGTATACCGTGCCTGCAGGCACAACATTAGCTGCGAACGACAGGTTCTATGTGCAGCTCTATGTGGATGTCACTGCTGAGACCGCAGGAGCCGCGTCCCACCAATATACCTACTCAGGCGTGACTCAAGCAGGCGGACCGCACGACTGCTACTTCCTCGACCTGGACGACAGCACGCAGGCGGAACTTACCACCCCCAACGGACGATACGAACTCACTGACACAGGCACCGCTGCCTACAGCACAATAGTGACCTCTGATAATACTCGCGCGGACTCTGACGCCTTCCTGACGAGCAGCGGCACCAGCGACGAGTGGGGCATCGAGTACAGGTACACTATCACTGAGGACCCTGCCTACATCACCAACATCGACTTCAAGCACGAGGGGCTCTGGTCAGTGGCTGGTACTGGCACAGCCTATGCATGGAACTACGCCACATCGACATGGGATACGATAGGGGCTACATTCCCTGTGTCGGCAAGCGTGGAAGAGACGTGGGTGCGCAGCATCACCTCAGGGTTCGGAAACTACCTCAGCGGTGGACAGCTCAAAGTGATATTCTACAACACTGGCGCGAACTGCGATGCAGACATAGACTACGGTGAATGCTGGGTCAACTACACTATCCCAGCAACGACTTTCACCTTCGGCTATGACAACGATGCCACGCGTTCGGCTGTGCACCCGGAGCTTGTTGATGTGCCTTCGCCACCAGGCTTCCTCATCAACGTCACCGGCGCATCCGACGGCTGGATAATGATCTCCACACCGCTGGTGCCGGGCGATACCTCGCTGCCAACTGCGCTCAACGATCTCGACGGCAATACCACATGGGACAGAGTGCTGTGGTACGATCCCACTGCGCCCGCAGGCGCGAGGTGGAAGCAGTACAACACTGCATGGGATTCCAGCCTCAACGACCTGACCAACGTGGATCACACGATGGGCGTGTGGATACACATCGTCAGCGCAGGTGATGGATTCATCAGGGTGAGCGGCACAGACCCATTGAGCACGAGCATCAGTCTGTACGCAGGCTGGAACTTGATCGGCTACCCGGCGACGGACGACAGCACTTACACAGTGGGACAGTTGAAGACGGCTACGGGTGCCACGTACGTCGAAGGGTTCAGCGCAACAACGTACAAGACTTCGGTCCTGCTCGACACATACGTCCTCAAGAAGGGCGAAGCATACTGGGTGTACGTACCAGCAGACACGACGTGGACAGTGAACTGGTAAGGCAAAGGCTCATACTTCAACGGCAAAAAGGGGGCGCAACCGCAGGCATGTGGATGCTTGATGCGTCCTGCCGAGGACCAAGCCCCACCCCCACAGCAAAAAGGGGGCGCGTGCCCCCATTTCCCTTAATTTTGTGCTGCACAAACCACATCTTCCTCTGGGGATTTACTCACAGGGCGAGCGCGCTTTTAACGATCTCCTGAAGTTCCGCAATTCCCTCCCCGCTGAGCGCGGAAATCCGCATTCTATCCGAACCCCTCTCAACGAGGTCAGCCTTGTTGTCCACCTCTATCACCCTCTTGCCCTCGAAGACCTCAGCGACTCCCGCACGCACCCTCTCTTGGTAATCCAGAGGATAGCCGCAGGTCTCCGATGGATCGAAGAGGTATATGACAATCCCTTGGAGATGACGCAGCGCGAGCACAGCCTGGCGCTCGCACTCGTTCCTCTCCTCCATCGGTCTATCCAGCAGTCCCGGGGTGTCGATCACCTGCACCCTGCTGTACCCTACCTCTGTGTGCCCTACATGAATCCCAGTGGTGGTGAAGGGATAATGCGCGATCTTTGGCCTTGCACTGGAAAGGGCTGCCACCAGCTGCGATTTGCCCACGTTGGGTGCTCCAGCCACGATCACAGACCACGATCCGGGATCGATCTCTGGGACGTTCTTTATCCTTCTCCTTGCCTCGGCGAGGATGCACAGCTCCCCCTCGATCCTCTTCACGACAGAGGAGATGCGCCCGTAGGCTGCTCGAAGCCCTCGCTTCTCTTCCTTGGCAACCCGCATCACCTGTTTCCTGCACCAGTCCATGGCGCCGAGCGCGTGCTTCAGTCTATCCACACCCACCAGCAGGTCCACGAGCTCCCTGTGGAATGGGTGCAGGTCATCGAGGCTCGGAAACGCCCTCAGATACCTTGCGAAGAGCGCGTCGATCGTCCCAGCTGCCCTCCTCATCTTTGCGGCAGACAGTGCTATGCCCTTGTGGCTGGTGATCTTAGCCGCCCTCTTGAACGCTTTGTCCAGCACCTCGTCTGCAGTGAGGATCGTTGGGATCGTCCACATCATGCAGGTGGAGCGCAAGGGGGTGTTTAATCCTTCTTATTCAAGAACGATCGCGCTCTCTGGGCAGTTCGCTTCGCAGGCGCCGCACTCGATGCATGCATCAGGGTTCATAACATGGCTCTTTGCGTCCCTGATCTCGAAGACCTTCGGGTCTGCAGGGCACACATCGTAGCACACGCCATGCCCTTTGCACTTGTTCTGGTCAACCTTCGGAGGCATGGAAGTTAACTCCTGCGCCATGGATAACACCATAATATAAATCCCTGATGTCTAAGGATTACCCAAGCGCATTTCCTTAAGTATTTTGAGGTTCCTGGCGAACGATGGGGAGCCATCGGGCAGCGGAGGTGTCTCCAGGAACCCTGGCGTGTCTCTGAACAGCGGAAGATCCACCAGATACCTGAACCCCTCGAGCCCTATCTGCCCTTCGCCGATCTGCTCGTGCCTGTCGATCCTCGAGCCCATTGCGCTCGCGCAGTCGTTCAGGTGAAAGGCATAGAGGTGCTGCAGGCCTATCACTGCATCGAACTCTTCAAGGGTGTTCTCCCATCCCTCAGGGGTGCGAACGTCATACCCTGCTGCGAAGCTGTGGCACGTGTCGTAGCACACCCCTACCCTGTTCCTCCCAGGTACAGCAGCCATGATATCTGCAAGATGCTCGAACCTGTAGCCTACATACGTACCCTGTCCGGCAGTGGTCTCCAGCAGAAGGCGCACCCTGAACCCTGGGTATTGATCGAGCAACCAGACGAGCGCCTCTGCGATCCTCTTAATTCCAACGGCTTCGCCAGCACCCTTGTGCGCCCCTGGATGAAAGATCAGATACTGCAGCCCGAGAAACTCGGCTCGCCGCATCTCCTCGAGGAACGCCTCCCTGGAGCGCTCCCATGCCCTCGCATCTGGAGCTGCAAGGTTGATGAGGTAGGAATCATGCGCAGCCACAATCTTTATCCCGAACTCATTGCGGGCATCGTCCAGCATCTCCAGATCTCTTTGGAGGATCGGCTTGGCTCCCCATTGGTTCGCGCTCTTGGTGAATATCTGGACACACTCTGCCCCGTCCTCCTTGCCCCTGAGGAGGGCGTTGTGCACACCCCCTGCAATCGATTCATGGGCGCCCAACAGCATAGCACACCAAGGGATGAAGGGACGATACTTAACGATTGCGCCGATCCGACCCCTGATTCGAGAGTTTCGTTATAAAATTATAGCAAAAATATTAACGATGTTGGCGAAAAATACAAATAAGGATGAAACATACCCCAGCACATGCGCAGGAAGATCGAGTTGACTGAGAAGGAGCGCCTTGGGCTATACCACCTGGTCAGATACCCCACGCTGAACGACAGGGAGATCGCAAAGAAGACAGGGATGAAGCTGTCCACAGTGACCGCGGTGCGCAGGCGCCTGGCCCATCAGGGCTACTACAGGACGATAGCGATCCCGCGCCTAGAGCATGTGGGTTTTGAGAGCCTTGCTGTGGGCTACGGTCAAATGAAGGATCGGGGGACTGCCTTCGACTGGGTTCAGATCGCCGGCGGGTTCGAGTTCCTCAGGAAATCCTTCTACATGATCTCAGACCCGAACTCTGAGCTGGTGATCGGTATGGCACGGAATTACACGGAAATCAGGCGGGAGCTCGACGAGTTCCTGCAGTTCTTCTCATCCCGTGACCTGCTCGAAGAGGACAGGTGGCACACTGCCCTGTTCCCTTATGATCTGTCGTTGATCCCGAACATCTTCGACTTTTCAGATCTGCTCAGGAGGAGGTTTCGCATACCGATCAAGCAGCCGAAGGTCGAGATGACGCCGGTAAAGAGGAAGGAGATCCATCTCACAGCCAAAGAGCGCCGTGTCCTGGCAGGGTTCGTGGAATACCCAGAGCAATCAGATAGCACCGTGGCGCAGAAGGTGAGCGTGTCAAGGCAGACTGCATCCACGATGCACGGGAGGTTCCACAGGGAGGGGCTCACGCAGACCCAGCGAATACCCAACCTCTCCATGCTTGGCTATCAGAACGTATCTTTCGTCCATCAGAAGCTGAATACCAGCATGCCGAAGGAAGAGCGCATCGAACTCCTCAGGCACATATATGCTGCCGCGCCCGCGTACTTCTTCGTAGCGGGGGCTACAGAGTTCGCGATGCTCACGGCTCACGAAGACTTCCAACAATACACGGAGTGGATGGACACCTATTACCAAGCGCTCAAAAAGACGAACTACAGGTTCTCCCAGCCGCACATCCAGATCTTCTCGCTTCCCAACACCACGGAGGTGCGCAGCTACGATTTCGTGCCCCTGACCCGATACATGCTCGACACTTATCCACACGGTTAAGTGCTGTGCTCTCAATCCCAGCACCACCTTGGGAGATGCGCCCGTGGTACCCGAACAGATCAAGGGACATATAAGAATGCCAGGGTCGTTCCCCATAGTGTCATATACTTCCTTATCTTTGCTCCCAGCGAGCCAAATCCTTTCTGCGGACGTGTGGCCTAGCCAGGATATGGCGACAGCCTCCTAAGCTGTAAGTCGGGGGTTCGAAAGACTGAGCAGGTGCAGTCCGAGCATCCCCCCACGTCCGCTACCCACGTGCATATCATCGCTGATAGCCCTCGTGAAACGTTGAAATTTTAAGTGAGAATACTCGTTGCGTCATGGCGTTGGTCATCACCCTGTCCCAGCTCAAGGAACTGTGCGAAAGGCGCGAGACAGCGGTCACGCTTCCCAGCGGGCGCACCCTGAGGATCAGGGTTGCCGTAGTGCCTGTAGAGACCACTGAGCCCAACCCCAAGAGACCTGTGACCCTTACCATAAGCGCGTAACATAGCGCAGAGGCGTCACTTGCACGTCGGACACTCGATCTACCCCTCGAGAGATGTCAGTTTCGAGACCGCCAGTATGTCTGACACGCCGTCTGGCGCGAGATATATACAAAGGTTTTTATACCACGGTTGCATATAGGACAAGTGTCGGACGAAACTTCGGAAAGTGTCTGACACACCTAGGTGCTGCGCATGACAACGGAATCAGGACGGGTGACGATACGGA
This sequence comes from Thermoplasmatota archaeon, assembly GCA_040753455.1. Lineage (GTDB taxonomy): Archaea > Thermoplasmatota > Thermoplasmata > SG8-5 > JACRNV01 > JBFMEL01. Next base: position 1,161 of record JBFMEL010000091.1, on the reverse strand, counting down.
TCCCTGCGGAGAAGCTGGAGGTACTCCAGAACCTAGTGAGTGCTGGGGCTTACGATACACTATCAGACGTAGTGCGCGCGGCGATCGACAACTTCGTTGAGGAGAAACTGACACCGGGACACATAGAACGGATGACCGTCGAGTTCCCCAAGGGGAACATCGTGGAGCTCGAGGAACTGGTGCACAGCGGCGATTCAGTCTCTATCGAGGATGCGGTGAGGAACGCGGTAAGGGAATATCTCAGAGCACGGTTGACAAAGGAGGTCAGAAAGAGGTACGCGCAGCCCTAGGTGCGCCTTCGATCAGAAGGGATGGGATGCAAGATGGAATCAACTGGATTTACCAAGCAAGACCTGGATGCGATGGTCAGGAACCTGAAGATAAAGGTGATCGGCGCGGGTGGTGGCGGCTGCAACAGCATCAACCGCCTGATGAGGATCGGTGTTCAAGGGGCTGAAACCACAGCGATCAACACAGACGCAGTGCACCTCAGGCAGATCAGGGCAGACAGGCAGATACTCATCGGCAGGCGGGCTACTAAAGGTCAGGGTGCGGGTGGAAAGCCCGAGGTAGGAGAGCAGTGTGCAGAGGAAGCCAGGGAAGAGCTCACAGAAGCCCTCATGGGCGCGGACATCATCTTCATCACGGCAGGGATGGGCGGCGGCACAGGCACCGGTGCCTCCCCAGTGATTGCAGAGATCGGGAAGGAGTGCGGTGCAATCGTGGTTGCGATCGTCACCACCCCGTTCGACGCGGAGCGCGCCAGGCTCGATACGGCAAGGGCGGGTCTGGAGCGCCTCCGCGGCTATGCGGACAGCACGATCGTCCTTGACAACAACCGTCTATTGCGCTTGGTCCCAAAGCTTCCATTTGACGAGGCATTGAGTGTCATGGACCAGCTCATCTCGGAGACGATAAAGAGCGTGACAGAGGCGATCACCCGTCCCTCCATGATCAACATAGACCTTGCTGACCTGAAGACCATCCTCAGGTGTGGCGGTACATCCACGATCCTCTACGGGGAGAACTCGGCGCGCGAGCCCGAGCGTGTGGTGATCGAGGCGCTGAACAATCCCTTCCTGGAGATAGACTATACGGGGGCGAAGGGGGCGCTCATCCACGTGACTGTGGGACACAGGACCTCGATATCCACAGTGCATC
>JBFMEL010000090.1:0-7907 GCA_040753455.1 Thermoplasmatota archaeon | reverse complement strand
GCGAGGGGGAAGATCAGCAAGGCGCTCTTCGAGAAGAATCTGACAAAGTTCGAGGAGGAGCTGAAGAAAGAGGAAGAGGCGATGCCTCCGCCCCATCTCACTCCGAAGGAGAAGATCGAGCATCTGGAGGATGCTTATCGCATGGGCGCGATCTCCAAGGGGACCTACGAGAAGAACCTTGCCATCTTCCAGAAAGAGCTCGAGGAGGAGCCCAAGGTCTCGGAGGGTCTGGAGGAGCTGGAGGGTGTGGAGGCAGAGGATGACGAGACCCTCCAGGAGCTCTATTCCCTGCTCGAGGAGATCGAGGAGGAGCCCAAGGAGAAGGAGCGCAAGAAGAAGGGAGAAGAGAGCTTCGAGGAGCGCATCCTCAGGGAGATAGAGGACCTGGAGAACCTTTAGAATGAGGGATCGGAGGGTTCACAAGCGACGGCGCTTGAGAGATAGGGATGTGCGTGCACTCAACGAGCGCATCGAGGGGAAATGGGGGATGCGCCCACTTCCCGAGGATGGACCAGTGGAGACGGGGAACTACGAGAACAGGGTGGTGTACATTGCATCTAGCAAGGTACTTGTCATAGGGGAGGGGGAGGAGCTGCTGCCCTCTATTCATGCGTTGCTGATGCACAGGCCGGAAGGACGGTACATCACTGTGGACATGGGCGCGGTGCCCTACGTGTACAACGGCGCGGACGTGATGTCCCCAGGGGTGGTGAGCGCAGACCCTTCTATCAAGGAGGGGGAAGGGGCATGGGTGCGGGACGAGCGCAACCTTGCTCCGCTGGCAGTGGGGATCGCACTCGTACCAGGCGGCATGATGCGCGGCTCCAAAGGAAAGGCGCTGCGCACTGTGCACCATGTCGGGGACAGGTTCTGGGGCTTGGAGTGCTGAGATCATAGGTGGTGACCTCGAATATGCCACATAATTACCTCTAACTATTACTTGCGAAACCAGTCATCGTTAAGCGGTCTAATTCGGCGCATCAGATCGTAAGCCCGCTCCAACGCTGCACGTTGGCGCTGTGAGGGATGATCACAGGATCCGCACATCCCTTGCCACAAGCCGCATCATGGAAAGGGCGTGGAGTCCGTTGTTCTCGTACACCAGCACCTTGCCCTTGATGCCGATGATGGTCCCTGTGTGCCTCCCCACGATCTCCGCTGTGCGAGGCACGCTCGTCAATCTCAGGGGGATGGGGTATCGGTCCAGCCTGTGGAGCCTTCCTATCCCGAGGCACATCTCCTCCATGAGGCGCTCTCGCAGCATCCCATACCTCTCCATGATATCGTCCCATGGGACCGGCGATGCCAATGCCTCGAGGGCGTGCACCCATCCGATCCTCTGCCCTATGCCCAAGGTGCTGGAGATGGCGCGCTCGAGATTCCTTGCATTGAGGCGTCCACGCACCCGCGCGACGACCGCATATGCATCTGCCCCCTGCTCGATCGCCCTCTCCTCGATCCTGCGCGCGGTGCACATTCCCACCTTTACCTTCCCTGCATGAAAGGCGAGATAGACCCCGTGCTCTTGCTGGCAGAATCGCGCTCGGCAGAGCGAGCCGTCGCACTGCGGTTCGAAGAGACAGGACAGCTCTGGGAGAAAGGGCTTGGCGCACGCAGAACACTGTGCAAAGGTCGAGACAGGAGATGCGGTCGGACACGGTGCATAGCCTGACCTTGTGAAAGAGCCGACGCAGCGCTTCCCTGCCCCGATATCGAGAGAGAGGGACCAGAGGTCTATCTCTGCCACCTCCCCCTTTGCCGCCTCGTAGAGGTACATCCTGGGCTCGAACCCATCCCAGCCAAAGGAGATCACATGCGCATGCACACCCCTGTGTTTATCGCGCAGCAGCATGTCGGAGCGGACGAACATCAATGCTGTATGCGCAGCACAGGGATATAAAGGGAGGCAGGGGGTGGGTGAAACTGCTGAGTCCCCTACTCCAGATCAGCACGGCGCAGCGAGTACTTTCGGTCACCCCCCCTGTTCCCCCTTTTATACCTCCTGCGCCTAGTGCATATCAGGAGGTGCAGAATGGACCTCAGCATCGACGAAAGGATAAGCCGGGCGCAGAAGCGCCTCTCTGAAGATCCGCTCCTGCTCACCAAGATTAGGAATACCAACTATCAGGAGCTCAAGAAGGGGGTATACACCCGTGGATAGCGATCTGGAACTCTCGGACTGCAGTTGGGAAGAGGTGTACTGCCTCTACGGCTGCGCTGTCGAATATGAATAGCATGTTCCATCCCTTTTGGTGATGGGCACAGGCTGTGCGCCCATCCCAACTTTTTTTTACTCCATGCGCATTTCAGCCTTGTGGACCTCAAAGCCATGGCAGGGGAGGCTGCAGCGCGCTTGGTTGAGCACGGACAGCTCGTGGGACTGGGCACCGGCAGCACAGCGGAATATGCGATCAGGGCACTGGCGCGGCGCAGGGGGATCGAGATTACTGGGATTGCCACATCTATTGCCACCGAGCGCTTGGCTGCGACACTTCACATACCACTGGTGGATGTGGACGAGGTGGAGCATGTGGACATCACGATCGACGGCGCGGACGCAGTTGATCCATGGGGGAAGATGATCAAAGGGATGGGGGGTGCGCTCTTCAGAGAGAAGGTCGTCGCCTCGCTCTCGAAGAGGTATGTGGTCGTGGTGGACGAATCGAAGCTCGTGAATGCACTCAATATCCCTGTGCCCGTGGAGGTGGCTCCCTTCGGGCTGAGACACTGCGCACGACGCCTGGAAGCACTCGGCTGCAGAGCGCGGCTCCGCACCTCAGCGAGCGGAGCGTTCATCACGGACAATGGCAACAGAATCCTGGACTGCATCTTCGGAGAGATCCAAGACCCTCATGGGCTGGACAGGGCTCTCAAACGCACGCTCGGCGTGGTGGAGACCGGACTCTTCCTTGACCTCAGACCCGAGGTCATCGTGGGAGCGCACGATGGTGTCAGGACACTCCTCTTTTAGAACTTCTTAGCCAGGGACTTGAGACGCGCTATCGCGTCATCAACCTCCCTCTGCCTGCTCCTTTCCTCTCTTTCGAAGATGCTAACGATCTCCTGCACAGGGACAGCCAGCCTGTATGCATAGCATGGGCGTCCTTTGCCCTCCCCTCTTACAGCCCGCATCTTCACCCAGTGCCTCCTGCGCATCTCCTTCATGACGATCGAGACCTCGGGCTGGCGCAGCTTCCCTATGACCTCCAGCTCCCTCGAGGTCAGTTCTTCTCCAGAGGCCAGAGCAGCCAGCGAGCGCGCCAGCTTTTGTGACACACCTGCCTTGAACAGCAGGTCAGCGAAGGTCTGCTGCCGTTTCGTGAGTGTATCCCTGGATGCCATTATCTCCGTGCCTCCTTAATCATCTCCCTGTTATATCCTTTTCTCTCACGAGCAGAAGGGCCGAGCCAGTACCATGCAGCCTCTGAGATTCCATGGGAGGCTAGGAACTCCTCCGCATCTGCGATATCCCCCACCGAGTATAGCTTGGCATGGGTGTCCGTGCCTATGGATAGGATGCCGCCCTGCCCCACATGCATCCTGAAGATCTCTGGCCAGAGCCTGTAGAACTGCATTCCCAGCCTGGAATATGCCCTGCTCGTGTTCAGCTCCAGGAAGATCTTGTGGGATGAGAAAAGCGCAGCCATCTCCTCTGCCCCTCTGTGCCCGAAGTTCCGAGCCACGTCGTTGTGCGCCAGCCCCACGGGGCACGCGATCTTCTTTCGCAGCTCCAGTAACTCCCACAGCGGCATGCCGGAGTAGAGCTCATCGCCCACATACTCGAACAGCACGTAGTCCAGCGCACCCACCGCCTCCCAATCTATGGCTTCAAAGAACGTCCTCTCGGGGGAGGAGTCTATCTCCACACCCACGAGCACTTTCATCCTTCCCTCGTAAAGGCGGGCTGCAGAGCGCACTGCGTTCACGTAAGGCTCGAGCTCATGCGCCATGACAGCAGGTATCTTCGATGTGGCGAAGTGGTCTGTAATCCCAACGACAGCAAGCCCTGCCTGCGCAGCCGCTTCCAGAACCTCTGCAACGCTCCAGGAACCGTCTGAGAAGTGCGTGTGATTGTGAAGGCTGATCATCCACTGCCACATCATCGGTGTGCGCAAATAACTTTCTGTCAACGCGATGGTAATCCCCCAGGTGCGGCTTCGATCTCGTGTGGAACATCCTGTGATGGATGCGCTGTCCTCGGCATCCCTCCCGCCACAGAATCTTTTAATAATCATGGCATATCCAGAGCAGATATGCCGATCCGCCAGCCCATCGTCAGCGTGCTGGGTCATGTCGACCATGGCAAGACCACCTTACTGGACAGGATCAGGGGGACTGCGGTGGCTGCGCGCGAGGCCGGGGCGATCACGCAGCACATAGGAGCCACCGAGGTCCCGATCTACGCAATCCAGAAGATGTGCGGGGTGATGACCGAGGGCAAGAGGTTCGCGGTGCCTGGGCTGCTGTTCATAGACACTCCCGGGCATCACTCGTTCAAGGGGATGAGGGCGCGCGGCGGCAGCCTTGCGGACATGGCTGTACTCGTGATAGACATCAATGAGGGGATCAAGCCTCAGACCGAGGAGTCCATATCGGTGCTGAGGCGCTGCGGGACACAGTTCGTCATCGCCCTGAACAAGATCGACCTCATACCTGGCTGGAGGAGAAAGGAGGGTGTTCGCTGCCTCGCGGAGGCGCTCGAAAGGCAGACCGAGGATGTACAAAACCTCATAGAGGAGAGGACATACAAGATCGTCGGCAGGCTCCATGACCTGGGTGTGAACGCGGACAAATACCAGGGGATCACTGATTTCAAGAGGACCGTGGCGATCGTTCCCCTTTCAGCAAAGAGTGGAGAAGGGCTGCCAGACCTCCTGTTGGTGCTCATAGGGATCGCGCAGCGCTTCTTCGAGGAGTCCCTCACTTTAGAGGAGACCGGTCCTGGGGAGGGCACCATCCTTGAGGTGAAGGTGGAGAGAGGGCTGGGTCCCACCCTCGATGTCATCATTTACAAGGGCACGCTGCGCCTCGGGGATACTATTGCCATAGGCACGGTAGGCGAGCCTAAGGTCACTCGGGTGCGTGCGATCCTGAAGCCAAAACCATTGGACGAGATCCGTGATCCGAGGGAGCGCTTCGAGCCCAGGAGCGAGGTGAGCGCCGCTGCAGGGATCAAGGTGGTGGGCCAGGATGTGTCAGGCGCTGTCGCAGGAGCGCCCCTGCTCGTCGTGGCGGGGGATCTCAGCGCAGCCCTCTCGCGCATCTCCAGTGCGTCCAAGGCATGCGTAAGCACCTGCGAGGATGGGATACTGGTCAAGGCAGACGCCCTGGGCTCGCTCGAGGCGATCTCATACGAGGCGGAGCATGCTGGGATCCCTATCAGGAGGGCGGAGGTGGGCGACATCTCCAGACGCGAGATCGTGGAGGCTGCCACGTGCAAGGAGAGGGAGCACCGGGTCGTCCTGGGGTTCAACGTGGATCTCCTCCCTGATGCAAGGGAAGAGATGGAGCATCAGGACGTGGCTGTCATCACCGGCAACATCATCTACCGCCTGATCGAGGACTATCAGCGGTGGGGAGCGGAGACAAAGGCTGCACAGGAGGCGGACCTCAGGGACGAGATCATGCATCCTGGGAAAGCCCTGCTCCTGCCGAACTGTGTCTTCAGGGCGAGCAAGCCTGCGATCGTCGGGGTGAGGGTGCTCGCAGGCAGGCTGCGCCCAGGACAGCGCCTGATACGCCAGGATGGAAAAGATGTGGGACGCATCAAGAGCATACGGACCGGCGAGACATCGTTGAAAGAGGCGCTCGGAGGCGCAGAGGTGGCGCTCGCGATCGAGGGCCCGACCGTGGGCAGGCAGATCAGCGAGGGGGACGTGATCCTCGTGGATGTCCCAGAGGAGGATGCCAAGCGCCTGCAGGATCTCCAGCTCACCCCTGATGAGAGGGATATCCTCGGCGAGATCTACAAGATCAAGCAGGCGGAGAAGAAGTTCTGGGGGAGATAATCGAAGCATGCAGCCGTCCCATGTTAGAGCTCCGCCTATGCCCACGATAATTTTTTATCCTCCTCCATCCATCACATCCTCATGCCTGAGCAAAAGATAGGCTCTGTCTTCAAGTTCTTTGCCAAGGTGAGCGTGGCTGCCATTCAGGTGACCGACGGTGAGGTCGCTGTGGGGGACACGATGCACTTCAAGGGCGCAACGACCGACTTCACTCAGACCATCGAGTCGATGGAGATCGACAGGCAGAGAGTGGAGAGGGCGGGTCCCGGATCCTCCATCGGCATCAAGGTGCGCGAGCGCGTGAGACCCGGCGACCTCGTGTTCAAGGTGACCGCACAGTAGCTATCTGCCGATGTTGCAGCGCATCGTCACCTTAGGGCCTGAGATATGGAGATCAGAGGTCAGTTCCAGGGGGTCGTAGCAGTCGAAGCAGAACCCCTGTCTCCTGTCATCTGGAAGCAGGACTATCTGCGTGCCGCATCTCCTGCATCTGCAGCGCTTCTCGCTCTCGTCCAAGGACGCGCGCAGGTCAGGTCTGAGTGACATCAAAAGCTCCTACCAATAAGGGTAGGGGGAGAATATGCGGAGGCTATAAATAACTTCTTTAAATCCAGAGATGATGATAAAATGCAGTGCATCTGGCACTCCGAAGATGTGTGCGGTGCATAAAGCCGCTTTCGGTCCTCAACCCTTCTTCTTCAGTGCCTTGAGAAGCTTTTCTATCTTCTCTACTTTCGGCTCGTTCACCGCTCTTCGCCACCAGTGGAGCGCGGCGCTCAACTGCTCTGCGGCTCTCTCCCCTTCCCCCTTCTGATAATAGAGCATGCCGAACTCCTCCTGCGCGGTCGCAAGATAGTCCGGGGCGTTCTCATCAGCGATCACCTCGATGCTGCGCCGGAACCGCTCGATCCCTTTATCCCACTCCTTTTTTGCACGGTGGTACTTCCCCCACATGCAGTGCAGCTTCGAGTGGGCGATGGGGTCGGAGAAGTCTGCCAACAGGCGCTCTGCTCTTTCCAAGGGCGCCCTGGCACGATCCACCATCCCCGCGTCCGCAAGGGCGCTTGCCAGGTTCGTGAGTGTCCAGCCCTCCATCCTCGACGCCTTGCCACGGCGGGTGTACTGAACCCCTCGCTCGTACCTGTCAATAGCCTCGGGGTAACGCCCCATCTCCTCGTAGACCCTGGCAAGGTTGTTGTACGCCCTCCCCACCTGCCCCCAGTCCTCGAGGTCCTTATATATTGCAAGGGCTCGCTCCTGATGTGCGATCGATTCCTCCATCTTCACGAGGTCGAGATACACGTTCCCCAGTCCAGAGTGGATGTTTGCCATGGTGTTGTCGAGGCGCGTCTTCTCGCCCTTCGAGACAGGGGTGAGAGCGCTCAGCAGTCGCAGTGCTTTCTTGTAGTTGTCGAGCGCTCGCTTGTGATCCCCCACCCGCCAGGCAAGCGCACCGAGACCGCTCCATGCCGTGGCAAGGGCGAAGGCGTCTCTTGCGCGCTCGGCAAGGGAGATCGCTTCTTTATAGTGTGCTTCAGCTTCCTTGTGGTTTTCTTTTCTGTAGCCCAGCGTGCGCGCGAGCTTGTACAACACCCTTGCCCTCAGGGCATCCCCAGCTTCCACCCTGGCAGCGATATCAAGGGCACGCCTCGCCGCAGCCTCCGCCTCCTCTATAAGCCCTATAGCCAACTTCTTATCAGAGACCGTGAGCTCAGCTTCTATCTCAGGCTCTCCACCCTTCTTATGCTCAGACAGCGTTTCGAGCGCCTTCATATACTCGATGATGCCGCGCCTGATCTCCTCTGCCCTCTTCTCACCCGTCATCGGCGAGATTGCGCTCGATATCCTCTGTGAGAGGGGTTTGAGGTCCTGTGCTCTTAATCCCTCGATCTTGAGTCC
>JBFMEL010000089.1:0-8050 GCA_040753455.1 Thermoplasmatota archaeon | reverse complement strand
GAACTCCTTTTCGAACTCACGCTCAACCAGCATATCCTCTGCGTGTTTTGTAAAAATGATATCTTTGCTCATGTTCAGGGCGTGCCCCCAGCCTCCAACTCTAATCGGTCGTCCCCTAAGTGACCGTTCCGAATCGCCCATTTCATGGGCTACGCTATAAGGCTGATCCTATATAAAATCTATGACCCCGTCCATCGGTTGTACCTCAGATTTTCGCTCTTCCACCCGCCCCAAACATCTGGCATATAGTTCCTAAGCAAAAGTCGGGATACAATAAGCCGAGGTTGCTGGGATACGCGAAAACACTTCGCCAGCCTGGAAATGCGTCGGTTAAAGGACGGCTGGCTCGTGCGGGGCATCACGCCCCCTCACGTCAAATACTGGTTGTTCTCGGGGAGGGGATTCGCTTTACTGATAGGCGGTTTTTCACTCTCCGGCTACAATTTCTTCATCTTTAGGATTCTATCTGAATAGAAACCAAATTTATCATAAAGATGAAGAGCCACCTCATTGTTCGCAGAAACATACAATCCAGCATACTTTAGTTTCCGCTTTCTAATCTTATGAATCGCATATGCAATTAAGTTCTGTCCAACTCCTTTATTCCTCCATTCTGGCGTCACATAGAAATCAAAGATATTCCCGAAGCGTAATTTCACCGTTGGATTTTGAGACAAACCGATTGAGATAAAACCTATTGGCTCATCGTCCGAGTCTACAGCAACAAATATTGTATATTTTATGCGTTTATTTTTCATGAACAATTCAAAATCATTCAGCATCGCTTTATCACATTTTTTTCGCTTTAACATCACTTTCTGGTCATCTGGAATATCTTGCCAATTCGTTTCTATAAGTCCCTTTTCGATAAACGGTCTATCTGACTTCTTCATTAATCGAATCGAGTGAAAACCCTTAGATGTCAATCGCTCATCCCCAAGTGACCGATCCGAATCGCCCATTTCATGGGCTACGCTATAAGGCTGTCCCTATATAAAATCTACGACCCCGTCCATCGGTTGTACCTCAGATTCCTCCTCATCCACCCGCTCCAAAGTTCTGAAACATCGTTCCTAAGCAACAAGCCGAGATACAACCAGCCAACATCGCTGAGATTCGTCGGAACCGTGCGTCCGCCTGACTGAACGTCAAAGAGACCACGGCAGACTTCGGCGGGGCATCACGGCCCTCTCGTCAAATCATGTTTGTTCTCGGGGGGCTTCGAGTAATGGCTTATGCTTTATAGAAATGTAATACATCTGGATGTTCACAATACCGACCATCAGTTCTTTCAGTATCATACTCACACACACGACAACAACCTTTCTTTATTCCTTCTTTTCTATATGGACACCATTTAGGAGGACAAGTATCTTCTTTTCTAAATCGTCGCCCTTTTGTTTTAATTCTATTTGGTCTATTCTTCCTACCAGCCATTACTCTCCGCCTAAGTGACTGTTCCGAATCGCCCATTTCATGGGCTACGCTATGAGGATACTCCTATATTAAATCTATGACCCCGTCCATCGGTTGCACCTCAGATTTTCGCTTATCCACCCGCTCCAAACATCTGGCTGATTGCTCCTAAGCAAAAGTCGGGATACAATAAGCCGAGGGTGACGGAGACGCGAAAACACTTCGCCAGCCTGGAAATGCGTCGCTTAAAGGACGGCTGGCTCGTGCGGGGCATCACGGCCCCTTGCGTCAAACTAAGGTTGGTCTCGGGGAGGAGTTCGACTACGCTTACGGACGGTTGGGGGCGGTAGTTACATCACTGCTCCTGTCAACTGCATGAAAAGGATTAACATTACAACGATCGCCATCACTCCCACTATGATATTAAATAGCGCTATTTGTCTTATCCATGAAGGATACAATTTTGGATATTTCATTGACATATTCTGATAGTGTTCTTTATAATAAAAAAACTTGAACCCGTTGAGAATACTAATAATGCCACCGATTATCCCCACAATCCAACCGTACCAGACACTAAAATCAGATGTTATCATCATCCAGAGAATAACAAAAAGAGGAATCGTCAAGAGTATCATAATAACATTGATTCGCCAGGTCCCTCGCCATTCATCCCTCATTTGTGATAAAAAGAGTTGAATATCCAATTACATGCCCCCCAACCTTTGTTTCAATCGTCGTCCTCCCAAGTCACGTCCTTTATCTGCTGTCATCACTACCCTATATACATATAGTAGCTTATATTAGTTCCTATACCCCGTCCTTACAGACGAGGCTTGTTGTATACATATTGTAGGCGCCACGCCTGTTCGTCCGCGCTCGTAGAGCCATCGGACGCGACATGGGGGTTGCGCCCCCTCAGCCCTGCTTCTGCGCCCGCACATACTGTTGTACCACATCGAGCCCCTGCCCCACGCTGCCGTGGTAGCAGCCCGGCGCCCAGAGCGCCTGGGAGCACCACTTCACCAGATGCGAAAAGCGCCTGCGCAGCTCCCTGCTCGTGTTGCTCTTGATCTTCTCAGCCAAGAGACTGGCAGAGAGTTTTGGTGGGTATCTGACGAAGAGGTGCACGTGATCTGAGCATACCGAGAGGTCGAGGATATCCACGTCCAACTTTCTGCATGTGCGGCGTATCTCCCTCTCGCACATCCTTGCCACTGCGCCCGTGAGCACAGCGCCTCTGTACTTGGGGGTGAACACGATGTGATCGCTCAGGAGGGAGATAGTGTGCCTATCCTTTCTTGGGGCATGACGGTTCATGGTAGTTCATAAGCCCCTCAAGTAGATAAAGGAAGAGGGGGGAGGAGACTGAAAGTGATGGGGATCGTTGTTAGCAAGGGCAGCACTTTCGCCCTACCCTGCCCCTAATCCTTAAGTATGGCGCATGGGATGCAGACCCAATGCCACTGATTAATGACGAGGAGATTGAGAGCGCGGTGCGCTACCTGGGCACAGCCGCGTTCGAGGATGCTGACAGCGAGGGCGCGAGCGACCTGGAGAGGGGCGTGCTGCAGGTGAAAGGCAAGATAACCCCCGAGCACTTCTTCGGGATAGAGGATGCGAAGGATTGCGGCATGGCTGCGGCTGTGGACGGCAGTTCCGCCGTCGTGCTGGACTGCTGCAGCTTTCTGGTGGGCGCGATGACCGCTGGGCACGCGCTCGTGCGCGATGGCATGGTGATCGATACAAAGGTCAGACCTGTGCGCCTTCTGCCAGTTTCCTATCTCCACAGGGATGCGATCTACGCTAGATTGTTCTCCGAGGCGCTGGGCAGTGATCCCCCTGACGTTCCTGACACACTCGAAGCGCTGGTGGGCAGGGCAAGGACGCTCGCGGAGTGGCTGGAGGCGGAGGCTGTCCTTCAGAGGTTGTTCGAGGGAGGTTTGCTTATCATGGACGGCTCGCTCTGGGCAGGGATGCCTGGCATTGCCCCACTGATCAAGCGCATCGCGGACGCAGCCATGGAAGCGGGTATAGCCATGGTCGGCGTGAGCAAGCGCAGCATGCTGTACACAGGGCACAGACCGATCGTGCCGCTGCTGGCAAGGCTGGGGCGAAAGGTGATGGGCGACAGATGCTGGTTCTATCCCCTGGACCTGAAGGAGTACGCGGAGAGGCTCTTCGGCGCGACATATATCGCCCACCTGCATCCGATGGCGCACCATGCCTTCAGGGTGGATATTCTACCGACCACGGAGCTCGCAGCCGAGGATGTGCTGGAGAGGTTGGTCTCCCTCTCCAACGACCCTGGGTATCTCGGATATCCGTATCCACTGGCGAGGGTGCACAACGAGGTCGTGATCTCCAGGGATATGGCAAGCGAGATATCGCTCTACCTGAAGCGTGGTCTCGCTGCATCAGGGGGAGAGATCGAACTCCTCGAGCGTTATGAGGAGGATTTTCACACCGTGCTGGGGAGGGGGCAGTGACTTGACGTACCTCGGGAGGGTGATTGGGAGGAGCGTGCGGCAGCTTAGATTTCGCGCTTTGTACGAAGGACGGTTCCAGCTGGGCGAGATAGTGGTCGTGGAGGACGAGGAGCAGGACAGGCAGCTGCTGGCAAGGGTGGTGGACATAGAGTATGGAGCGGATGCCATGGGCGCGGACTGGTGTGAGCGCACAGCGGGCAGCATGATGCAGAGCGAGGGCGGCTTTGAGCTCAGGGACAGGGAGCGCAGGCTCTACAGCGTGGGGGTATGCACACCCCTAGGGTTCATCACCCCCCGGAACTTCAAGAGGGCGAAGGCGCTGGTGCCGCACTTCTCGAGGGTGCGGAGGGCAGGGGTGGAGGATTTCGAGTTCCTGAGGTCAGAGATGGGGGAGGTCGAGGTCGGAGTGCTGAGGAGCGGCGAGAGGCTGCTCGATATCCCGGTGGGCGTGGATGCGAGGAAGACCATACCGCATCACATAGGGGTGTTTGCCACCACGGGGATGGGGAAGAGCAACCTGATGAAGACGATGATCGCGAGCGCCATGCGGCTCGGGAGATGCGGGATGCTGGTCTTCGATCCTCACGGCGAGTACTACGCGGGTCAGCCAGGCTACAAAGGTCTGAGGGATCTGCCTTGGGCGTCGGAAGGGCTCGAACACTACAGCACGAGGGCGGGTGGGCATGCTCACACCGATGTCAGGATCTCTGCACACGAGATCGGGGTCTATGATCTGCTTTCGATCAGGGAATACTCAGAGCCGCAGAAGGACGCGATGCACGCCTTCAGGGCAAGGTTCGGCGAGGGTTGGCTCGTGGAGGTGGAGGATCTGACCGCAGAGGAGCTGTACGACATCTTCGAGGGCAGGCACTGGAAGGACACCATCAACGTGATCAAGCGCCGTGCTCGGCAGTATCTCTCCAGCCCGCTGGTGAGCCGCGACCCTGCGATCTCCATCACGAGGGCTGTGCTCCGCGCCCTGCGCAGCGGCAGAGTGGTGCTCGTTGACCTCTCGGGCACCAGGGAGGAGGAGGAGCTGCTGGTCAGCACAGTGCTCGCGAGGGCGGTCTTCGAGGACAGCAGGCGCTTGTACACCGAACCCGAGGAGTTCGATGCCATGCTGCCTGTGCTCATCACGATCGAGGAGGCGCAGCGCGTGCTCCGCACACCTCATGCCACGATCTTTGCCCAGATCGCCAGGGAGGGGAGGAAGTTCAAGCTCGGGCTGTGCGCGATCTCCCAGCAGCCGAAGCTGATCAATGCAGAGATACTCTCGCAGTTCAACACGCTGTTCATCATGGGGCTGGCGGACCGCAGGGACAGGGAGATACTGAGGGATGCAGCGAAGCAGGAGATAGGTGATCTCGAGAACGAGATCCAGACGCTGATGGTGGGCGAGGCTCTGCTCACCTCCCCCTTCGTGCCCTTCGCTGTGCCGGTGCACGTGCACAAGTACGAGGACTACCTGCAAGCCCAGAGCGCATCTCAACCAGGAAAGCGCAGGGCTGCGGGAGCCGACCAGGGGTTCTTCGGATGAGGTTCATACATGTGGCAGATACGCATCTGGGCTATGCTGCCTACTCCAGGCTGAGCCCGGAGGGCTACAACCAGAGGGAATTGGACGTTCATGAGGCTTTCAGGAAAGTCGTTGACCTCGCGATAGAGAGAAGGGTGGATGCTGTGCTGCATGCAGGCGATCTGTTCGACTCTGTGCGCCCGTCGAACCGCACCATCGCGTTCGCGTTCGAGGAGGTCAGCCGTCTCTCGGAGGCAGATATAAACTTCGTGGCGATCTCTGGCAACCATTCCACCCCGAGGCTGAGAGCCACGGGCAGCGTCTTTCGGCTCTTCGAGAGCATCAGGGGCGCGCATCCGGTTTACAAAGGAGGCTACGAGCAGGTGGAGATAGGGGATGCAGTGGTGCACTGCGTGCCCCATTGCCTGGACCAGGCGCAGTTCGAAGCAGAGCTTTCCAAGGTCTCGCATGCCGAGGGAAAGAGGAACGTGGCGCTCATGCACTGCGCGGTCAAGGGGGTAGAGGTCTTTTCCTATGGCGAGCTGAACGAGCTCAGCATCGGCAGCGGGCAGCTCTGGCGCTGGATGGATTACATCGCCCTCGGGCACTATCACGAGCCTGTGGAGGTGCGGAAGGGCTGCCGCTATGCAGGCTCTACGGAGCGCTTCTCCTTCTCCGAGGCGGGGCATCGCAGGGGCATAGTGGAGGTGGATCTAGAGAGAGGGGATGAGATCTTCCTCGAGATAGGGATAAGGGAGATGTGCGATCTCCCAGAGATAGACTGCAGATCCCTTGCACCCAAGGAGATCTTGGAGAGGGCTGCAGCCGCCATCCAATCCGCTGATCCAGAGGGCAAGATACTGCGCCTCACACTATCGAATATCCCCAGGAGCGTCCAGGGGGCGATAGACTTTCGCGCCCTGAAGGCTGTTGCCTCCGACGCCCTGCACCTTCAGATGAGGATAAAGCTCGCAGAAGAGGGTTACGAGCGCACAGGCGCAGCAGCGCAGTTCAGGGACCTGTGCAGCGAGTTCGATACATACCTGCACGAGCGCCCGATCGAGGGCCTGGACCGCAAGCGCCTGGCGGAGATGGGCACGCACTACTTGAGAGGGGGTGGCGGGCTCGAGGATTAGGTCGCTGTCCCTGAGGAATTACAGGTGCTTTCGCAGCCTGGAGATCGAGTTTCCAGATGGGATCGTGGGGATCATAGGTCCGAACGGTGCAGGGAAGAGCACGATCATCGAGGCGATATCATGGGCGCTCTTCGGCAGCGCCGCATTCCGCACCAACAAGGAGGATGTGAGATATCAGGGCGCATCCTTTAGGGATCCATGCGCGGCAGAGCTGTGCTTCGAGCTCGATGAGCATTGCTATCGCCTTTTGCGGGAGATGAAAGGAAAACAGTTAGGGGCTGCAGCATCCCTGGAGGTTGACGGAAAGCTGATGGCGCGCACGGACAGCGAGGTCACCAGATACATCCAGAACGCCCTGGGGATGGACTACGTGGGTTTTTTCGTCTCTCTCTTTGCCCGCCAGAAGGACCTGGATGCCCTGTCAAAATCTAGCAATCGAGAGCGGGAGAAGACCGTGCTGCGACTCCTGGGGATAGACGATGTGGACAAAGCGATCGCTGCACTGCGCAAGGACAAGCGGGAGTCCGGGGACAAAAAGGAGACGCTGCAACAGCGCCTCTTCGAGGAGGGACGAAGGCGTTCGGAGATGGTGGTGGAGGAGATCGAAGCGCTGAGGAATGGCATGAAGGAGGATACATCTCGCCTGGAGAGCCTGGAGGCGGATGCCCGCAGCCTTTCCCAGGAGCTCGATACCATGCGCCAGGAGCTGCATGAATTGGGACTGTTGAGAAGCAGGCACTCCGCGCTCGGGCAGAGGCTCGCTGCGCTGAGGGGAGAGATCGTTACGCTGGGGAGGGAGCTGCAGTCTTTGAAAAAGGAGATGGAGAAGGCGAGAGAGGCTGAGGCGCTCGTCAGCGCCCTCATGCCCATGGAGGATGCCTACAGGGGTTTGCTCGCTGAGCACCAGCGCCTTCTGTCGCAATCGAAGTTGTGGGAGGAGCGCAGCGCCCTGCAGAGCAAGGTCGAGCACCGCGAGGCTGAGAAGGAGAAGAGGGGAAGGGAGAGGGAGCGCCTTGCCGCTGAGCATGACGAGCTTGCTGGGGCAGAGGATCGGATCGAGCATCTGAGGAAGAGGATAGAGGAGGAGAAGGAGGGGCTCGTAGGGCTGGAGAGGAAGGGAGGGGAGGTCCGCAGCAGGATAGGTGCCCTTGCCGCGGAGCTCAGGGAGAGCGAGGAGCACATGAAGCAGATAGAGAGCATGGGACCAGAGAGCCTCTGCCCGCTCTGCGAGCGCAGGATGGGGGAGCACCACAGCGGTCTGATGGGGAAGCTGAGGAGGCAGCACATCGCCCTATCAGAGGATCTGGAGAAGGCGAAGGACAGGCTCTCTTTGATCGAGGAAGAGATCCGCAAAAAGAAGAGGGGTCTGAAGAGCATAGAGAAGGAGGCGGAAACAGAGGCGGAGAGACACAGTACCTGGAAGCGCCTCGGGAAAACGATCAGGGAACTGGATCGCGAGCTGCGCGGGCTCGAGGATGATATCCTCGCCCTGA
>JBFMEL010000088.1:0-8079 GCA_040753455.1 Thermoplasmatota archaeon | reverse complement strand
ATCTTCCAAATTAAACCCGGAGTAGTTATGATAGGTGAAATGTAGGAAAAAACGCAAAGTGAAATCACGTAAAAATTGGCTATGCCAGTATCAAGATTTTTATGAAATCGCTTGTCGAACTCGGGTTTCACGCAGGTTCGGGCGCGCTTTGGCCAGCCACTCCTTGAATATTGTACTATAAATATCGTTCATGGTCCAAAAAGGGTATGATTTTGGACTACACATCCTTTTTGCAGGACGAGCGCGGGGATTGTTCCAACGCCCATCTCATATCCTCTCCGCGATCCTGGTCTCGGTCAGGTGGAATATCACCCAGCAGATAAAGAACAGAAGCACAGAGAGCAGCGAGAGCGTGAGGTATACCCAGATATTGGGCAGGGAGCCGACGATGATCAGGTCCCTCGGCGCTGTGATCAGATAGTATAGGGGATTGTAGCGCGTGATCGTGCCCAGGAGACCGCTCTGCGGCGTGGCGTATAGAATGGGCGTGGCGAGCATGAGAAAGGTCGTTATGATCCCCATGGCTTTGCCGATGTCCCGCACCACGCCGTTGGCGATCGAGAGGATGAAGCCGAGCCCCAGCGCCAGGAAGACTATGGGCACCAGGGTCAGCGGCACGAAGATCGCTGTCCACACTGGAACCACGCCATACCATATGAAGAGAGCGCAGACCAGGACGATCTGGATGAGGAACGCGACCCCTGCCTGCCCCATAGAGGCGACGACCAGCGCCTCCCTGGGGAACTTGATCTTTGCGATTAGGGAGCCAGCGGCAGTCAGCGAGTTCGTGGTGGACTGCAAGCCGACAGCGAAGAGCTGCCAGAACGCGATCCCCAGCAGGGCGAAGAGCGGGTATGGCACAGCGATATCTCCTGCGTAGAATATCCCGGAGCGATTGAGGAGCACGAACACTCCTAGGGTGATGAGCGGAACGAACAGGACCCAGAGGATACCGAGCACGGACTGCTTGTACACAGCCTTGAAGTCCCTCATGAAAAGCTGTATGGTGAGCCATCTGCTCTGCCTCACCTCCTCAGCCATCTCCTTGAAGAGCGAGCGATAGCCCTTTCTAATCGGGTTGTCTGGCTCGTAGATTGTGATGGTCTCGGTCATCGCAGAAGAGAATCATGGAGAACGACTATATATTTTTTGTTCTGACCGTGTTGGTGCACGGCGCGGGAGAAAGTTATTTAACCCCCCAGCGTCATATCTTCTGCAACATCCGAAAAGGAGGGCATCAATGAGCAGGAAACTGATAACCGCCATAGTCCTGTGCATCGCGCTGCTGGTACCGATGGGGCTGGTGAGGGCTGATGCATCGGCCGGGAGCTCTGGCTCTGCGACAGTGACGGTGACGAACAGCGCCCCAACAGTGGATTCCTACATCATCCGGAACAGCACGTGGGCGACGGTGACGAGCTTGGTTCCGAATGCGGAATACTACTTCAACGTGACGGTTACGGATGCGGACGGCAAAGAGGACATACAGAACACGACTGTGTACTTTAGGAACTCGGGATATGATGAGGCGAACAATCCCAGCAGAACCTACGAGGTAGCCTACAACGAGGCACAGAACCAAGCATATCAGGTCAAGCCATCGTCTGGAAGCTATCTGCAGTCGGTGACCAACAGTACATCCGGTGCCACACAGATCACATACTGCTTCAAACTCTACCTCAACCACACTGCGCAGGATTCCGATGGTGCCTATGGGTGGAACTACATCGTCAGGGTGATAGACGATACCGGAGCTACGGTCACGACAGCCTCGCAGCAGATTAAGATGGGCGCCCTCGTCGAGATCAGCTACACCGGGAACGCAGGGGGCACGAACTTTACGTGGAGCGGGGGTGCGGAAACCAACAACTCCGCCACGTTCAACACCATTGTAACAGCCAACGACGCGTACAGCCTGAACATGAGCTACACTGGGTGGTTCAGAGGACCGGCCAACCAGACATGGGGTGTCCCGAAGCAAGAGCCCACCTTCTGGGTGAGGGTGGCAGGGGGCGCAGTGTTCGGAGTTGTCAACGCCTCCGCTAATCCGGGTAACAACACGACTTGGTACATGAGCACTGTTGGAGGATACCAGCATAGCCTCATCCACTACCTCAACCTGGATTTCCCACCAGGGTTGGAGCGGGGCCTCACCTACGATGGCACAAAGATCTGGATCAATGCCTACAACGATTGAGCACCCTAAACCCTTTTCCTTCCTAATTTTATCCGCATCTCTTGCAGGGCGCGCGTGTTAAGGAATTGGCTACTGTTCCGAAGTGATATCTGGCGATGGCGCCTCCATCAGAAGCGGTGCACGCTGATATCTTGAGCCGGCATGCGCGCGAGAGATAATTCTGGGGTGGCTGCCGGGCATGGATGAGAATCGGGAAGAAAGACCAGGAACAAGGGCGCATACGGTTTTATATTCATTGCGACCTTTAGGTTCATAGCATGAGGCGTGGATATGCGCTGTTGCTGGCGCTCTCGGTAGCAGTTTCTGGCGCGCTCGCGCTCCTGCCGCTCGACGCGGAGGGCGCATACTCCCTCTCGATCAAGGGGGACACGAAGTTCGTGGCAGAGCCCTGGAAGGCGCAGGTATTCGATGGCTTCGTGATCGTGGGGCTCTCGGACACAGCGCAGAGCCAGCTGCAGGTCTCCATGAGCGTGGGAGGGGAGATAGCGCAGTGGCTTACCTGGACCACCACGCCCACCTTCACTCTATACCCAGGACAAGAGAGGACACTGAGCTTCAATCTCTCATTCCCTGCTATGCCCCCTGGCGCATACACGGGTGCGATCTCAGCCATCGGCATACCGCCGGAGGGTGGTGGAGGAGGGGGTGCAGTGGCGCCCGGGAACGTCATAGCCACGCTCGGCTCGGCTGTGAACGTACCAGCGCTCGTCTACCTGAGCGCCTATGGCGCTGATCCTGAAGGGGCGTATGCCACTGTTGCTAATTTCGCCCAGGTAGCGTTCAACGGCACAGTGTTCTTCAACCTCACCCATGATGATGTGTGGGATGAGACCCTGAACAGGACTGCGGATATGCCGATGAACAGCACACTGGATCTCTCCGTGAGATGGTCTGGGACCACCAGGGGCACAACATACGATGTGCTCATCACCCTCTGGAACGGCACTGTGGTGGACGAGAAGAGCGTGAGCTTCAGGGTGCCGACGCCTGCGGACATCGAGGCTGTGTGGCACGAGCCCGACGTGGTGTATGCAGACACCAATGCCACGCTCTACGCGACCGTGCACGAGCCGATGGATGGACAAACGAGGGTCACGATGCACTACAGGGTGGACAGCGGTGCGGAGCGCACCGGCGATGCGATCTATGAGCCAGGGGACGGCAGGTACTCCCTCTTCCTTCCGAACACCACATATTATGAAGGTGCGGTGGTGCGCTACTGGGCGACATCGTACAATGATGCCTACGGAGAGGTGTACACCGATATCTCAGTGGAGAAATGGTTCCTGGTCTATTCCAACCGCGCTCCTGATCTGCGGGTACTGCCTGACGAGGTATACGTCCTCGGACCGGATCCCCAGAACATCAGGGAGGGGCAGACGATCACCATCAGGGCGCTGGTGCACAATGTAGGCAGGGGCGCAGCAGAGAACTTCTACGTGACGATGGTCGTTGATGATGCGGTCTACAGGAACCAGACCATGGGGAAGATAGGACCTGGGGATCACGCGCCCGTGGACTTTCCATGGGCTCCGCAGACGGGGAACTACACAGTCGAGATAGTGGCGGACTACACCGATCTCATCGTGGAGACGAACGAGGACAACAACTACGCGTCCATTCAGGTCATGGTGCATCCGCGCATCGTGCCTCCTGCGCCGCCGGAGGAGGAGCCTACCACGGATCCGCTCGCTGTGCTAGCCTTCATAGCCGGAGCTGTGATCATCCTCATCGCGTTCCTGCTGCTGCGGAGGCGAAAGAGGAGGCTGCATGTCCAGGTGCAGAAGGTGAGGCGGGTCGAGCGCCCGGACGGCGGGGTGGAGTACAGGTACGTGTGCACAGATCACAAGGGGAACAGGATGGGCACCACCAAGAACACGGCGATAGAGGCGAAGAAAGGGGACGTGATCGAGGTCAAGGTGGATCGGCTCGTGATGAGCGAAGGCGGGGAGATCACCTGGCACCGCGCGGAGGTGACGAAGGTGATGCCCGAAGGCGCTCCGCTCACAGATTACAGAGAGATGGTGAGGATGCTGAGATAGCCCTCCACCATACCATGGCTCACGGGAAGGCATATATAGAACCAGTTTTATGCACGGCGCACTCGTCATGGTGAAGCGATGCGCTGGAGGTTATTCAAGCGATCTGATGATGGGGCGCCACACGGTCTGCCTCATCTCCCCGCGGCATGGATAGCGGCGGTCAGGCGCCTGGCGGCGCAGCACTGGCATACGATCGGCGCGCTGCTCATCATCTTCGCGCTGGCGCTCTTCATCAGGGGATATTTCGGGCTTGAGCCCGCCACCGAGGGTGGCTTCATTCTCTCAGGGGGCTCTGACTCCTATTACTATCACCACGCGATCAGGCACGCATACGACACAGGGCAGCACCTCTACCAGGACCACATGATCAACTATCCAGCATCATCGAGGAACCCCCGCCCGCCGCTCTACGCCTGGTCTGTGGTGATCGCAGGACACATCCTCACGCCGTTCTTCGGTGGAAATGGATCGGATGCTGTATGGTACGCCTTCCTGCTGTCAACGGCTGTTGCAGGAGCACTCACCATCTTCCCTGTTTACCTGGTGGGCAGGGAGAGCTTCGGCAGGAGGGCGGGGCTGATCGCCGCGCTCCTCTTGGCAGTGAGCCCCGGGCATCTCCAGAGGAGCGTGATGTCCAACGCAGACCACGATGCGTTCGTCCTGTTCTTCATCGTCCTCGGGTTCTACTTCTACCTCAGGGGGCTGAAGCTGCTGAGCGAGCGGGACTACGTGGGTTCGTGGCGCAAGCCAAGCACAGCTTTGAGCGGGATCATGGAGATGGCGAGGGAGAACCGCTCTTCCCTCTTGTACGGAGGGCTGGCAGCCTTCTGCTTCCTTGCCGTGATGCTCACTTGGCAGGGCTACGCGTACGCGTTCGTGATCCTCACGGCATACTTCATGATACAGGTATTGATCACCAGGCTCAGGAAGCGCGAGCTGCTGGGGCATATCGCGATCTATGCTGTCGCCTTCGGGCTTCCTCTGCTGCTGGGCTTTCCATACTACTACCAGGCTGATCTGATCGCGAGCTGGTACGACGCCCCCGCGTTCATGTTCCTCGCTGCGGTGGGGATCTCTGCAGTCCTCATGATCTCCCGCAACTATCCCTGGTTCCTCGTCATATCCGGGATGGTGCTCGCCGCTGTGCTGGGGTTCACGGCGCTGTACTTCGCCTCTGTGTCGATGTTCAACACGCTGATAGGGGCGATCGCCAGCGGTGCAGGGTACTTCGTCAGGACCAAGCAGTACGAGACGATCGCCGAGGCGCAGGCACCGCCGTTCAGCAATCTGGCAACCTCCTTCGGCATGATCACCTTCTGGATGGCGCTGGTGGGGCTGGGATACGGCCTGTACCGCCTGCCGAAGAGCCTGAAGCCCGACTACATCTTCATCCTGCTCTGGACCCTCTTCTCGATCTACATGGCGATGAGCGCGGCGAGGTTCATGTTCAACGCAGCGCCGGCTTTCGCGATCATGAGCGGGTGGGTCCTCTCGATCATCGTGGAGAAACTGGATATAAAGGGCGAGGTGGCAAGGCAGGCGCGGTTCAGAGGGAGCGCGACCTACACCAGGGGCACGGTGCTCACGGCGCTCGCCGCGAGCCTGCTCATCTGCGCGCTCTCGGCTGCAGCCTACGAATACCTGCGCAGCCCCGCTCCTATATCCCTGGGACTCGCAGGGTTCCTGGTGCTGCTCTTCATGGTCTATGTATATGGCACGAGGCGAAAGGACAGGTTCTACCTCCTCGCACTCCTCCCGCTGGTCGTATCTCTGCTGGTCTATGGTTTCTACTACGATGGCTTCAAGCGCCTGCCGGATCATGCGATGGTGCCGCTGCTCACAGGGATGTACCTTGTGGTCCTCTTCTTCGCGATGCGGGGCACCAAGATGCGCACGATTGCGGGTGTCCTCTTCCTATCGTTCCTGGTGGTCCTGCCGAACGTGTGGACAGGGGTGGATGCCGGGATACCATACGAGGTGAAGCGGGACTACGATCGCCTGCTCTATCAGGTGATGCCCAGCCCCACTGCCCCCGAGGGCTACGATGCCCAGAACGGCTCGATGTGGTATCTCGGGGGGTTCGGGTACTCCCTGCCGCTGAACAACAGGTACTGGCCTGCAGGATATGACTGGCTCGCCACGCAGGATGCGGGGATATACCCGTTCCACGAGCGTCCTGGCTTCCTGAGCTGGTGGGACTATGGTTTCGAGGTGGTGAACGAGGGCGCGCACCCCACGGTGGCGGACAACTTCCTCAACGGGCATCAGCTTGCTGGTAACTTTCTCATGGCGCAGAACGAGACCAACGCGATCGCGCTGTTCTGCGTGAGGCTGTTAGAGAGCGATTGGGCATGGCCCCCTGGTATCGAGGATCTCCCTGCCTTCAGACCAGAGGTGCGCGGCATCCTCGAGCGCTATGGGATAGACCCTGAGGAGATGGGCGACATCCTCACCAACCCCATGTCCTATGTCCCGGAGATACACGCGCATCCCGAGATATATGATCCGAGGGACGCGGATATCCAACCAACAAATGCGTACATCATGGCGATGATGGCAAGGATCTCGATGCATCTCAACCGCGATCAGGTGGCGGATCTGTATCATGATCTTCAGACTGCAACAGGCTGGAGCATCCGGTATTTTGCTGTGGATACCCGATTATTCCCGTTCTCAGGGCAGAACACAGGGATCTTCTATGCACCTGCAAAGCTCTCAGACCACAGGATGATGGACGCCTTCAACATGCCGTATGACTTCTTCGAGATCAAGGCAGTGGGGGAGTTCGGCGGGGAGTACAACGTGACCGAGGTGCCAGAGGATGTGAGGGTGACCGAGTACAAGCTGAAGTACAAGGATATGTTCTTCAAGACGATGTTATACAGATGCTTCGTAGGCTACAGCGGCGCGGACATCGGCCAGAGCAACGAGGAGGGCATCCCAGGGCTCTCCGGCTCGCTGCAGCAGCAGCCTCCGATGCCTGGCTACATGCTGCGCCACTTCAGGCTGGTGTACCGCACAGCCTACTACAACCCCTATCCGCCGGAGGAGGTGAGGAACCACACCGAGGCATGGCGCGCCATGAACTACGACGATGCTGCAGAGCTTCAGAGGCAGATCCAGGCAGGGACTGCTGAGGGCGTGGTGGACCTGAGCCCGAGGTCGAGCATGTATCAGGGGGTGACGATGCTCAAGTACTATGACGGGGCAGTCGTTTACGGACAGGTGAGGCTGCGGAACGGCGCTCCCCTAACTGGGATAAGGGTCACTGTGCAGGACGCGTACGGGATCCCGCATGACACCGTGCTCACGGATGCCAGCGGGCGCTACAGCGTCCTTGCGCCGTTCGGGAACGTGTCTGTGATAGTCTCCCAGGGTACACCCATGATGCTGACCATGACAGGCGGAGAGCTAAATGCCACGCAGTTTTTCATCAGGGACGACCAGGCGATGCGCCAAGCGCTCGACCTGGATGCGGACGGCAGGTTCGACTACCTCATCGAGCACAACGTAAAGCTGGATGCTGCCAGCGCCTCGGGCACCGTGTATATTGATGGCGATGGGGACAGCATATACGACGAGGGGGAGGTGGTGCTCCCAGGGATAGAGGTGGAGATCATCGGCAAGGAGCTGAACGCATCATACCGCACTAATACGGATGAGGACGGGAAGTACAGCTTCGAGGCTGTCTCCCCAGGCGAGTACCGGATGGTCGTGCGCCAGGGCGGCATAGAGCTGGTCAGCGCGGACAGCGTGCCGATAAGTACGGCGGCTGTGAAGAAGGACATGGCAGTCCCCACGCGGAACTTCGAAGGAGCGGTCCTCAACGAGAGGGGTATC
>JBFMEL010000087.1:0-8371 GCA_040753455.1 Thermoplasmatota archaeon | reverse complement strand
ATTCAACCCATATCCCGCAGCGCACAGCAACCTTTATCTGCCCTCTCACCTTAGAGGGAAGTGCATGTCTGCCTGTGATGCAGGGACGGCGCGTGCGGCGCTCGTCGCGCTCCTCATCCTGACCATCTTCACGGGCGCGCTGCATTTCCCGGTGATCCCACAGAATGGGCGGACTCTGACGACGACGGTGTGGGAGACAACTCTGATGCCTTCCCCAATGACCCGAACAGATGGATGGAAGCGGAGAGAGACGGTGGCATAGGCGACTACTGGTGGATAATCCTGATAATCATCGTCGTTCTCGTCGTGGTCGTGTTGCTTGCCATGATGATGCGAAAGCGCAAGCCGGCGGTGGAGGTGCCTGTCGCAGAGCCCGAGGAGCATCCTATGGCTCCATCAGACCTTCGTGAGAGAATGGGAAGGCTTGCCGAGCTGAGGGATAAAGGGTTGATCACCGCAGAGGATTTCGAAGCAAAGAAGCGAGAGATGTTGAGGGAGTTGTAGCCTAGTACCCGGTGAGGTTCGTCTGCTGGCTTGCAGGCGCGCTCATGAGCCGCACCTCAGCCTCCTTCGAGAAGAATGTGAGGGCGAGCTCCTCGGTACTGAGCATCAATTCGTAGTATTCCACGACCCCTCGTTTCACCGCAGCGTCCGCGAGGCGCCTCATCACTTTTCTGGAGTCATCGGACGACAGCACCGCGGCAGCGTCCCGCATCCTTTTGCATACATCTGCCACGATGTCGTTCCTGCCGCAGCGCCACTGGGAGCACATCCTGCAGGGTGCGCCATCTAAGCGGCAGTGCTCTTTCACCCTGTTGATGCAGTGCATGGATAGAACAGACGGTTCCAAGCCCATCCCTCTTGGGCAGGGGGTATAGGGATGAGGGTTATTAGGGTTTCGACCCTCTTTTCCATGTATCTCGCGCTCACTCCACTAGCCTCACCTGGAACCTGTGGTACCCAGTGATCACCCTTCTGTAGCCTCTGAATGCAGCGTCCATCTCTCGATCCCCGGTATCCACCCTGAGCACTGGGGTATCCCTCAACTTCAGCGGGGTAGCGAGGATCTTCATCCCATCCGCCCCGATCCTTCTCAGCACCGCCGGGCTGAGCTGCTGATTCCCCCTACCGAGGATGTAGCCCTGGGCGCCGATCGGGCTGAGCACCAGCACCACCCTCTCCCTTTCGATCATCCCCAGTATCTGTTTTTCGTTCAGATCCGCACCTACCATCTGCCGGTCTTTGACCGCATCCACGCCGAGCAGCGAGCCTTTGAGCCCGAGGCCGCGCAACACCGCGGATGTGGTGGAACCAGGACCAAAGAGGTATACCGTGCCTGGCTCCATCAGCTCTGTCATGTACGCAGCGATCTCCTCCTTTGCTATATCTTCCCCTTCGCCCTCGAAGACGCACTTGCTCCCCTGGATCATCCCTCTCTCGTAAGGGCAGAGGGCGATGCCGAAGAGCTTGACAGCCAGCACACCCTTCCTGCAGGCTTCTTCGTCCACGTCCAGCACTTCCACCTCTCTTGAAGGAAGCTCTCTGTCCATGAACCTGTTGATGAGCGCCGCGGTCCCTGCTGGGCTGGTGCCGAAGACACCAGAGTGCATCTTCACACCACCTGGTATCCCCAGCATCGGCGCTTGTGCATTGAGGATCGAGAGCACATCCCTCGCAGTGCCATCCCCACCGCAGAACACCACCAGCTCTGCATCCTCCTGGAGAAATGCAGCGCACGCAGCCTTTGTGTCATGGGCAGTGGTCTGCTCGGAGGGCTCATACACCACGCGCACGTCCCTGAACCCTCTCATGCTCAGCACATCCAGCCCCATCCTGCCAGCGCACGTGAGCCATTCCGCCCCCTCCTTCACCTCTTTGATCGCCTCCCATGCCCGCTCACCGGCGAGGGGCACAGCGCCCATGCTGAGCGCGATCTCCTGGGTGCGCTGACCATCGCTCCCTTTCAGGCCCACCCTGCCGCCCAGCCCAGCGATCGGGTTGATGACGAAGCCTATCCTCTTCACGGGCGGTAATCCTGCACCGGGTAATTAATCCTTCTGCCACGCTGATCCAAAGCCCTGGTATCGCTTAGAATTCGAGCGAAAGATCAGCATATCGAGCGGTCATTGGCGCCTCATCCTTGATCTCGTGGGGGGTTATTCTGCCCCATCTCTGACAGATTGCTGGGCGGCAAGGATATGATGCCCTGGTATTGAGAGTGCAGATGCAAACCCTGACACATCGGGGATGCAAGCGATCTCTGGGGTGATATCCTCCCCCTTCCCTCATAACTCCCCAGTGTGTTTATTTCTTGATCTTGGCGTTGACCTGCTCCAGGGCGCTGATCACGCTCCATATCTGCGTCCTGCCATGGAGGGGGATATTGGGATCGTTGGCGAGTTCATCCAGAAGAAAGATCGCGCTGGCGATCCTCACATCCAGCGCATCCCCCTCCTTCTGAAGCATCTCCTTCGCGCTCGCAGCCCCCCTCCGTATGTTCCTTGGAACAGAGTTGTCCTCCGCCATGTTGTCGAGCGCTGCCTGTATCTGTCTTATCAACTCTGATGCATCCATTTGAACACCTCATCCCTGCTCGACCTGAAGTTTCATGCTCCGCTCCTTGTACGTTGTGACGACCATCATCGTTTTCGTGTCCTTGATCCCCTCGATCGTGGAGAGGGCACCGAGGACGAAGCTCTTGAGGTCCTTGTAGGTGCCGAAACGGACTTTGAGGACCACATCCGACTCGCCGGTAACCATGAAGACATCCTCAACATTATCGAACTCCGCAACCTTCTTAGCCACCTCGTCCGCGACCTTCGTGTCCACCTTGAGCATGACCAGTGCTGTGACTGCTTCATCCTCATAGTATCTCGATATCACCTTCTCGTATTCATCGGTCCTTCTCAAAGGTTCACCTCCTTTTTCGACTCTGCTGCATCAACGCGCCTGGGTGGAATGTGGAGGCTGCTTAAATCTCTTTTGTAGAAGGATTTTTAGCCACTTCTGCAATCGTGCGGTGGTGCTCGGTCATGGACACTAAGACCCGGTTCAAGGGGATAATGGACGTGGACAGGGAGCTGGAGAGGGCTGCCCAGATAGCAGTGCGAGACGTCCTTGGCGCGAAGAAAGGCGAGCGGGCTGTGATCATCACGAACCCTGAGAGATGCGTCTATGCGATCGCTGTCGCCGTGTACGATGCGCTCGTGGAGGCAGGCGTCCTCCCTGTGCTCATGGTTCAATCCTACAAGACACAGCTGGACTTCGCGGATGATGCGGTGATCGCCGCGCTGGAATCCGTACCTGACATCGCCATTTCCCTGAGCGCGGAGAAGCTCGGCAAGGATGCCAAGGCGATGAAGACCCCCTACGTAGCCGGGGAGAAGCGCTACGACCACATATTCAACTATCTCTTAGGGGAGAAGAGGATGAGGGCGTTCTGGTCCCCGAGCGTGAGCTTGGACATGTTCGTTCAGACCGTACCCATAGACTACAAGGCGCTCAGACACGACTGTGCAAACCTCAAGGACTCCCTCGACAGCGCGGTTGAGGCTCGGGTCACCTCACCCTCTGGCACAGATATAAAGATAGGGCTCGCGGGTAGAAAGGCGCACGTGGATGATGGGGACTTTCGCAGACCAGGCACGGGTGGAAACCTCCCTGCAGGTGAGGTCTACATCTCTCCAGCACTGGGCGCCTCCGAGGGGCTCATAGTCTTCGATGGGAGCGTGTCCGTCACAGAAGGGGACGTAGTGATCAAAGAGCCAATCACAGTGAAGGTGGAGGGGGGGTTCGTCACGGAGATCAATGGAGGGGAGGAGGCATCGCTGCTGGGTGAGGCGATCGAGCGGGGGGAACGAAGCCCGGTGAAGCTGGGGAAGGAAGGGAAACTGCCCGCCGAGCACGTGGAGGAGTATGTGAGGAACGCCAGAAACATAGGGGAGCTGGGGATAGGCCTGAACCGCGCAGCGCGCATCGTGGGGAACATGCTGGAGGACGAGAAGGTCTATTCCACGTGCCACATAGCCATCGGCTCGAACTACGACGAGGATGCCAAGGCGATGATACATCTAGATGGGTTGGTGAAGAGACCAACGATCGAGCTCAGCTATGTGAGCGGGGCTAGAAAAACAGTGATGGCGGACGGCGGGCTCGTCCTGCGCTAGACCAGCGATTCGAACTCTTCCTGGAGGTCGATGATCACCTGCTCCAGCACCTCTTCGAGCGATGCGCTGCGGTACTCTCTGAGCCCCCCGAGAGCGCTCTGCACCTTGGCGATGTAGGTCGTAGGTGCTTTCAAGAACTCCACGTGACACAGCGACTCTTCCATGATGGCACCCTGTTTTTTGAAGGGCGAATACGGATGTTATATATAATAATATCCTGAGCCGAAAAGACCTTGCAGCGATGGATGACCACGGGTCACGTTTAGCAGCAGCAGCACCACAGAGGATGTTTCATCCATGCGCGCAGCTCATCCTAATGATTTGGAGGGGTTTGGGGAAACTTATAATATCCCTGTGGGCAATAAGGGAGGCAGAGGTGCCGATGATGGACAAGCACCGCTGCATGGTCTGCGGGTATATCTACGATCCCATAGAGGGGGATGCAGAAGGTGGTGTGGCGTCCGGCACGCCGTTCGAGGATCTGCCCCCTGACTGGGTATGCCCTGTCTGCGGTGCTGGCAAGGATCAGTTCGAGAAGGTGGAGTGAGGATGCCCCCAAGAACCCTGAGACCCGGTGTGACTTGGGTAGGGGCTATAGACTGGCACAGAAGGCTCTTCGACGAGATCATCCCCCTGCCTGATGGGACCAGCTACAACTCCTACCTAGTAGAGGGGAAGGAGAAGAATGCGCTGATTGATGCCGTAGATCCCAGGACGGAGCGCGAGTTGGTCGCAAACCTTGATGCGCTGAAGGTCAAGAATATAGACTACGTGGTGGCGAACCATGCGGAGCAGGATCACTCAGGAGCGATCCCCAAGGTCCTTGAGATGTACCCAGGTGCTAGTGTTGTCACCAACCATAGGTGCATGGAGATGCTGAGGCACCTGCTGCACATCCCGGAGGACCGATTCATGATCGTGAACGATAGGGATATCCTCCACTTGGGCGGCAGAACCCTGGAGTTTCTCTATGCCCCCTGGGTGCACTGGCCGGAGACGATGTTCACCTATCTGAGGGAGGACAAGATCCTCTTCACCTGCGACTTCCTCGGGGCTCATCTGGCTACCAGCGATCTCTATGCCACGGATGAGCCGACGGTGTTCGAGGCAGCGAAGAGGTACTACGCGGAGATCATGATGCCGTTCAGAACCCACATTCAGAAGCATCTCGCCCTCATCAGAGGGATGGAGTTTGATATCATCGCCCCGAGCCACGGGCCTATCTACAACAGGCCGGAGTTCATCCTCAAGGCATACGAGGATTGGGCAGGGGATGCTGTGAAAAACGAAGTGGTGGTCGCATATGTTTCGATGCACGGCAGCACCAAGGTAATGGCAGAGCATCTTACCAGCGCCTTAATGACGAGGGGAGTGGGGGTGAGGCTGTTCGATCTCACGGTCACGGACATAGGAGAGCTGGCAAAGTCCTTAGTGGACTGCGCCACGCTGGTCATAGCCGCACCTGCAGTGCTCGGAGGTCCTCATCCCTCTGCATTATATGCCGCATACCTTGTTAGGGCGCTGAAGCCGAAGCTGCGGTTTCTAGGGATCGTGGGCTCCTATGGGTGGGGTTCCAGGATGCTGGAGGACCTGAAGGGGATCGTGGGGAGCCTGAGCGCAGAGCTCTTCGAGCCCGTGATCGTCAAGGGGCTGCCCGGGAGCGAGGACCTGAAGAGGATGGAGATCCTTGCAGAGGAGATAGCGAAGAGGCATGATGACCTGAGGATAATCCAAGAGACGGCGGTGAGGTAGATGGGAAGCGAATGCAAATGCGACATGCAGATGAAGTGAAGGAGGAAGGGAATGACGAAGGCAGGCGAGGTGTACAGGTGCGAGATATGCGGGAACGTTGTGAAGGTGCTGGCAGTCGGGGGAGGAGTTCTGGTCTGCTGTGGTGAACCCATGAAACTCCAGACTGCAAAGAAACAGGGATGAGGAAGGAAAACCAGAGGTGATGACACGACCGAGATAAAAGAGATCTTCCAGGCAGCGGACTGGAAGAAGGAGAAGCACGTGCCGGTGATCGAGCTTCATGGCGCGTTGAAAAGAGACGCGCCTGTCGAGGTCAGGGTGAGCGTGGGCAAGGAGATACCGCACCCCAACACATCGGAGCACCACATAGCATGGATCGAGCTGTACTTCCTGCCCCAGGGCGAGAAGTTCCCCTACATGATAGGGAGATTCGATTTCACAGCACATGGGGCTTCCATCCGGGGACCGAACACCAGCACTGTTTACACAGAGCCAGCGATCGTGTGCGGGTTCAAGACCGCAAGCCCGGGTACGTTGATAGCGTCGTCATACTGCAACATCCATGGACTGTGGAGCAGCAGCCTGGCTCTCCAGATTTGATGATGTGCGAGGAAAGACCATGAACCTGCAGAATTACACCCTGGAGGAGATCTTCCTTGCGGCGATAAAGAGCGAGGTGGAGAGCCGAGATGCATATGCCGATCTTGCTAACGGCGTGAAGAACGCCTTCCTGAGGGAGAGGCTGAGGTTTCTCTCGGGCGAGGAGGACAGACACAGGGAGTTTCTCTGGGATATGTGCAAGAAAAGGTTTCCAGAGAGACAGATCTCCCTCCCGAAAAAGTCCCCGATCCCCCTACCGGTTATCAGGATATGGGAGAAAGGGATTAAGCTGAGCGAAGTGATAGGAAGCGCGATGGAAGCAGAAAAGGGAGCGCGCGACTTCTATCATGCCTTTGCGCACCAGATGGGCAAGGATCCTGAGATCGCAGCCACGCTGGAGTATTTCTCCAGCATGGAATGGAGCCACTACAGACTGCTGGAGATCGAGCGGGAGCATGCATTGAGGTACGAGGCATACGACGAATACTGGCCCATGATGCACGTGGGGCCATGAGCGCACGAAGGGATGGATCCGGGGCGTGAGCCACGTAACCAGAACGCTCATCATCGAGTATGATCCAGGGCAGCTCATTGCCATAATGCTCAGGGAGGAAGGGGACGAACCACTCGACCTCGAAGACTGGCGCCCTATCCCTTTGTGCCTGAACAGAGCAGAGGGCGGCAAGGGACAAAATATATCCGCAGGCAAGGAAATCTCAGGATGGGATACTGCATGGCGAGCAACAGCCTGGTAACCGTGAAGCTACACGTGAGAGGGATGACCTGTGCATCGTGCGCGAGGGGGATCGAGGGCGCACTGAGGGATCTGGACGGTGTCGCCTTCGCGGGCGTGAATCAGGCGGACGGGACAGTGCTCGTCAAATACGATCCAGCGAGGCTGAACGTCGAAAAGATCCTGGCTGTCATCAGAGGGATGGGATACGAGGCGTTCGAGAGCGCCCCTGCTGTCCCACAGATCCCTTCGGATGCTGGGGATGAGAGCATAGCCATTGATCCGATCTGCGGCATGAGTGTGTACAGGGCGACCGGCGTCAGGCGAATTCTCAGCGGCAGCACTTACTACTTCTGCTCCGAGGCGTGTGCCGCCGCCTTCCAGAAGAGCGCTGAGGGACCGGATCATACCATTGGCAAGAAAGCGATGCACAGGGAGATGCCTCAGGAGGCAGAGATCGCGGAGAAGTACGTGGCGATAGACCCAATCTGCGGCATGAGGGTGGACAAGAGGAGGTCGATCACGAGGGTCATTGGGGGTCGAAGCTACTACTTCTGCACCGAGGCGTGCGCGAGGAGTTTCGAGGACCCTGAGAGGGAACTGAGGGAGATGAAGAAACGTGTGAGCATCGCGGTAGGGGGGGTGGTGCTGCTCGGCGTTTTGAGGCTCGCGATATTCCTCGGGCTGGCTGCCGGCGTTACTGTTGTTACCTGGGTTCCGTTCGATTTCCTGCCTTGGTTCACAGGCGGGGTATGGCTGTTCATCCTCACGACGCCGATCATTTTCATCGGGGGTAAGGGGTTCTTCGTGGGTGCCGCGAAGGCGCTCAAGTACAGGAGCGCCAACATGGACCTCCTGATAACGATAGGTACACTAGCCGCATACCTCTACAGCGCAGTCATAGTGCTGGATCAGTTCGTCGCATCTGTGGACATCCTGCCTGGGGTGGAGGGGGAGGTGTATTTCGACGTGGCGGCGGTGATCATAGCCTTCGTCCTGCTGGGCAAGTACATGGAGGATGTGCTAAAGAGGAGAAGCTCAGCCGCCGTCAGGAAGCTCCTCGACCTCAAGCCGAAGATGGCGTCTGTGATAAGGGGAGGAAACGAGGTGGAGATCCCGA
>JBFMEL010000086.1:0-8399 GCA_040753455.1 Thermoplasmatota archaeon | reverse complement strand
CGAAGTCCTTAGGCTTCCTTCTCGCCATCGTACGGCGATCCATCTCCCCGTACACGCCCTTGATGTCGAGTCTGAACAGGGACTCTCTGTCCACAGCAGAGAAGTGGGTGCGCTCGCGCATGGCATCCTCGATGTCGTTGGGGTCGGAGAAGAAGCCGTTGGCGTCGAGGTACTTAGCGAAATCCCTCATACCACCGATCCCCATCTGGATGAGGATATCCGCATCCGCTGTGGTTCTGGGCTCTCCGTATGCGATCACCGCGATTCCGCCGACCACGACGTACTCCACACCGCGTTCGTTTAGATATGTGCATGCCAGCTTTAACATCTCCTCCATGCTACGCATCCTTCAGTTCCTCCTTGAAGCGCCTCGCGAAATCGCACAGTCCGAAGCCCATCTTCATGGTCTCCTCGGCAGTGAAGCGTCTGGCGCGCAGTGCTCCTGCGACGCGGTCGCGGAGTCTCCTCTTGCGGATATGCCGCCTGAGCTCACAGATCTCGTTGTCTATCGTAATCCTGCTGCGGTCCATCTCAAACTTCATTGTGGGCGCATCCTCCCCAGCCTTCGCACCAGCTCGTTATGTATCCTGCGCACCCTCTCGACCTGTCCCTTCGCGGCGAAGCGCTCGTAGAACCCCTCGCGGCGGAACTCTGGGATCATCTCCTTCCACACGGCAATGCGCTTCGAGAACGCGTCATGGCATATCTCTTCGCGCAGTGCCTTTCGCACCTCTGGGTCCTGCAGGAGGTCGCCCAGCGCCCTCACGAGCGCCTTGATCGTCACCGAGGTCGTGACCATGTAATTCTTGTCACCCCAGGCGTCGCCGAATGCAGATTTGGCTGCCTTCAGGTAGGCGATGAATATCTCCGGGGCGGAGCCACGTCTGTCCCACTTGAACTCGGACGCAAAGTACCTGTGGAGAGATCCCTCGGCTGGCTCCTGCTTGCGCGGGTCCACGAGGCGGTACACCTCGTTGAACAGTTCAGATTGCAGTATCCATTTCTCCTGACGGCTACGCCCGCCGAGTTTGTTAATCTTGTATCTCAATGGGGAGCGCTCGTCCTCGTAAAGCCTGGAGACGATCCATGCAGCCCACTTCTTCTCGGGCGAGGTGCCGTAGGTCACGCGCTCCATGAGGTCAACGAGATGCGATTTGTTGATCTTGGTGTGCGTGGAATTGATGATTACGAACATCTCGGCTGCGAAGTCCTCCTGGTGTCCATCGAATATTATTGTGGGAACCTCCACGCGCTCCGCCTCATCGGGGTGCTTCTCCTGGTACAACTTGAGTCCAGCCAGTCTGTGCTGTCCGTCGATGATGATGAATGGCGATGCAGGTTCGAGAAGGTTTCCCATCCTCTCGTATGCTCCTATCGGTTCGAATCTCAGCGTCTCGCTGGTGTACAGCAGGACAGGCCCCGGGATCATCGGCTGGGACTCCGAGTGCTCGTAGAAGTTCATGATCTGCTGTATCTTGCGGGCCATCGGGCGGCGCTGGAACGCTCCTTCCTTTCTCTCCACGCTCCGGATGAAACTGGCGATCTCCTCCTCGTCGTGGCGAGGCATGCGCTCCTCATAGCCTTCGTCGTAATGTCTGCTCTGGAACCGCACCCTGCGGAGGATCTCCGGAGCCCTGTAGTTTGTCATGTAGAACGTTCCGTCCTTCTGCTGCACCTTCATCGCTAGCATCGTGTGTCCTCCAACCCTTCATCCCGCCGTCGTTCTTAATCCTTTGCGAGGCTTGGCTGGTTCCGTCCCTGAGCGCCTCTGCATCCTCGTGCCCTGGTAAATCCACCTCTTTGTACCGTCCGCGCAGTCGGTGCATGGAGCATAGCGCCAGGGACAAAGATTTAATAACGAATCATAATTTCACGTTGGATACCATGGCAGAGAAAAGCGTTACCCTGAAGGTGGCTGAAGCCACCCAGTCGGACGTGAGCCTGGGGCGCGCGCGCATCGACACGAAGACCAGGCTGGCGCTCGGGATCGAGGTCGGAGAGGTCATCGAGATCATCGGCAGTAAGAGCACCGCTGCCAAGACCTTCAGGACCATGAGCGAGGACGAGGGGAAGGGGATCGTCAGGATCGATGGCCTGGTGAGGCGCAACGCAGGGGTCTCCATAGGGGATAAGGTGGAGGTGCGCAGGGCAGAGATGACACTGGCATCAAAGGTGGCCATCGCACCGATGCTCGTAGGGAACAGGCGCGTCAGCTTCGGTGAGGGGATCGAAGCGTTCATAAAGCGTGGGCTGGCAAAGCGCCCGCTGGTCAAGGGGGACTCGGTGATCATCCCTGGGATCGCGCTGATGGGCGGCGCTCTCCCGTTCATGGTCATGCAGACATCACCCAAGGGGATCGTCTACATCGGCGAGGAGACGGATGTGCAGGTGCGCGAGGAGCCGGTGTCGGAGGAGGAGACGCTCGCCCCCACAGTCACTTACGAGGACATAGGGGGATTGAGAGAGGAGCTGCAGCGCGTGAGGGAGATGATCGAACTCCCGCTGAAGCATCCGGAGCTCTTCCAGAGGATGGGGATCGATCCCCCCAAGGGGGTGCTGCTCTACGGTCCTCCAGGTACTGGCAAGACCCTAATAGCAAAGGCGGTGGCGAATGAGGCGGGGGCTAACTTCTATTCGATCCAGGGTCCGGAGATCATCTCCAAGTACTACGGACAGAGCGAGGAGAAGCTGAGGGAGAAGTTCAGCGAGGCGGAGCAGAACGCACCCTCCATCATCTTCATAGACGAGCTGGATTCCATCGCCCCTAGAAGGGATGAAGTGCAGGGCGAGGTGGAACGCCGTGTGGTTGCCCAGCTCCTCACGCTGATGGACGGGCTTTCCACGCGGGGAAATGTGATAGTGATCGGAGCGACGAACCGCGAGGACGCCATAGACCCGGCTCTCAGGCGCCCCGGGCGCTTCGACAGGGAGATCGATATCGGTGCGCCGGATCGAGAGGGCAGGAAGGAGATCCTCCAGATCCACACGAGGGGGATGCCGATCGCAGGGGGGGAGCGGGGCAGGGAGGAGATCCTGGAGGACTTCGCAGAGGTCACCTATGGCTTCGTGGGCGCGGACCTCGCGGCGCTTGCGAGGGAGGCTGCGATGCGCGCCCTCAGGCGCTACCTGCCCGAGATAGACCTTGACCAGCCGATACCCACGGAGGTCCTGGCGAGGATGGAGGTCACCAAGGAGGACTTCAAGGAGGCGCTGAAGGACGTGGAGCCGAGCGCCATGCGCGAGGTGATGGTCGAGGTGCCCCGCGTGAGATGGGAGGACATAGGTGGACTGGAAGATGCGAGAAGGACGCTGCGCGAGGCTGTCGAGATGCCGCTGAAGGACCCCGATGCCTTCGAGAGGATGGGCATACGTCCCCCCAGGGGGATCCTGCTCTACGGTGCCCCCGGCACTGGCAAGACCCTGCTGGCTAAAGCTGTGGCAAACGAATCGCAGGCAAACTTCATCTCGATCAAGGGGCCTGAGGTGATGTCCAAGTGGGTGGGCGAGAGCGAGAAGGCGGTGCGCATGATCTTCAAGAAGGCGAAGCAGGTATCGCCCTGCATAGTCTTCCTGGACGAGCTGGACGCCATCGCACCCATGCGCGGCTCCGCTCATGACTCAGGGGTGACAGAGCGTGTGGTGAACCAGCTCCTCACCTCCATCGATGGCCTGGAATCCCTGGAGGGCGTGGTGGTCCTCGGAGCCACGAACCGTCCCGACATCATAGACCCAGGGCTCCTGCGCCCCGGCAGGTTCGATCAGATGGTGCTTGTGGACGTTCCAGACAGGGAGACGAGACTGAAGATCCTGAAGGTTCACACGCGCTCCATGCCGCTCAAGGATGTGAACCTCGAAGCACTGGCAGATCGGACAGAGATGTTCGTCGGCGCTGACCTCGAAGGCCTGTGCAGGGAGGCGGCGATGATCGCCCTTCGGAGGGAGATCGAGGCCAGCGAGGTCACGATGGAGCACTTCGAGGAGGCTTTAAAATTGATCACTCCATCTGCCACCGAGGAAATCATCAAATATTACAAGAGCATTAAGGAGCAGATCGAGCGCAGCGCGCCGAGGGAGCGAAAGGTCCCGCCCGGCGGATACGCGTGAGGTGATCTGATTGAAGAAGTTCGCCACTGAGCTGAGGGGAAAGACGGTCATGACCAACGACGGCCAGATCCTCGGAATGATCGACAACTTCGTCGTGGACACAAAGACAGGGGACGTGCATCACGTCCTGGTCATCCCAGCAGAGGAGATCGAGACCCGCTTGTACAGAACGGATGCGCAGGGCAGATTGGTCCTTCCGTTCAGCGAGATGAAGGCGATCAAGGATGTCGTGGTCATGAGCGTGAGGTAGTTCATACCACCCTGTATCCATCTTTCGAGCGATATACGTGGCTAGAGCGCCTCAGAGGCTCCAACACGCCCTATTTTTTCAGACCCCCAAACCATTAAAACCACCCTACCCATTCCCCTCACCATGGAGATCGAGGAAAAGATCGACAGGGGCGCTAACATCGTCTGGTACGGCGCGGTATTTGCAGGCACTGTGGTGATACTGGTAGGGGTGCTGTGGCTCCTCGACAACCAGAAGATCATCGTGATCGATATATGGACAGTCTGCTCCCTGGTGCTGATAGTCGGTGGCGCGGCAGTGATAGCCGTCGGGCTGTGGCTGAGGTCCCTGCTGCGCTCGTGAGCCCGGAGCCATAAAGATGCCGAGAGATCCCATACCCCCCTACCCTAAATTCGCACCCCTGGGTCTCTGCCACAGAGCAGAGATCCTCCAGTACCTGAGGAGGGAGCAGCCCGAGGTCTCAGAGCTGAGCTTCGGCAGCATCTACTGCTGGCGCAGTGGCTACCACCCCTTTGGCTCCATCATGGGCAGCCTTTTGATACTCAAGGTTAGGTTACCGAACAACACAATGTGCTATGGCCCCCCGATCGGCGATGGGGACAAGGTCATGGCCGTCGAGCGCCTCTTCGCGGACGGCTGCACGCATATAGCTGGTGTGACGGAGCCGCTGCTCAACGCCCTCAGGGAGCATGGCTTCAGTGCAGAGCCCGACAGGGACAACTGGGACTATGTTTACCGCGTGGAGGACCTCGCGCATCTCGAGGGCACGAAGTACCACAGACGGCGCAAGGACGTCCGGAGGTTCGAGGAGAGCGCCAGAGCTGAGTACCGCGCAATGAGCGAGGAGCACATCGAGGAGTGCAAGCGCTTGGCTGAGGAATGGTGCAAACAGATGGACTGCGAAGAGCACGAGAGCCTGCGGTTCGAGAAGGATGCGATCCTCTGCGCCCTGGAGAACCTCAGAGCCTTGGACCTGTTTGGTGGCGTGGCGCTCGCAGACAGGAAGATATGCGCCCTCACGATCGCCGAGCACCTGAGGGACGGGATGGCTGTCACGCACTTCGAGAAGGCAGACCCCTTTGTCACAGGGGCATACCAGTACATCAACCGGGAGTTCGCAGCCCATGCCCTAAGCAGTTATGATTGGGTCAACAGGGAGCAGGACCTCGGCATCCAGGGGCTGAGGAAGAACAAGATGAGCTATCACCCCCATCACATGGTGGAGAAGCACGTGATCACCCTGCAAGGATCCAGGAGTGAGCGATGAATTGCAATGCGGAGGGCACCACCTATTGTGGATCAGGATCAACGATTCATTGTGACATGGTTGATCCCCTGAAAAATCGACAGCCTCGACAAGCCTCAATTTCTGGTAGTGTCTCTGGCCGCTTAATATCTCCTGGCAGCTGCAAACAATTCCAGATGCTATTATGCGATGTAATTTGGCACACTACCCAATTTTTATCTACTCGATGCGATGTGCACGCTATCATGAGTCAAATGAGATCCATCGGCGGCGTGCTGATCCCTGAGGGATACGAACCCCATCTGAACGTGAGGGAGACGGAGTACGCAATAAAGTTCATCAAGGACACGTTCGAATGCCGCCTAGCCAGGGAATTGAACCTCCAGAGGGTCTCTGCGCCGATCGTGGTCGCGAGCAGGACCGGGGTCAACGATACTCTGACAGGTGTGGAGCGTCCTGTGAGGTTCTTGATGAAAGCCACAAACGATCACGGGGAGATCGTGCAGTCCCTCGCAAAATGGAAGCGCCTGGCGCTCGCGGATTACGGGTTCAAGCATGGGGAAGGACTCTACACAGACATGAACGCCATAAGACCTGATGAGAGGCTGGACAACCTTCATTCGATCTACGTTGACCAGTGGGACTGGGAGATGGTCATCGCCAGGGAGGAAAAGAACATCCCCTTTCTCAAGCGGATGGTCGGGAAGATATATCAGGTCATCAAGGAAATGGAAAAGAGTGTGTGCAAGAGATACGACCAAATGCCGAAGGCATACCTCCCCGAAGAGATCCAATTCATCCACAGCGAGGATCTGGAAGATATGTACCCTGACCTCACACCGAGCGAGCGGGAGAACGCTGTATGCGAGAAGAAGGGCGCGGCATTCCTCATCGGCATCGGCGCACCGCTGAGGAACGGATGCCCACATGACGGAAGAGCGGCGGACTACGACGACTGGATCACAGAGACCGCACAGGGGAGAAGAGGGCTAAACGGCGACATCCTCGTCTGGTATCCCACGCTGGGGTGTGCAATGGAACTCTCCTCGCTGGGGATCCGGGTTGACAAGGAGTCGCTGTTGACACAGTTGAAGATTAAGAACGAGCTTCACAAGACACGGTTGTATTTCCATCAGAGGCTCATGCACGAGGAGCTGCCCATGTGCATCGGAGGAGGTATCGGGCAGTCGAGGCTGTGCATGCTCTTCCTGAGAAAAGTGCACATCGGTGAGGTCCAGGCGAGCATCTGGCCTGACGAGATGGCGCAGGCATGCCTGAATCACAACAGCCCCCTGCTCTGATCTTAATTTATCTAAAGAGACAAATCTCTTTACCGTACCCCCTATCACCACTTTCGGGATGATGCCGTAAATAATGGGAATCCGGGTATCAGGTGAAGGGACGATTTAATTTTCTCTTACGGTAAATGTGCAACACAGTGAGGATTATTACTTCTGCCAATACAATACTGCCAAGTCCAAAATAGTGTGAGAACATCAAATCACTATAGTCGTTGGGTTGGGCTGTGGTGCGATAGTGGACATATCCTTGATCCTGGTGAAAACAACCTACTGTCACTTCAACCCACCCAACGTGAACATATCCCTTGGTGTCAACAACAAGGGAAGGGGATAATGAGAAAAACCCCCAACGTGATTTTGGAGTGAGATTGATCCCATCGATCAATATTTTACCACTCGTACCGTTTACACATGAGTACCTAATAATCGGAGAGTCTTCCCACACTATATGTACCTGCCCTTGGTTGTCTACAGCCAGAGCCCCTCTAGATGAATCAATCGGATTTCCAATCCTCTGAGTCCACAAAATGGAGCCATTAATGGATACTTTCGTCAAAGTTAACTGGGAACTACCGTCATCTAATATGCCCAAGACATAAAAATCATCCTCTGGACCCATGCAAATGTCATGATAGTAATAATAACTGAGGGATTGATTTAAAATTATCATCTCGGGTGTGGAATTTTGGTTTAAAGGAAGATACCGGACTTTCTCCCCGGAGATAATGAAAAGACAAGGGATCTCATTCAGTATTAGCAATTTAGGAGTTTGCAACTCAAATCCATTTAACGATATAGTGCTTCTCCTAATGAGGGCGAGTGTATCTCCGTCGACCACCATGTACGAAAGCTCCAGGGGTGACGAGTAGTCAGGGCGAAGAATGTGACAAATGTGAACCATATTATTTTCATCAACAGCGACTCCCGCCAGCGATGACGAAATAAATGGGGTATCTGCATAAAAAACCTTTTTTGTTTGGTTGCCATCTTCGTCTATCTGTGTGTACAGCATCAGAGGCGACTCGGTAAAACTTATGCTCTCAGTAGATGTGGGTGATATCACGACCAATGAATTATTCAAATTCACAACAGCCCCGTACCGCTCATGGAAATTGTCAATCCTGGACCCATCAGCATCTCTAATCAGAGCCCTTTTTACGACGCTTCCATTCTCAATTTTCGCATAGTAGAAACCAATGTCAGAATCCCACACAGCGTAAACATGGTCGTTCGATGTACTAACAAGCGTGATGGGATAGTTTAACATGCCCCTGTCCCCGAATGTGTAACATCTCGACCAACCGGGTAAGACATCCGGACTTAATAGAAATCCGATTAATAGTATGAGTAGAATTGCCACGACCCCAAGA
Source organism: Thermoplasmatota archaeon (assembly GCA_040753455.1). Taxonomy (GTDB): domain Archaea; phylum Thermoplasmatota; class Thermoplasmata; order SG8-5; family JACRNV01; genus JBFMEL01. Next base: position 128 of record JBFMEL010000086.1, on the reverse strand, counting down.
AGGGATAGAACTTTTGCGGAAAAAATTGTCCGTTTCTCCATAACTGCCTTTCTGTTTAGAGATCTGTCATTTTATCGATGGCTTTACATAATAATAAAGTCCAGTTATGTACATTGTTGTCTTCTTAA
>JBFMEL010000085.1:0-8602 GCA_040753455.1 Thermoplasmatota archaeon | reverse complement strand
TCTGGATCTGTGAGTAGGACCAGTGGGCTCGTACTCTAAGCTGTATTGCCTTCAGCCGAATTTCTCGTTTGTCCATCAAGCGTCACCCTTCCGTTTGGGAAGGGGACAAATGTCATGAACCTACACAATCCTCGAACACCATGGCATTATGACTTCACCTACTTTCATATGGGACCGATTACGGAATTTGTCGTGCTTTAGGGTTATCATGTCGCCGTTGGGGAGATAGGCGTAGCTCACGTTCATGTCGCTCGGGTTGTCAGGGTTCAGCCTGACGTTCGTCAGGCGGTTCTCGTAATAATAGGAGTAGTATGGGCATATTATCCCGTTGAGAACGGTCTGCGCAATCTGATTTCCGTTGTTGGCGTACTCCCATACCCAATGGGTGGATCGGATATCCCCCATTTGCTAGTTACTGCTAGCTCTGCGCCCATCTACTATGCTGGCTCGTGGGTGCTCTGGGGCAAATTCCCCTTTCTTGCAGCTCTTTATTGTATTGAGGCGAGTGGGTCAAGGACAAGGGGCGGCGCTATGACTACAGTCACCTTTATCTACGAGCGCGTGGATTTCGAGGTGTGTACTCAGTCTCCATTCACAAGATATGGATCCACAAGTCAGAGTACCTGCGTGCGCTCGAAGTGCGCGAGGCACAGAAAAGGCGATTCTACAGCTATACGTACATGGTCAGAACCAAAGGGGGATGGACCCCCTGCGTGCGATGGGACAATTGGGAGCGGCAGCCCCACGTGGATCGCTACGACGAAAACGGAGCGCTCATCGAGCAGAGGGCATGCGGCGAGAAGGAGCTAGAAGAGGTGGTGAAACTCGTGAGGATCTTCAGGCGCAACCTGCCTGCGATGGACCTGACGCAGCTCTGAGGCGATACGATGCGCATCGAAGTGCTGAAGCGCTACACCCCCCATGATATCCGGATCGAGATCGAGAGGCTCGCTGCTGCTTACTCCTCCATCGAGAGCCTCGCCCATAAGATCTCGATAGGGAAATGCAGCGCCCCCGACCTGATAGACGACCTGATGCTGTGGCAGTCCCTCGTCCTCCAGGGGGTGGAGGTGGAGCAGCGCGTGCTGTTCGAGGGCTCTGATGCCGTGGCAAAGCTATCCCCCAAGCGCCTGGAGCTCCTTGAACTGATCAAAAAACAGGATGTGGCTTCTGTGACACAGCTCGCAACCGTTGCCAAGCGCAATTACAAGAACGTATACGACGATCTGAGGGCGCTGGAGGAGTGTGGCTTGGTCCACCTGGAGCCGAGAGGGCGAAAGCTGCTCCCCAAAGGGGCTGCCGACGAGCTGAGGATCGTCATCGAGCGATAAGGACATTTTACGTTTTACACCATAAATATTGATTGGAGATACTGGCTAACTATTTTACAAATTAGACCATAATATCTTTCGGGGCGTTTTTCGCGAAATCTATTTAAACCAGGAGTGTAATAGGGTTCCCCACCGAAAACGAGAAGGGATGCGAATGAAGGCGCAGAAGTACGCGGATGTGCAGTTCGCGATACAGGAGAACGGGGACAGGGAGCTGAGCCTCAGCATAGTCTGGAGGGATGGGGACCTCTACCTGTCGCTGAGCGGCCTTTTCTTGAACGAGGGGGGTGCGTGGTACGAGATTCCGATCGCGGACCTGCAGAAGGTGAATGTGATCAACGAGAGCCCGCTGCAGCTGAGGTTCAGTGTGCCCTCGCTTGACGTTGTCGTCACGGGGCAGAGGGCGGAACGCCTCCTTGCGCTGAGGCACTTCCTTCTCCCGTACATAGGGGGGAAGGGGGCGATGAACGGCGTGGAGGCACTGCTGAAGTTCTGGGCGGTGGGGGTTCATGACATAGAGATCCTTGGAAAGCTCATGGGGAAGGGGAAGGAGGATGTTGGTGGGCTGGTGGCGAGATCGCGGGAGCAGGGGCTCATCAGCAGCGATGGGCGTGTGACGGACAAGGGCTTATCCCTCCTGAGACCTGAGGAGAGACGCCTTATAGAGAGGGTAAGGTAAATGGCTGAACTCTCACGTACCGGCGGATTCGCAGAGGCGCTGGCGGTGCTGGGGAAGCTCACGAGGATCGAGGGGGCGGTCACTGCGGCGATCGCGAAGAGCAAGGTCCCTAGGAGGGAGGTGAGGATGCTCCTGACCTGCTCCACACCAGACGAGGCGATGAACACGCCCCTGTATCAGTATCTGAGGGCATTATTCGAGCAGATCGGGCTGGGCACCATGGAGATCGCCGGGGTAGATATCTTTAATTATGGCTTCAAGGTGGAGCACTGCCCGATATGCAGGCTTTACCCCAATGTGCAAGGGAGGGTGACATGCTACGTGACCGCGGACACCCTGACACAGTTCTTCACTAAGGACATGGGGATCCCGTCAGAGGTGGAGGAGACGAAGTGCATGAACAAGGGGGATGGATGGTGCGAGTTTGCGGTCTCGATGCAGCCCCTTTCTGTTTACCAGTTCGCCTTAGACAAGACGGACAGGGCGATGATCACGAGGATGGTGGAGGGCGATGCGTCCATAAAGGCAGTGGGCGGGGACCTGGGGCTCTCAGAAGAGGAGATGGACTATCGTACCGGGGTGCTGAGGAGGTATCACATCTTGAACCCGAGGGGCGCGCTCACGGAGATCGGGGAGACATACTGCCGGTACGCACAAAACTTTCCGATCGAGGAGGAGGATTTCCCACCTCCGTGGCACCGCATGTCCGAGATATCGGGCGCCATCGCAGCCTCGATGTCGTTCGCCGAGGCGTTCACGGAGACTGCAGAGAGCGAGCCGATATACGAGGTGAAGGAGGAGGATGTGGTGAACCTCGTTCAAAAGGCGAAGAGCAGCAAGAGCTTCGCCGAGCTGCTGTCGAAACAGATGATCCACACGGAAGACGATGAAGGAGGGTAGAGATATGGAACGGATCAAGACGGGAATATACGGGCTCGATCAACTGATCGAGGGCGGAGTGAGGGACAAGACCGCGATCGTGGTCGTCGGCTCCAGCGGTACTGGGAAGACGACCTTCACGATCCAGTTCTTGATGCAGGGCGTCGAGAACGGCGAGCAGGGGCTCTACGTGACGCTGGAGGAGTCGCCCGAGCAGATCATGAAAGAGGCGGAGATGATGGGCTGGAACATGAGGGAGCACTACGAGAAATCGATCTTCTTCATTCACCTGAAGGGGAAGAACTTCAAGAAGATGATCGAGGAGCAGCTCCCCCAGCTCGTGAAGGCAAGGAGCGACTACGACATCAGGACGAGGGTAGCCATAGACCCCCTGACCCCGGTGATCTGGGCGACCGAGGACAAGCTGCTGCAGCGCGAGCTGATCGGCAAGCTGTTCTACACGCTGAAGGAACTGGGGGTGGTGATGGCGACTGCCGAGGAGCACTCGCGCCCCGGGGAGCTGGTGGGGGAGGACGTGCTCCTGCCTATCTATCTCGCGGATGGGGTCATAGGCCTGGACTACTACCCAGTCGGCGGGGCGTTCAACCGCACGCTGAAGATTATAAAGATGAGGGGGACTCACCATGGCGAGGGGCTGTATCCGTACATCTTCGTGCGCGGTGCGGGGATAGTGGTGCGCACGTCCCCTGTCGAAGCCCCGAGGGTGGAGAGCGGAAAGGACTACAACCAGGTCTTCGATGAGGCGATCAAGACTGCAGAGTTCATCAATGCCCCGGCTCATGTGATCGAGAGGCTGAAGAAGATGAAGGCGGGATGGACATACGACTACTCGCCCGAGGAGGCGCTGCAGGTGATCTTCGACTCCTATGGTCTGAAGTGAGGCGAAGGTGATGATCGAGCCCAAGAAGAGGATCGACAAGACCCTCGAGGCGAGGGACGTCACGCTCCTGAAGCACCTGTTAGAGATGGAGCTCCGGCGCATGAGCGAGGGGCTGGGGATAGACATCGCCTTCTTCATGGGCGTGGACGGCAGGATCTTCGCCTCTTACATCCCCCCTGTGCTCTCTGCCTCGCAGTTCAGGCTCCTCAACATAGTGAAGAGGAACATCCCGTACCTCTGCGGGCAGTTGGAGCACGAGAACATGAGGATCAGCCTGCAGCATTACGACGGGGGCGCTGTGATGATCTCCGGTGTGGGGGCAAAGGCGTTCCTGGCGCTGATCGCCGCACGGGATGTGGATATTGCCGAAGCCCATGGTCTTATCAGAGGGGTGCTGAAGAGCAGCGCGGTCGTCAAGCACATCTTCGAGCTGAGGGCGCTGACCCCGCAGGCGCTGGAGGGCTACGAGCCCGAGGTGGCGGAGGAGCTGACGAAGCTGAGCCGGCAGCTCTTCGTGGAGAAGTTCGAGGAGACGAGGGAATACAAGAAGAACCTGGAGGTGCTGAACTTCCTCAAGAAGAAGGTGGGAGAGGTGCTGGGGATCGGGCAGGTGGACGAGGTTGTGACCTTGACGCTGAACGAGATGGGCACCTCCTTCGCCTACATGACCAGGGAGCTGTGGATGCGTTTCCTTGAGATGGTGATCAACCAGCATGTGCGGGGGCTGAGGGGCGACATGGTGGCTGACGAGTGCATGAGGACCTGGGGCCCTGAGCTGGAGAGAAAGTTGAAGACGTTCATGTGAGGTGGAGATGAAGCAGGTGCATCACAGAGGGAAAGAGCGCGCTGCGAGGACGGCGCACGTGAGACCTAAACCCCCGAGCCAGCAGCTCTGCGGGAACTGCGGCAGGGTGCTGAAGGACCTTCATGCTCTCCAGGTGCACCAGCGGCATTGCACCGCCCAGGGGTCAAGGGTCGAGCACGATCTGGTGGGGCTTGTGAGGGCGATGAGGGACGCGTTTGAAACCGAGCGGCGGGAGATGCTGCGGTTCTTGATGGAGCGCGATGCCCAGGTCATGAGGATGGTCTCGCAGGGCACAAAGGATGTCGTTCCGGAGAAGGCAGCACCCCATCCCGGGATCGAGGTGGGGACTATTCCCCCGCCCCAGGCAGCGCCTGCGGTGATGCCTGAAGAACGCCCCTCCCTCTCGGAGGATGATGTGCGGAGGGTCGTGAGGGAGGAGATTGCTGCGCTACCCTCCATCCCCGAGGATGTCAGGGGTGCGCTGGAGCGCCTCGACAGGACCGCACAGCGCACCGACCTCGAACTCTCCGGCCTCTCCAAGACCTTGGACGAGATGGTGGAGATGCGCAGGTTCGCAGCACTGGTGAAGGCTCATGAGAAGCTCGATGCCAGGCTGGATGCGGTGATGCACGAGGTCGGCTTTGGCGAGAGCATGGACGTGGCAAAGATCCCCCCGAACATACTCGACATCGTGTATCAAGCAACACTCAGGGACCTCGTGCATGAGATAGGGAAGATCAAAGGCACGCAGGAGGTGCCCAGGATCGTCGATGGCACCCTTGAGGACGTGAGGATGAACACCAGCGGTAGTGAGTTATTCACTTTCGATGGACGAAGGATCGTCACCAGGGGGCTGGTGGAATCGATCGAGCAGGGGCTGATCTCTGCGCGGCAGGTGCAGACCACCTATAACGAGATCCTCTCTGCCCTAGTGGTGCATGTGCCAGGATACAAGCCGAAGAGCTTCCGTGCGATGATCAAGATCAAGAGCCAGGAGTACGCCGTGGACATGGTCACGCGCCTCCATGAGCACGTCAATAGACTGGACAAAACGCTGGACAACGTCATGAACATGGTGGCTGCATTCTCAGCGCAGATGAGCGCCAGGTTTGCTCAGCTCGAGGAGATGGCGATGCAGAAGGCAGAGGTGCAAGCGCTCGAAGAGATCAGAGCTGCGCTCACGCAGCTCAGAGAGGGGCAGGCAGAGCTGACCCAGGAGGTGCAGCGCCTCACGGCACGGATGGAGATGACGCTCGCGCTGCAGCCCGCTCCACCTGCTGAGGAAGAGGGTGTTGGGCACCCCCTGGAAGAGAGGGAGAAGCTCGTGCTCTCCGCGATCGGGGAGGGTGCGGGTGCTGGGATGCTCATGAAGCGCATAGGCAAGATGCTGAGCCCTGAGGAGGTCAACGGCGCGCTCGATGCCCTGGTGGCGAAAGGGATGATCGAGGTGCAGCGCTTTGGAAAGGGCAGGAGATACAGGGTGGTCGAGTCCCAGAAGGTAGAGGTGGAAGAGCCCCAAGAGCCTGAGGAGACGACACTGACAAGCGCAGAGGAGGCTGTGCTGGGTGTACTGGGCGAGGACGTGACCTTGGCGCAGATGAGGCGCAGGCTTTCGAGGGCAGGGATGAGATACACCGAGGTGCTGAGAACCCTGAGGATACTGATCGATAAGGGGAGGGTGGCTGTGGAAACGAGGGGGCACAGCACGATCTACAGGAGGATCGCTGAGGAGCGAAAAGAAGAGGAGGTGAACCAGAATGCTTGACGTGTCTCTGGTCTCGCTCATCCAGGACATGAGCGAAAAGGCTGGAGTCGAAGGAACGATACAGTACTGGGCAAGGGTGGGCGAGAGCCTGGCGAAGCGCATGGGAAAGGAAGCCTACATGGGCTGGCCGTCGTTCAACGTTGCGCTCAGGGAGGGCAGGACAGCGTTCTCCATCGAGGGTGATGTGAGCGCTCTAACAGACCTGGCGATAACGGATGTGGATGGCGATGTGGTGGGCTACATATATGGGCTGAAGGTCTGCGTCTTCAAGCCCACGATCGAGCGGATAAGGTACAGCGTGGGCTCGCTGCCCAGCGCGGACAGGGCGGTGGCGGAGGAATACAACAACAGCGTGCGCAACACGGCGGTCTGCAACTTCTGCGTGATCCACCAGCGCTTCAGGGAAGAGGTGGCGAAGAGCATCACGATCGCGGACCAGTCCCTGGACTGCCTGCAGCTGGCGAACCGGGGATACACCGGAGAGACAAAGATCGCAGAGGAGAGCCTGCGGAAGATCAGCATTGACCCAGAGTATGTTCGAAGCCTGCTGCGGAACTACGAATGCGTCTATGCGATCCTGATGAAGGGCGCGAGGCTGAAGGGCGAGGAGGTGGACTGATGCCCGAGATCACCCGTAAGGAAGCGCAGCGCAGGGCGCTGAGGGACGACAATCCGTTCGTGGATGTCGCCGCATATCTCTTTCTGGAAGACATCGCTGATAAGCAGGGAGCCAGCGGCATGAACAACTACCTGGTCAGCCTGGCTACCTCGCTCGCGAACAGCATGCCCTCAGAGGAGTACGATACATGGGACGAGTTCGTGGAGTCCTTGGAGAAGGGCGAATCGATCATCTCCACCTTCGAGAACATCTTCATGGCAACGCCGAACTGCGTGGTGACCACGGCATGTCCTTACGAGAAGGGATGGACGGAGTACACCAAGCGCATAGGCTCGTTCTCGAAGATACACTACGAGGTGGCGGAGTACTACAATTCCACTGTGAAGCCTGGTACCAGCGATTCCAACTGCATCATACACCAGACCTTCAGAAACGCGGCTGCGGAGCGCATCAGGGTGGGCGGCAAGGTGGTCAGGTATGCTCAGATAGCTGCGGTGTCCCCGGGTGCCAACAAAACGATTGCGCCGGGCGAGTGGCTGCCGATCCTCCTGAGCAAGGCAGGGATATCGCACACGATGCTGAACATGATCCTCCGGAACAACGACTGCGTCTGGCTGCTCTACACCGAGTAACCACGAGGTAGCGCATTTGAGGGAGCTGAGGCGCTGCGGCCCCCACAGCTACATCAAGATCGAGGACCCAAACGAGATCTCCAGCTTCACGATCTTCGGCGACATGGACGAGCTCGCGTCCCCCGGCACAGGGTTCGAGTTCTTCAGGGGGCTGGGGATCATAGGCTATGCAAAAACCTTTAAGATATGGCTGCGGAAGTTCCCGCGCCCTGTGTTCATCGCGGCTGTGGACAGGGGCGTGATGATCTCATGGGTCTTCATAGAAGCCTGGGGAGAGACTGCCAGGGACGGTTCTCCAGTCTGGGTGCTGAGGGCTATAGAATCCCTTCCCACGTACAGAAGGCGCAGGATCGGCTACCGCCTCTTGCTCTTAGGGCTGCAGCAGACGATGGGCTACATGATCACGAAGCCCCTGACCCCCGATGCTGACAGGTTCTTCAGGCGCGCGGGGTTCATGGATGAGAAGGAGTTCAGCACCCCCCCCATCGATCTATCGAGACACCCGGGTTACCTCATCCTTCCCCCTTACAGAAGGAAGAAGCTGCTCGATGAAATGGAGCGATTCTTCAAGTTCGTCCCTGAGGGGGAGGAGGCGCTGGCACGCCTCGACGCCTACACCACAGCGATTGAGGGGGGAGGGGATAGAAAGGGGCAATAAGAGCGGGGTCTCGACACCGTAGGAATGTACGATGGCATCACTTCTGCCATTTGGCAGTTTAGGAATTTCGAGGTGTGCATCCTATGCGACGCTCACCACTCAGTAGCACGTAGCAGTCACCCCTACCGCCCCTCCTCGGAGCGCGTGCTATACACTTCATATGCAGCACCGATAGCAATACGAAATAGTGCCAAATGACCCCTACTGCCCCGTCATTGACTTGCTCGTATATCATCATTTCCCTCCGTCTTTTTGTTAGCCAGCTCTTCTATGATAGCCACGTACTCACGAACAAGCGACCTGCTCATCTCCAGCTCGGCCGCGATGTTCTCC
>JBFMEL010000084.1:0-8875 GCA_040753455.1 Thermoplasmatota archaeon | reverse complement strand
AAGGGTAATGTGTTCTAACTATTTAAAGTTTTTTTCCCACGTCCAATCCACAAAAGTTTTCCTACATCTTCAACATCGAAAAAACACTGGCTTATCATAAATTTTACCTTTTGTCGAAAACGGGGTGCATCCATCCTGAGAGGACAGGTAAAGCACTCTTAATTTTCGACGACCACGCATCACCCTTATCTATGTGCTGGTGATATCATCCTCCGTGCGCCTCCCGAGATCGCTTGCAGAAAGTGTGCGCCACATGCGCGAGCACAAGGTTTCCACGCTCCTCTTTTCCATAGCCCTCGGATGGGCGCTGCTCATCCTCTTTGCCCCTCTCCTCCTGCCCCCTGGAACGATCGACCTCGGGGAGGAAGGGGTGGTGGGATGCGCAGAACATGCCGATGTCATCGACAAAATAGAGAACCCGCTGCTGCGCTTCGTGTACCAGACAGGGGAGATAAGCTGCCACCAGCGCAGCTCGCGCTCCTTCTATCTCAACAGCAACCAGATGCCGTACTGCGCCCGCTGCACCGCGGTCTTTGCCTCCCTCCCGCTGGGGCTCCTGCTCTACTTCGTGTTCCGGCGCCCGCTCAACCCGCTGTGGTTGATCGTTGCCCTAGTCCCCCTGGGTATCGATGGGGGGCTCCAGCTCCTCACGGACTACGAGAGCACGAACATCGTCAGGGCGATCACAGGATCTTTGGCAGGAGGGGCGGCCGGGTATGTGCTGGGCATCATCGCCCACGAACTCTCGACTATCTGGAAAGGGCGCTCGCCTCGATAGCGCCCGATACAATATCTCTGTACTCTTTCATCCTTGCGTCCGCGAGCTGCGGGCTTCTCGTCTCCACCACGATCCTCATGATGGGCTCGGTGCCAGAGGGGCGTATGAGTGCCCATCCCTCTTCATCGATCATCTTCAGCCCGTCCACGCGCACCATCACCCTGTCGCCCAGCACTGCATCGAGCCGCTCCATGATCTTACCCTTGAGGTCCTCGGGGCAGCGCAGCCTTGCCCTTCTCAGCGCGAACTTCGGCAGGGCATCGACCATCTCTGACAGAGGGGTCTGGGAGATCGCCAGAAGGCGTATCATGGAGGCTGCGCACATCAGCCCGTCCCTGCACGGCTGGTGTGTGGGGAATATCATCCCCCCGTTCCCCTCGCCGCCCAGCACAGCCCCTATCTCTTCCATCCTGCGCGTGATGATCGGCGATCCGATGGGGGTGTAGTCCACGGAGCCCCCTGCTGCCGAGACTGCGTCCTCCACCACGAGGGATGTGTCCACCGGCACCACGACCTTCCCTCCCCCTCTGCTGGATACTGCGTCCCTGGCTAAGAGCGCCAGTGCGTCATCCCCGCTCACATATCTGGCTTTGTCGTCCACGAAGACCGTCCTGTCTCCATCACCATCATGGGCAACTGCGATGTCGGGACGCACCCGCCTGCAGAGCTCGATCAGGGGGCGCAGGTGCTCCTCAGTGGGCTCAGGCATTCTCCCGGGGAACGTGCCATCAGGCTGGTCATTTATTGTGGTAAGAGCGCAGCCCAGGCGTGCGATCCCCTTGGGCGATGTGAAGCATGTAGCGCCGCTCGCGCAGTCGAGCACGGCGGAAGGTGCTGCGCCGGCTATACTCTCCCTCTCAAAATGGGCAAGGACGCTGTCCACATACTCCTCGCACAATGTGCTCCTCACCCCATACCTCCCGCACTCTTTCCAGCTCGCGAAGTGCCAGCGATTCGAGAAGTATATCTCCTCCACCCTTTCCTCCTCCGCTGCGATGAGCTCCCTGCCCACCCCATCCACGCACTTGATGCCGTTGAACTCCGGTGGGTTGTGCGACGCTGTGATGATCACCCCACCTTCGATCTCGGGATGAGTCCTGACGAAATATTGAAGCGCTGGAGTGGGCACCACGCCTACATCGATCACATGGCACCCGGCCCCGAGCGCACCACTGGCAAATGCATGCGCGAGCATCTCGCCGGACGGGCGTGTGTCTCTTCCGAGCGCGATCGATTCCCCAGAACCTATGAACGTGCCGAACGCAGCACCTATGCCCACAGCGAGCTGGGGTGTCATCGTGCTGCCGACCATCCCTCGGATCCCGTTGGTGCCGAAGAGGCGGCGCATGACGCCCCTCCCTACCTCGGAACGATGCTGACCAGGTTGTTCCCCCTCAAAACGACTGTCCCCAGGCGTCTGACCTGGCTCTCCCTCGCTTCCTCGGTCTCCTCTAAGACCATGTTCATGTACTCGTCGAACCCGACGAGCCGTCCCTCGAGCATCCTGCCGTCCTTTAGGAGGACTGACACGCGCTTGTTCACGCTTCGTTCCAACAAGTTGAGAGGCATCGCCATCTTTGGCTCCCCCGCTGGCGTAACCCTGTGGTGCAATTTAAATCTTTCCATCAACATCACGACGCAACCATTTAATACCGTTCGCCCCTACAGGAGCCGTGAACGAAATGACTGTGAAACCACTTTCAGTGCTCAACCACTACATCAACAAGCAGGTGATGGTGGAGCTCAAGGGCGGCAGGAGCTATCGTGGCATACTGGATGGCTACGACCCGCACATGAACCTCGTGCTCAGGGCAGTGGAGGAGATCGAGGGGGGGGAAGTGAAGCGCAGGCTGGACCTCTCGATCGTGCGCGGGGACAACGTGATATACATCTCTCCGTGATGAGGGAGTGAGATGAGCAAGGGCACGCCGTCGATGGGCAAGATGGGGGCAAAAAGGTCCCACATCAGGTGCAGGAGGTGCGGCAGACACGCGTATCATGTCCAGAAGAAGCGCTGCGCCTCGTGCGGTTTCGGAGCGAGCGCGAAGCTCCGCGGCTATGCCTGGGCAAAGCGCCACTGAGCCTTTGGGGTGAGATGTTTCACGACGTGATGATAGAGCCGAGCTGCTTTCTCAGCCTCTGCGCCTCGGCCGTCGAGACATACAACCGTGAGTGCGGCGGGTTTCTGATGGGCAAGGAGGGGAAGCGCCAGATACGTGGAAGGACGAGAAAGGGGCTGGTGGTTCATATGGCGTATCCTCTTCAGACAGCGGACAGAAAGCCCTCCTCTGTTGCGCATGGAAACTTCAAGGCGTTTCAGAGGGCGAGGGCAGCGATGCACGCGCTCTCCGGGCTGAGGGAGATCGCGGTCATCGGGGGGTATCACAGCCATCCAGGGGGAAGGTGCGCCTTGTCCAGGGATGACCTGGAGTTCATATACTACGAGTTCGAGCGCATGGAACGCGAGCACCGCCACCTGCCCATGGAGGCATGGATCGAGATCGTGATCGCCATTAGCAAAAGGAAGTACGCGAGCCCTCGCAGCACTGGCGGATTCTGGCGCTGGCGGGACTACCCCCTGAAGGTCGGCTGCACCCTTCAGACCTCCTCCACGGTGGGGTATGCCATCACCATCGGGGCGTTCTGGGTGCCCAGGCTGGAGGCTGCTGACCTCGCTGAGTTCCTCGCCTATGATAAGAACACACTGGTGCGTGAGGCTGCGGTGCGCGTCCCTTGGGAGAGGAGCTACTGGGCATAGCCCGACACCTTTTTATCTTCACACCCATCTATTCACGCGATGTTCGAGCGCCCGATACTTCAGGTTGCACTGGACATGATGAACGCGCACCGTGCGCTGCAGATCGCTGCCGAGGCTGTGGAGGGCGGCGTGGACTGGCTGGAGGCAGGCACACCCCTCATCAAGAGCGAGGGGATGGAGGTGGTGCGGGAGCTCAAGCGCCGCTTTCATCCGAGGACTATAGTGGCAGACATGAAGAGCATCGACGTGGGTGGCTTCGAGACCGAGATCGCTGCCAAGGCTGGCGCAGATGTGGTTTGCATCCTTGGGATCGCCAGCAATCCCACGATCACAGAGGCTGTCAAGGCTGCACGGCAGTATGGGGCAAAGATCATGGTAGATCTGATGGGCTGCCGGGACATGGTCGCGAGAGCGAAGGAGGTGCAGGAGCTAGGGGTCGACTACCTCTGCGTCCATGTGGGGGTGGACCAGCAGATGGTAGGGCACGACCCCAGGGAGGCACTGGCTGCGGTTGCGAAGGTCTCCAAGGTCCCAGTGGCTGCCGCTGGCGGGATCAACAGTGAGACCGCGCCGGAGATCGTAAGGCTCGGGGCAACGATCGTCATCGTGGGCGGGGCGATCATCAAAGCCGAGAATGTAGCTGATGCCACGAGGCGCGTGAAGGAGGCGATCACCAAGGGCACAGCGATCCCCACGGAGCTGTTCAAGAAGTATTCCCAGGAGGGGCTCAGGGATGCGTTTCTCAGGGTCTCCACCCCGAACATCTCCGATGCCATGCACCGCAAGGGTGCGATGCGTGCGATAGTCCCCAGGATTAACAGGGGACGGAAGATGGTGGGTCGCGCCGTTACTGTAAGAACAGTGGACGGGGACTGGGCAAAGCCTGTCGAAGCGATCGACCGCGCTTCCAAAGGGGATGTGATCGTCATAGATGCGTGCGCTGGTCATACTGCGATATGGGGGGAGCTGGCATCATGGAGCAGCAAGGTGAAAGGGATTGAGGGTGTGGTGATCGACGGTGCAGCCAGAGACATAGACACGATCCTTGACCTGGATTTTCCTCTCTTCTCCCGCCACGCTGTCCCGAATGCGGGGGAGCCCCGGGGGCACGGCGAGATCGGGGCAGAGATCATGTGTGGTGGGGTGGTGGTCCGCACTGGTGATTGGATCATCGGGGACGAGAGCGGTGTGGTAGTCGTTCCACAGGAAAATGCGGTGGAGATCGCGAACAGAGCCCTGGATGTCATGGAGCGCGAGAACCGCCTGAGGGAGGAGATCAAGCGCGGCAGCACACTGTCGAGCGTAGAGAAGCTGGAGAAGTGGGAGAAGGTGGGATAGGTCATGTGGGTACTATCGCCCACATGCGAGGAGATGCCCGTCCTCCTGCGCCCCAGCACCGCATCTTCCCCTCGACCCTGAGGCATCTCATGGGCAGGGCTGTGATCCTCAGGGTTTCATGGTCTCGCCAGCGATGGTGTGGTATGACGGTTTAACATCCCACAGGTTCGGATCCTGCCATAACTTCTTGTCCCATGGTCTCGCCAGCGATGGTGTGGTATGACGGTTCTGCCAGCAGGCAGGATGCACAGAGCTTGGTGCAAACGATCCGGCTCATGGATCATACCACATAGCCGCCAGCGAGAAAAGCCTATATATTGCATACAGGATACGTTAGACAACGAGGGGATAGCTGGAACAGACACAGGGTCCTCGCCCTTTAGTCTGCAGAGAGCCCCAAGACACTGGAGATCTCAGATGGCCCAGAGAGCCCACATGAAGGAAGGGCACGTGGTATGCTCCTCCTGCTCCGCCGTGGTCGAGCCGAGCGCAGAGCGCTGCCCCCAGTGCGGGGAGGTCTTCGATAGCGACATCGAGGGGATGGCATGCCCGTACTGCGGAACGATACTGAGGAGGTTCTCGACCGAGTGCATCAACTGTGGTTTGAGGTTCAAGGCTGTGAAGCCTAAGCCCAAGCTCCGCACACCGGAAGACGAGGAATTCCTCAAGAGGTTGCTGGATTGGGGCAAGAGGATGATGGAGGAGGAAGAGACCGAGGAGGAGATCACGGCATCAGAGCAGGCGATGGAGGTCTTTCGGGAGGTGGTCGGGGTCGAAGCTCCCACCCCTGTGCAGGAGGAGCAGCTCAAGGAGATCGAGGAGAGCGTCAAGGAATGGAAGGAACTCGAGAAGCGCGAGGAGAGCATCCTGAGGATAGCCGAACCCCTGGAGGCTGCACTGAGGGCGAGACACACCAGCCTTGCAAAGGCTGAGGAAGAGCTGATGAAGCTGAGAGCGGAGCTGGACAGCCTGAGCGCTGATAAGGACCCTGCAGCGATCGAGAAGCGCACCATGGTAGAGCAGCAGATGTCCACGATCTCACGTGAGAAGGCAGAGATCGAGAGGATCGAGAAGAGCCTCGTGGAGCTGGATGACACCTACAAGGCGCTCCTCGCCAGGCATAAACGCGAGATCGAGGCGAAGGAACAGGAGCTGCAGAAGCGCCTTGACGCCTTCAGGAGCGAGCTCGGGAAGAGAGAGAGGGAGCGCCTGCGCCTGGAGAGAAAGGAGGCAGTGCTGAGGGAGAGGGAGAAGGAGCTGGCAGCCCGCATCGTTAGGATCGAGGAGCGGGAGCGCGAGCTCGATGCCAAGGAGGATGATTTAAAGAGGCGGATCGAGGAGCTGAAGCGGGAGCGGGCGATGCTCGCAGCCGGGGATGTCGGTGCCTACGCGGCCGCAGAAGGTGAGAAATGGGTGCTTGATCCCTCCGATGTCAGGGAGGCGATGATGAGGTCCAAGAAATCAAGGGAGGAATGGCTCGCTGCCCAGCGGGAGGTGCAGCAGGAGACACTCAGGCTTCACCAGGATGCCCGAAAAGATGACGCCAAGGTGAAATCACTGGGGGCGCGCATCGCTGAGCTGGAGTCCCAGCTTGGAAAGATGGAGGCGGAAAAGGCGGCGCTGATGAAAGAGGCGAGATCCCTGCAGGCGGTGGATGATGAGGTGAGGAAAGTATTAAAGTTACTTGATGATTTGCTCGAGCATCTGCCGGATGAGGTCATCGAGCGGTTCGCAAAGTCAAAGGAGTTCGAACTCTACGAAAAGGTGATGAGCAAGTACAAGGTGTAAGTACATGGGTCTGAGGGATAAGGCAAGGAAGATGCGCGACGAGGCATCACAGGGGGCAGGGGAGGAGATCGAGAGCGTCCTCATCGATTCCATTGTGGCAGCAGCGCCCGAGGAAGTGCATGCAGAAGAGGAGAAAGCCGGAGAGGGGGCGAGGGAATCGCAGCCCCAGTACTTCCCAGGGTTTGACACAGCGATCCTCAAACTGAAGGAGGAGATGGAAGCGAAAGACAGGCGGATCTCTGAGATGGAGGGAAGGATCGCACACCTCACAGCCCATCTCCAGCGCTATGAATCTCTACTCTCCAGGCATGTACCTGATGCGGAGCCTCTCGCGCCCGAAGAGAAGTTAGAAGCACTGGAGAAGCTCCTCTTGGATCTCGTGGATGCGAAGCGCGAGCTGGAGCGGATGAAGAAGGAGATCATCGCTGCGAAGGAGCGCTCGGAGGAGGCTGCCCTGCGAGCGCATGAGCTCAGGACACTAGACGAAGAGCTAAAGACCCGTGAGAAGGCACTGGAAGAAGGGCGCCGCTCGCTCGAAGGAACAGAGGCGGGATTGAAGAAGCGCGAGACCGAACTCAAAGTCCTTGAGAAGGAGCTGAGCAGGAGGGATGCCGAGCTCACGAAGCGCGAAAAAACTGCCGAGGCGCTCTCAGCAGACCTCGGGTCCCTGTCGGAGAGAGAGGGGGAGATCGAGGCTAAGAAGAAAGCCTTGGAGAAGGCAGAAGCAGCACTGAGTGAGGAGAAGGATGCCCTGAGCAAGGCTCTCAAAGAAATGAAGGAGCGCGAGCGGAGCCTTTCCAAGCTCGAGAAGGATCTCAAGTCCCATGAGGATGCCATCAAGGCAAAGGACAAAGAGAGCAGCGATAGAGTGAAGAAGATAGAGAAGGCGCAGGCAGGGATATCAGAGAGGGAGGAGAAGCTGAAGCAGGATAGGGCATCGATAAGTATGAGGGAGAAGGCTCTGGAAACAACATCCCACTCCATAGCAGAGCGTGAGGAGAAACTAAAGACGCTCGAAGCCGATGTCGCCCAGCGCTTGAAGGCACTGGAGGAAGGTGAGTCAACCTATGCAGCGCAGGAGGCAACCCTGAGGGAGAGAGATGCAAAGCTGAGCGCCCTCGATACCTCTCTGAGCGAGAGGCAGAAGGATGTAGAGGCAAGGGAGAAGGACCTTGCCAAGCTGAAGAAAGAGATTGAGCGGCGGGAGAGGGCAGTGGAAGAGTCCTTCGCCTCCAAAGAACAGGAGCTGGCTGAGCGCGAGAAGGCGATGGAGAAGCTGAAGTCCGAGATAGAGGGGGAACGGGAGGAGCTCGACCGCATAAGGAAGGGGATCGCACTCACCAAGGAAGAGATCGGCGGGATGGAAGCCAGCATCCTCGAAAAGCGCGAAGAGCTGGCAGCACTCACCAAGGAGCTGGACGAGCGTGCCTCTGCCATCGATGAGGAGGAGAAGGCGCTGAGGCAGCAGCGGACAAAGCTGAAGGAGAAGGAAGCTGCTGTAGTGGAGAAGGAGAAAACCCTGGATGAACTGGAGAAGTCTCTCAACGCCAAGATGCGGGAAACAGAGCGCCTGGAGAAGAAGCTCGCCAAGGATTCAGAAACACTCAAGGAGATGGACGCCAACCTCAAGGGATTGGAGGCTGAAGCCAAGGAGCGGGAAGCAGTGCTGAAGAAGCGCGAGAAGGATCTCTCCAAGGCTGAGGCATCGTACGAGAAGAAGCATGGGAGGCTGGAGGATCTCTCCAAAGATCTGGACGAGCGCGAAGCGCTCCTCAGGGAGGGCGAGAAGGAAGTTTCCAAGCGCGAGAAGGACCTTCAAAAGGAGTGGGAGCGGCTCGAGCAAAGGCGCACTCACCTGGAGGAGGACGAGACTGCGCTCCAGGGCGTCCGTGAGGCTCTGGCTGCGAAGGAGAAGGAGCTCGCGGAGCTGCTCGCAGGGGTGGAAGAGCGTGAAACGTCCCTCAAAGAACTGGAGGCGCGCCTGAGGGAGGAGGAGGAAAGCCTGGTTGCCATGCGCACCGAGATGAAAAAACAGGCTGAGGATCTGCAGAAGCAGACCGAAACCTTCGAAAGGGAAAGGGAGAGCAGCCTGGACGGGATTCACAAGCGCGAGATCGAGATAGGGGAGCAGCAGCGGGCGCTGGAGAAACGCTCTGCGGAGCAGGAAGAACGCCAGAAGACGCTCCTGAAGTTAGATGGCGAACTGGAGGCGA
>JBFMEL010000083.1:0-9031 GCA_040753455.1 Thermoplasmatota archaeon | reverse complement strand
AAGGAGATATACCGCGCCAAGGGATACTCCGAGAGCTGGATCGAGAAGCGGGCCAGGGGGATCGCAGTCAGGAACGAGCTGACCGACGAGTGGGAGAGGCGCGACATCGAGAGGGAAAAGGAGTTCTCCATCCTGACCGCCGAGATATCGAGGGCGACCTTCGGAATGACGCCGAGCGAGTACAGGCGCTTCAAGGGGCTAGAACGGGAGAACCTGCGGGACCACATGAATGACCTGGAACTGATATTCACGATGCTCGGCGAGGCCGCAACGACGGAGATAGCAAGGGAGCGCAACGCCCGCGGGTTCGATGAGAACAAAGAGGCCGCGAAGGAGGGCGGCAGCGTCGCGGGCGACGCACGGGAGAATCTGGAAAGGAAGTCTGGGAGGCGCGTTTCCACCCCCGACAACTATCTGGGCGCGCCCGAGGGAGCGAAGCGGCTGGAGCAGAGGCGCCGAAGGGTGAAGAAACTCGATGCTGGGGAGCCCGGCGGGGCGACACCGGAATGAATACCCAAGGCGCGTCCAATGGAGAAGCTCCCGACCTCCTCCCCGCCCGCATGCTCAACGAGTTCGTGTACTGCCCGAGATTGTTCTATCTCGAATACGTCCAGGGCGAGTTCGAGCACTCGTCCGACACCGTGGAGGGGCAGGCAGTCCATCGAAGGGTGGAGCGAGAAGCGGGAGAGTTACCGCCCCCGGAAGAAGTCCACGGCGACAGGATACACGCCAAATCCGTTCTCCTCTCCGGAGAGAAGTGCGGCATCATCGCGCGCATAGACCTCGTCGAGGGCGAGAACGGAAAGGTTTCACCCGTGGATTACAAGCGCAGGGCGAAACCCGATGTGCCGGAGGGCACGTGGCTGCCCGATCGCGTGCAGCTCTGCGCCCAGGCATTGATACTGCGCGAGAACGGTTACAAGTGCGTGGAGGGAGTGATATATTACGCCGGATCGAAAGAACGGGTGACGATTTCCATCACCAAGGATTTGATAGAGCAGACACTGGCGGCAGTGATGAAGGCTAGAGCGACTGCATCCTCTGGCGTTGTTCCGCCACCTCTCGAAGATTCACCGAAGTGTCCTCGCTGCTCCCTTGCGGGAATATGCCTGCCAGATGAAGTGGTTGCGCTGCTTGCAGCGGAAACGATGGAAACGGAGATGGAGATACGAAGATTGTACCCTGCAAGGGACGATGCCATCCCTGTTTACGTGCAGGAGCAGGGGGCTGTGGTTACAAAGCATGGAGAGGAGCTTGAGATCAAGAAAGGAAGAGAGATCATCGGAAAGGCGCGCCTGATGGAAATGTCCCATCTCGCGCTGTTCGGCAATGTCCAGGTCTCTACCCAGATAATCCGCGACCTCTGCAAACGGAACATTCCGACATGCTACTTCTCAACAGGCGGCTGGTTCTACGGCATCACGCAGGGCATGAGCCACAAGAACGTGGAACTGCGCAGACGCCAGTATGCGGTCGCCGGGAACCCAGAAAGGTCTGTAACGCTCGGCAGACGGTTCATTGAGGGAAAGATCAGGAACTGTCGCACCCTTCTCCGCAGGAATTCCAAAGAAGTGCCAGAGCCTGCGTTGAAAGAACTCGGAAGATGGGTTCGCGCGGCATCTGAAGCCAAGAGCGCGGAAGAGCTGCTCGGTGTAGAGGGTGCTGCGAGCAGGGTCTATTTCCTTCACTTCAAGGATATGCTGAGACCTGAGGGGATGGGCAACACCTTTGATTTCGAATCGAGAAATCGGCGTCCCCCGAAGGATCCGGTCAACGCCCTCTTATCCTATGTGTATGCCATTCTTACGAAGGATGTGGCAGTCACGTTGCTCGCTGTCGGGCTCGATCCATATCTGGGCTTCTATCATCGACCGAGGTACGGGCGCCCTGCCCTGGCGCTGGATCTGATGGAGGAGTTCAGGCCGATTATAGGCGACTCGGTCGTAATAAGTCTAATAAACAACGCAGAGGTGACGGAGAGAGAATTTGTGCGCAGGGGCGATGCAACGTCGCTCACCACCGAAGGAAAAAAGAGTGTGATTCGAGCATATGAGCGGAGGATGGACACACTCGTCACACACCCAATCTTTGGTTATAGGGTGAGTTACCGGCGCATTCTTGAGGTGCAAGCGAGATTGGTAGGGCGTTATCTATCGGGCGAGATAAAGGAATATCCGATGTTCTGCACGAGGTGAGAAGGATGAGAAATCTTTTTCTGGTCTGTTACGACATCTCTGACGATAAACGATGGCGCAAGGTCTTCACCACCATGCGCGGGTTCGGGGATACATTGCAATATTCCGTCTTCATTTGCGAACTCTCTCCGAAGGAGAGGGCGCTGCTGAAAAACGCGCTGGATGGTATCATCCATCACACTGAGGATCGCGTAGTGATCGCAAACCTCGGTCCGGCAGAGGGCGGCTCCATGGACAGGATCGAGTTCCTGGGACAGCGATTGACCATCACTGGACGGCAGGCAGTCATAGTGTAACGTACTACGCGAGCACGGCTCCGGTGAAAACACCCCCGACGACGGCGGGGATCCCCCTATGGGAACGACCTCACCGGGGTCGAGAGCAGCAAGACCGTAGTTTCGAGCGCCCATGCGACGCACGGCCCACGCAGGAGCGCTCGAACCCCAAATCCTTTAAAGTCTGGCAAGGCGCGATGAATGCGCCGATACCGATCTTGGACGAGCATCTTCCAACCTAAATCACCCAACCTCTCGAAACATATATTCCGATCTTAACGACGGGCTAATACGTCCCTGCGCCTTGCCCATGCAGATACAATCGCCCCCAAAGAATTGTCTCATACTGAGACATGGGGGTATTTGAGGCCGTTTCCACGGCTAACTGGCCGTGGCCCCATTGAAGCCGGACGATAGCACCCTCAAGGCGGATGTGCTCATAGTGTTTCCACGGCTAACTGGCCGTGGCCCCATTGAAGCTCGATGCCGAAAAGGTCTTGAGAATTTTACGCTCGCAAGGTTTCCACGGCTAACTGGCCGTGGCCCCATTGAAGCTTGATGATGCCGCGCATGCGCCTCGATCGCCGATATGTTTCCACGGCTAACTGGCCGTGGCCCCATTGAAGCCATCGTCTTGCTCTTGGGTCCTGGTCCGGGAGACTATGCGTTTCCACGGCTAACTGGCCGTGGCCCCATTGAAGCGTGGAGAGCGGCAGGATGTTGTTGTCCGCTATGTACTGGTTTCCACGGCTAACTGGCCGTGGCCCCATTGAAGCGAGCCCCCTCACACCCCTCCCGAGCCCGATGAGGAGGTTTCCACGGCTAACTGGCCGTGGCCCCATTGAAGCTTCTCACCTCTGTTTAGGCTGTGTCCGTATTATCACGTTTCCACGGCTAACTGGCCGTGGCCCCATTGAAGCCGACCGTCCTCGCCAACCCCTATATCCCTTACACCCGTTTCCACGGCTAACTGGCCGTGGCCCCATTGAAGCAGTGCCCAATGTGCAATAAGAAGATAGGTAAATCATGTTTCCACGGCTAACTGGCCGTGGCCCCATTGAAGCGGGACGCTCTCTTTAAGGTCTATCAATTTGATAATGAAGTTTCCACGGCTAACTGGCCGTGGCCCCATTGAAGCTTGCCTCGTCCTGGCTGCACTGCCCTGATTGCCCCGTTTCCACGGCTAACTGGCCGTGGCCCCATTGAAGCTATACTGGAAGCGTGGCGAGAAGGACTGCGTGCTTGCGTTTCCACGGCTAACTGGCCGTGGCCCCATTGAAGCTTAATATATATCACCCGCTACGTTACACCCTTTTAGGTTTCCACGGCTAACTGGCGTTGAAGCGATGGGAGGGAAGAGAAAGGAGCACCTTACTGGGCGCTGGCGCATATCCTGAGAGTTTCGAACCGCAGGCTGCGCGCATCATCTGCTCCACGCGCCTGTCTATCCCCTCATCACGTAGGTCTTTGGCACCAGGTACTCCATGAGACCATGGATGCCGAGCTCCCTTCCTATGCCGCTGCGCTTCATTCCTCCAAAGGGGGCGGAGATCTCAGGGTGCATGTGGGTGTTGATCCACACGATTCCTGCATCGAGCTGTTCGGCGATCTCCCGTGCCTTCT
The DNA here is from genome assembly GCA_040753455.1 of Thermoplasmatota archaeon. Lineage (GTDB taxonomy): Archaea > Thermoplasmatota > Thermoplasmata > SG8-5 > JACRNV01 > JBFMEL01. Next base: position 4,938 of record JBFMEL010000083.1, on the reverse strand, counting down.
TCATATCCTCTGACCATACAGAGGCTCCTAAGGCAAGGGAGGAATCGTTCGCCATCTCCACTGCCTCATCCACACTCTGGAACTGCAGGATCGGCAGCGCCGGACCGAACTGCTCCTCCTGGACCAGCAGGGCAGCGTTATCCAGCCCTGTAACGATCGCAGGCTTGTAAAAGAGACCGTGTCTCAGCGCGCCCCTGAGCCTGTGCCCCCCTGTCCTCACCGTTCCCCCTCTCTGTCGAGCATCTCTCACCAGCCTTGAGACCGTGCGCATCTGCGCCTGGTTGTTCACAGCCCCCATCTCAGTCTCAGGCTCTGCTGGGTTACCTATCCTCAGCTGCTCACCCCTCGCTGCGAAGCGCTGCACCACCTCCTCATAGATGCTATGGTGCACATAGAGCCTCTTCACTGCGATGCAGACCTGCCCTGCGTTCCTGAATGCTGACCAGAAGAGCGCCTCGAACCTTCGGCTGAGATCTATGTCAGGCAGCACGATGGCGGGATCGTTGCCCCCCAGCTCGAGGGTCACATGGGATATATGATTGGAGGCCTCGCGCAGCACCTTTGGTCCCGTGGATGCAGCGCCCGTGAACGCTATCCTGCGGACCTTGGGATGCTGCACGAGCTCCTTGCCCACCGCATCCCCGCCGTACACCATCTCCATCGTCCCAGGGGGGAGACGAGGGCGCATGATCTCCAGCGCCAGTGAGTCTGTCATGGGTGTGTATTCAGAGGGCTTGAGGACGATGGAGTTCCCTGCGAGCAGCGCGGGTGCTGCCTTCCAGCACATGAGGAGCAGCGGGTAGTTCCAGGGAAGGATCAGGGCACAGACCCCGTAAGGCAGATAAGCATAGGAGATGCCCTCGCGCACCAGCACCCTATCCTCGAATGCAAGGGCGGCATAGTGCCTCACTGTGCTGATCGCGCTCGCGACCTCGCCCCTTGCCTCGCGGACCGGCTTCCCCACCTCTGCCACCAGGGTCTTTGCCAGTTCTTCTTTTTTTCCTTCAAGCACGTCAGCGATGGAGGCGAGCGCCTCCCTCCGCTCCTTGAGAGGAACGGCGCTCCAGCGCGCGAAGCCGTCCTCGGCAGCGTCCACAGCCCTTCTCACATCCTCAGAGGTGGAGGTCTCCATGGTGCCGAGCACGATCCTGCGATCTGCAGGGTTCCTCACCACCAGCGGCATCCCTACTCCACCCTATCGATCTGCGCCTTCTGCAGCCTTCCGCTGTAATCGATGTAGACAGCCTTGAGCTCTGTGAAGGTGCGCACAGCCTCGCTGCCCGCCTCCCTGTGACCGTTGCCAGTGTTCTTCACCCCTCCGAAGGGCAGGTGCACCTCCGCTCCTATCGTCGGGGCGTTGATGTAGGTGATCCCTGCCTCTAGATCCTCGATCGCCCTGAACGCCAGGCGCACGTCACTGGTGTATATGGAGGACGAAAGCCCGTACTCCACGCCGTTGGCGATCCTCACCCCTTCTTCGTAGTCCTTGAACCTTATCACCGAGAGCACAGGACCGAATATCTCCTCCTTCGTGATCCGCATTCCATGCTCGGCTTCGAAGATCGTCGGCTCGATGAAGAAGCCTTTGTCAAGGGGTGGGGCGAGGAGCTTTCTGCCCCCGAGCACCAGCCTTGCCCCCTCTGCCTTTCCGATCTCGATGTATTCGAGGATCTTCTGCTCCTGCTCCCTGCATGAGAGGGGTCCGACATCCACAGTAGGATCCGTAGGATCGCCGAGCCTCAGCTTCTTCGCGCGCTCCACGAGCATGCCGAGCAACTCATCGTACACCTCTTCCTGAATCAGGAGACGGGAGGTGGCGGTGCAGCGCTGTCCAGCAGTGCCGAATGCTCCGAAGAGCACGCCCTCGAGCGCCAGGTCAAGGTTCGCATCCTCCATCACGATGATCGGGTTCTTGCCCCCTAACTCCAGCCCCACGTGCTTGAGCGTCTTCGCAGCGCGGGTGTATATCTCCCTGCCGGTGGGCACGCCACCTGTGAACGATACCACCCTGATCTCGGGATGCTCGACGATCGCAGTCCCCACAGTGCCCCCGCTGCCTGTGACCATGTTCAGCACTCCTGGGGGCAGCCCAGCATCCTCGAAGACCTCCACGAGCTTCGCCATGCACAGGGGGGTGAGGCTCGCAGGCTTGAAGACCACTGTGTTGCCGCATACCAGCGCACCCCCGAGCTTCCATGTCGGGATCGCGATCGGAAAGTTCCAGGGCGTGATCATCCCCACGACCCCTATCGGTCTGCGCACGCTCATGCAGAACTTCTCCCTTAGCTCGGAGGTGGTGGTCTCCCCAAATAGGCGCCTGCCCTCGGCAGCCATGTACTCGAAGAAGTCTATGCCCTCCTGCACGTCCCCCAGTCCCTCGGCTATGACCTTCCCCATCTCTCTGGAGACCAGTGTCCCCAGCTCCTGCTTGCGCTCCCTCAGCAGCCTCGCTGCCTCCAGCAGAATGAGCCCGCGCTTCGGTGCAGGGGTGCGGCTCCATGTTTTAAAGGCGCTCCTGGCAGCCTCCACAGCCCTGTCCACATCTTCCCTGGTACCCGCAGGAAAGCGCGCCAGCACCTCTCCGTTGCAGGGATCGACAGTCTCGAAGATCTCACCGCCCTCGGAGGCGCGCCATGCTCCGTTTATGTAGATGCCATAATCTCTCATCGGATCACCTCTGCACTCGAAACTGCGCATGGGATAAAAAGGCTGTGGACGTGGGCAAAAGGGGCAATTGAAGCCGAGATTGCTGCCACCTCGCCCATAGTATGCTAATTTCACACAGGTTCTCTGCGGCAGCCAGTGCTTCGGGTCTGTGCCTACGCACTAAGGGTTATATGGGCGATGCTCTCATCCGCTGTCAATGAAGCCTGCACCTGTCCATGGCGATGCCGCGCTCCTCCTCAAGGGGACAGGAGCGTTGGCAGTGGCTGATATGCACATAGGAGTAGAGCACGAGATCGGCGGGATGGGTGTGACACTTCCGAGCCAGACTGAAGCGATGGTTGAAAGGCTGAAGGCTCTTGCGCGCGAGGCGAAAGTGAGACGCATCGTGGTGGTGGGGGATCTGAAGCACAACCTTCCGCGGAGCTCGCGCCAGGAGCGCTTGGAGGTGCCGCGGCTCTTGGCGCATTTGCACTCCCACTTTGCAGATATCCATCTTGCGAGGGGGAATCATGATGGTGGGATAGAGCCCTTGCTGCCAGGATATGTGCGCGTGCACCCTGCCACAGGCTTGCGCCTCGGGAGGTACGGCATCTGCCATGGGCATTCATGGCCCTCGGAGGAGGTGATGGGTGCTGAGACCTTGGTGATCGCCCACAGCCATCCCGTGGTCATGCTCAGGGACAGGCTCGGGCGCTCGTGGAGCGAGCGCTGCTGGCTCCGCACCACTTTCAGGGGTGGAGAGCGCTATCCAGGTACAGGAGGTGAAGCTATAGTGCTACCTGCATACAATCCATACTGCAGGGGGCATCCTTGCAACATAGAGGGCGAGGGGCTCATAGGACCCTTGTTCCGCCACGGGGTCGTGGACCTGAACGCAGCGGAGATATACCTGCTGGACGGCACATTCCTGGGGAAGAGAAGGCAGCTCCTGCTCAGGCGATAGCACCCCAGAGGCTGAGTGATATCTCACAGGGAATAAACACCATCGCAGAGATGCTGCAGTAGCGTCGCAAACCCGCTGCACGGCTGTATCGGCGCGCAGGATGGCGGATCCTATCTCAGCTTCCTGCGCTTGATCAGGAGCATGCCAACGAGCACCGCCACCACACCGCCGATCCCGAGCATCACATGGATGAGGTTCATCCCCTCGCTCTCGACATAGAAGCGCTTCGAGGCATAGATGTCGCCCATCGCAGTGCTGATACGCCCATCGCCATCCACATCCCCCTTTACCTCGAGGAGATGCTCGCCGGGTGCAGGGGATGCGGAGACCCACTCTGCGCTCACCTCTGTGCTCTCCCCGCTGGGGATATTGATCCTCTGGGTCTCGATCAGCACACCATCCACGTATATCCCCACCTCCATCTCCACCAGGTCTATCTCGGAGAGGTTGTTCACCATGCATGAGATCTTGATCGGCTCCACAACCTCGATATGCTTCACAGCCTCGCTCCATTCCTCCTTCCCGCCTACTGTGCGGTGCACCTTCACGTAGAGCTCTATGGCTCCCTTGACAGACGGGGCTGTCACGTTGACATTAAAGGATGCGGAGGTGACGTTGCCTGTGGTCGGGGCATCCTTCTTCGGCGAAGCGCCGGTGAGGTTCGCACCCGTGAGATATGCTTCGTACTTCCAGTCTGTGCCCTCAGCGCCGATCACTATCACCTTGTACCCAGCGGAGCTGTTGAGCGCCAGGGCGTCGCTCCCCTCGATGTAGATGCGGATCGGGGCATTGCCCTCTGCGCGAGCGCCCGGCAGCATGAGGCAGAGGAGGAGGATCAGACTTATCAGCAAGGCTCTCACTTCACCCACCTCCTGCGCCGTGCGACATAGTAAATGACCAGAGTCAAGGATACCAGCCCTGCCGCGATCCCCGCAGCCTCGGTATACTCCTCGACAGGAGATTTGAACGTCACAGGTCCGCCGGATACGCTGAGGTCGCTGGCATCCGCAGACGGTCGCGGAGTCGTGATCTCCAGCACATCGATGGTGTTGTGATCGTCGCCGAAGCGCGCTACTATCCTCGCAACCACCTGCGCGTCTGCATCAGCCCTCAGCCTGAACAGTGATAGCCTTGCCTCTTTAAGATCCCCTGGGTTCATCTCGTCCGAGACTGCACTGGCGTTCTCCACCTTCCATCCAGATGCAGGCACCCACTCCGCGCGCCATCCTGCCCTTGCGAGATCCTCGGCGTTCAGGCATGTGATCGTGATGTTGTCCTTGGCGTTCCCCAGATGCTGCACCGTGATCCCGAGCGTGAGGTTCTCAGCA
>JBFMEL010000082.1:0-9329 GCA_040753455.1 Thermoplasmatota archaeon | reverse complement strand
TACCCTTACTTTTCAGGTAAAACCTACAAACCGGATTCTGACAGACCGCCTCGTTTGGGGCTCGGGGACGCGCCATACTAATCACCGCCACCACATATAACTCTTCACCTATAATTAACTACCGCAAAGTATGACACTACCGACGGGTGCTTCAGAAGAGCAAACCCTTTCACACCGTCAAAACTGTTATATCCGATAATGTCTGTTACTACCATATGTCCGGCGGAGTGATGCGATGGCGAAATCCATAATCGAGGAGATCGCTGAGAAGCGCGCGAAAGAGATTGAGAAGAAGGATCGTATCTCTCCGGAGGCGACCAGGGCAAAGGTGTTCGAGAACAATGTCGTGAGCAACTTTTCCAGGGTCATGGAGCATTACCCTGTGGGCATTTCGATCCCGAGTCAAAGAAAGAGGGGGAGACCAGAGAGGATCATGGTGGAGAAATGGGAACCTACCCCCTCGTTTGGGCTCTTTGCCAAACCATACAAGTCTGTGGAGGACAACTTCGTCAAGATAGCGGTGAGAAACCCGCACCTCTCAAGGGATATCGTGCCCTTGGACAAGATGGTGGTGTACGTGATACCGAAAAAGATCTCAATAGGGGTATGGGTGCGCTGCCGCATCGAGAGATACCTTGCTGAGGGGGATACAGCCCCCCTCACGATGGAAGAACTGCTCAGAACGCTGGCGGCGCTCGAAAGGCGAAAAGAGGCGCCCTTCAAGGTGTTCGGCATCTATTCTGTTACGGGCTGGGAGGCGCATGTCCTGGATCAGCCGCCGACCCCTTCAGTTCCGAGCCTCGTATATGCGATAATCCACGACAGGATCGTTCATACAGACCCAATGTTCAAAACCTACATGGAGATGTTCCCCATCGTACAGGTGGCTCCTCCAATGGTTCAGAGATCAACTTATATCCCAGCTCCAGTCAGTGTGCCCAGCGCGCCACCCACCCCGATCCAGCAAGTAGCCCAGGTAAGCGCGCCTCTTTCGGTATCTATACCATCCCCACAACCTATGAGGGGGATAGAGCAACTCGTGATGGACGGCACGAAGGAGGAGTGGAGGGAATATATCAGCAGAGCCATAATGAGCGAGCAACGAATAGAGATGCCGCCTATCGACATGGAGAAGGCAGTTCGCTTCAGGGAATATGGCTACAGGCGCTTCCTTGAGCTGATCATAGAGTCGGAGGACTTTCTCCGCCTGATAACAGAACTGGGGACTTATAAGGACGTGCGCCTCATCCATTATATGAGGGGGGATGACGCGCTCAAGAGAGGGCTCACGATGCTCGTCAAGCTCCTGCGGAGCAGCGAACGGACAGTGAAGTGCAGGGAAACCGAGACAGAATGGCAGTACTTCGAGATGGTACTGGGCAGCCTGGCAGAGCCCCGCGCCTCCGAAACTGAAATGGTGTGGGAGATCAGAACCGAAGGAAAGGGTTTGATAGTGAAGCGGCACTTCGATCCAAAGACCAGGAAGATGGCATATCAGATCACAGGCTGAGGTTTTCTTCCCAGACTGGGGCTGCATTCGTTTCTTGCCTTGGTGGTGGGCATCTCCATAAACCTTTTATAACGCCACCTCCTTGAGTGCTTGAGGTGATTCGCATCGCAGAGGGAGACACTGCATCGGTTCGCCTGGAGCATTTCGTCTATGGGAACGACAAGGGTTACAGGATGATGGGGCAGTCAGACCCTAAAAACCTGGAGATGTACACAGAGCCTTACAGGGGGTTTTACCTCCCGGTAAGCCAGAGCTACGTAAAAGAGATCAAGGAGCCCCTGAGGGTGATCGTATCCGGAGGCAGCTTCATCCTCTTCTCCAGGATATCCCAGAGCCAGGACGAGATCGGAAGGCTCTCGCTCGAGAACCACAGCGCGGTGGTTCCAAGGAACCTGCTCTCCGAGGGAAAGATCGACTACGAGGCGCTGGACAGAGCGATGGAGGAGTTTGAGAGCACGCATCACTCCAGGAAAGGGAATATTCCTCAGATGGAGATCCCGATCCAGGCACGGGACTTAGGGCAGTCTCTTGCGGAGCTGAGCAAATACCTCCCAAGAGAGAAGATAGAGGCACTGATCAGCCTTTATACGAAGGATACAAAGAAAAAAATCATCCTGCAGCTCCCGCGCGCCAACTTCCAGGAGAGAACGAAGATCGCCTATCTCCTTTCGCTCCTGATAGATATCAAACTGGGTGTCGTGCCCATCTCAGTGTTTCCCGACGTGCCATATCCTGATGCGACCGACGTGTTCAGCCTCATCATCACTCAGAAAGACCCAGGGATCAAGCCTACCCGCAGGTGGGCGATGATCGTCTTTGATCCAATTAAGGAGCGGTTCAGCGCAGGCACGACCAGTGTTGAGGACACCCTGGACAGCATCTTCAAGTCGGACTAAATCTTTTTATACCATCCCATTGTTAGGGTTGACGATCCTAACGTAACGGAGGTTCAAAAGATGCCGACAGCCATATTAGGTGACAGGGCAGCCGGGAAGACCACGTTCATCGGGCTTCTTTACGCTGCACAGATAAAATTCTCGAACGAACCTGCGAATAAGGACGTCTTCAGGTTCTACGCGGACCCCGTGGCAATGAGCATAATCACCAAGCTGTACAACAGCCTCAAGACGAGCGCGTGGCCCGGGAGCACCGAGAAGGGCCAGAAAAGCTTTCTCTCGTTTCTGTTCGGCTACGAGAAGTTGCAGAGCGCCATCCTGCCGAGATGGATAAAGGTCATGCCATGGGTCCATCCATTTTCCATCATAAACTTCAACGTTTACGACGTGGCTGGTGAGGATATCCAGGACATGACCAGAACCCCGGATGGTCTGCAGAGCACACGATTGACAGAGATCCAGAAGAGCCTCCTGGAGTCCAGGGTGCTGGTGATATTGATCGATTGCAGCAAGATTACGGGTGATGTAGAGTCTGATGAATACAAGGATATGCTGGGATACGACGGAATAATGGCTACGCTGATATCCCTCATTGCCAAGTACAACTCAGAGAAGGATGACCCTGCTGAACGGAAGATATACCCCGTGATCGTGCTAACGAAGTTCGACACCCTTTTCGAGGAGGAGAGAGTGGAACTGATGAAGAAGATGGGACTGCCCACCAATCTGAGGGACTACGCAGAGCTGAAGGATGCCAACAAGAGAAGGGAGCACACAGAGAAGATACTGAGAAACTTCTTCGGTCAGACCCTTGCCCTGCTCAAGGGCGGCAAGTTGCTGAAGGTGAGCTTCGATCGAGCCGGGTACTTCTACAGCCACGTGAACACCAAGTTCGGCAAGGATGGAAGGCATGTGCCTGCGCAGAGGCTGATGGATGGAGGCGCAGGGTCAGAGGTCGACTTCTCCTACGACGAGTACGCAAGGTTCATAATGCACTTCAGGAAGATAGCGAACGAGATGCCTGACGATGTAAAGGAGAAGGAAGAGATCACATTCCGCGAGAAATGACGCTGAACGTGGGCGTATTCGGCGCCGAGGATGCCGGGAAGACAACCTTCGCAGGCTTGCTCTACTCGGCACACATCGATCTCTCAAACAAACCGGACAAGAGGCGGGAATTCAGGTTCTATTCAACCCCCTCACAGCTCAGGGTGATGCAGGGCATCTACACCCAGCTCCGCAGTGGAGATTGGCCAGAAGTGCCGCAGGGGGTTTCGAGGATCACATGCTCATACGAGTATCCGACCAGCACCTCGCTCTTATCTAAGATGCTCGGGCGCTCAGACCATGCCACCAACAGCATCAACTTCAATATATATCTGCTACCCATGGAAGAGCTGAGGAAAAGTGGGATCTTCAGAGATGCGCTGGCATCGGATGTCTTCGTATTCCTTCTCGACATCAGTAAGATCGCGATCGAGTCAGGGCAGGTCATTCCGTTCTCCGAGGATCTAACGATATGCTCGCTCTTGTCTATGGGTGCAGAGCGCGCCGGGCAAAGGGGGGCTGAGATCATCTTCGTGCTCACCAAGTTCGACTTCGTGGACAGCGAGACGCTCGCCGCACTTTCTATCCCGAAGGATCCCCCACCGCTGGCAGATAGACCTGCAAGACAGGAATATGTGAACAAGCTCATGACCAAGATATGTCCAGAGACCATGAGATTGCTCCGAAAGGACGCGCGGGTTAGCGGCGCGCTCAGGGATCCGATTCACTTCTTCAGCAGTGTGAGAACCGTCTTCGACGAGAACGGAGATGTAGTGCCTAAATTGAAAAGGATGAAGGGAAGCGCAAACTTCGAGCTGGACTACTCATATGAGGAATATGAGGGGCTCATCATGCGCATGGCTGAGATCGCCGGAGAGCGCTCGCGGCGATAGCTGAGTCTTCCACATGGCACGGTCGCGACCAGATTGATGGAGTTCGCAACTTCGAGCGCGTGGTCGAAGAGATTGTTTGCCAGGGTCAACTGTTCGTTGGTTTTGTCTTCCGACATCTTGACAGACATAATGGGCGCTGGGCAGATAAAGGTTGCCCCGAGGTTGTGGTGCGCTGGTTGATGGGTTGCCCTCGACCGCAGTGCGAGCGCGCTCGTCGCCGCATAAAAACCTAACGACCGCAGCGTGCGGTTTGGCGCGAAAAGTGCACGTTTCGGTAGCAACCTTTATAAATGCTCGTCGCTTTACCGCCCTGATGATGCAGGAGGTCCTTGCGGATTGGAACCCGTGGTGGAGGGCAGGGCATGTGCCGGACGCGCTAAAAGGCAGAGAGAGAACGATAGAGCGCGTGATGGAGGCGCTGCACGAGAAGGAGATAACGGTGCTGGCGGGGGTGCGCCGTGCGGGCAAGAGCACGCTGATGTACCAGATGATGGACCGGCTGCTGGGGGAGGGGGTGGATGCCCGCAACATCCTCTACGTGAACCTGGAAGACGAGGCGTTCCGGGACGCGGAACTGTCCGAGATAGAGTCAGCCCACAGGCAGCTCTTTGCACCGCAGGGTCGTGTGTTCATCTTCTACGACGAGGTGCACGTGAAACCGCGTTGGGAGGCATGGCTGAAGCGCCAGTACGATCTGAAACGCGATGTGAAGTATGTTGTATCAGGCTCCTGCTCAGGGCTGCTGAGGGGCGAGTACTCGACGCTGCTCACAGGGCGCAACCTCACGTTCGAGATCCGCCCGCTTTCTTTCGGTGATTATCTGAGGTTCTCAAATATTGAACTCCCCCACAGCCCCGTAACCAAGACAGAAAAGGATCTGATGCTCCATCATCTGGAGAGATACATGGAGCTCGGCGGGTTCCCGGAGGTGCACGTGCGCGCCGCAGAAGAGTTTAGGAATATCCTGCTGAGGCAGTATTTCAGTGACATCCTCTATCGTGACATAGTGTACCGGCATGACGTTGACCCGCGAAAACTGACAGCGCTGGCTGTGCATCTCCTCACGAACATCGCGAACCCGTTCACAATGCGGGCGCTCAGAACAGCGACTGGCATCTCGTTCGACGGGCTGCGGGAGTACATCGGCTATTTGGAGGACGCGCTCCTCCTGAGGGTAATCACGCATTTTACATATTCTTCGAAGCCCGGGATACAGGAGCAGCGCCCTAGGAAGGCGTACTGTGTTGACGTGGGATTGAGGAATGCGGTGAGTTACAGATACACGAGAGCGCAGGGGCGCATCGCCGAGAACATCGTTGCCTGTGAGCTGTTCGAAAGATATCCTCGCGTGCATTACTGGAAGGGGAAGCACGAAGTGGATTTTGTCTGCGTGGAACCTACGAACAGGCTGACGGCCATCGATGTCTTCTACGGTGACAGGATAACAGACCAGGAGATGAAAGGACTGATGGAACTGAGGAACGCCTTCCCGCGACGGATGAAGGAGTGCATCTTGCTCACGCGAAGCGCAACTGGCAAAAGGAACGGGATTGTCCTGAGGCCGCTCTGGGCGTGGCTGCTCGGTTTCCATGGGGCGTGATGAGAAACGAAGGGCGGAGGGGCGCGCACCCCTATCCTATTGATCGTGGAGGGGTCCAAGGGTTGCTCACCAGGCAGGACGGTCCGAGGGGAGACGTCGGGCGCCGGAGCGGAGACGGCCACTGGGAGACCGAGAACATCGCCGCCGTCGAGTTCAAGGATCCCGTATAAATTGACCGGCGCCAACATCGTTATTACCTTTTTTTCTCATTTAATCGCAAAAATAAACGATTATCGGCTATTTTCGGGTAGAAAAACATATATTGTTCTACCTGTATTGTGCCGTTCGTCGTGAGAAATGCCGACCAACGATAATTTAAAGGTAAGCAAGACCTGCACTGCGCGGGTGTACCGGGAGCTGGTCCGCCAGCGCGTCATGGGTGTGAAGGCGGTCTCGGCGATGTGCGGGGGTGACCGCCGCGCGAGAGACGTCATGTATGTCCTGATCAGGCGTGGCCTGGCCGTCAGGATCCACAGGGGGCTCTACGGCGCCGTGCCGGTCGAGTACGAGGGGAAGTACCACGAGGTCGACAGGTACGTCATCGCCTACCGCGCCGGGGGCGAGGGCGCTCTCGCATACCATTCGGCGCTGGAGCTGCACGGCGTCGCGCAGTCGTACTTCAACACCGTCTTCTATGCGAGGCGCAGACCGATGAGGGGGTTCGAGTTCCAGGGGGTGCAGTACGTCTTCGTGACCACGGAAAAGCTGTCCGGCGTGGTGGAGGTCTGGCGGGAGGGCGTGAAGGTCCCGGTCACCGACAGGGAGCGCACCTTCCTGGACTGCCTGAGGCGCCTGGACTGCTGCGGCGGACTCGAAGAGTACATCAAGAGCGTGCAGACGTTCCACATCCTTGACTTCAAGAACTTGGAAGCGCACCTGCGCAGGTTCGGCGAGCGGAGCCTGTACCAGAGGGCCGGGTACGTGCTGAGCCTCCTGAGGGACGATTTCAAGCCACCCGAGGGTTTCCTGGGCGCCATGAGGCGGAAGGTGGGGAGAAGGACCTGCTACCTGGTGCCGCGCTTGGCATCGGGAGCGGGAAGGTTCGTCGGAGAGTGGAACCTGGTCGTCCCGGACAACATCGAGGAGCTGACGCGCTTTGTTTAGCCTCCCGCCCAAGTCGTACTTCGACCATCTTTCCGAGAAAACGGACTTCAACAGGGGCTCACTCGAGAAGGCATACCGGCTCTTGTACATAGTGAAAGAGATGGGTGCGGTCCCGGGGCTTGCGGGGCGTCTCGCGTTCAAGGGCGGTACAGCGATACAGTTCGCGTATCTAGGTATGAGGCGTTTGTCGGTGGACATCGACCTGAACTACGTCGGAAGTCCGGAGAAGGAGGTCATGGAGGGGGAGCGGGCAGAGATACGCGTGCTCCTCGACAGCCTGCTCAGGAGCCAGGACTACAGGTTCGACAGGCCGAGGGCGATGTACCTGGAGGAGCAGTTCGAGCTTGGCTACACGACAGTTGGCGGGAGCACGGACAAGCTAAAAGCGGAGATCAACTACGGCGAGAGATTGCCAGTGTTAGGGGTGGAACGCGTGGTCTTCGAGCATCCCTTCGACGAGGTTGGATTTGTCGAGAACGTCTCCTACCGCTACGAGGAGATCATGGCGCAGAAGGTCAGGGCGCTCGTCTCCAGGGGCACGGCGAGGGACCTATACGATGTGTGGCTCTTCGTACGCGGGAAGAGGAAGTACGACCCGGGGTTGTTCAGGAAGCTGTTCGTCTTCTACATGGTCCTCAACAAGGACGATGCAAGGAAGGTCACGAACCGGAAGATACGGGACATCACGAAGGACGACATCAAGCGGTGGCTGGTCCCGATGCTCAGGCGCCGAGACCACCGGATAGAGCTGGAAGGGTTGAGGGCTCCCGTGCTGGAGTTTGTGCGGGAACTGCTAGAATTCAACAAGATGGAGCGCAGGTTCCTCGACAAATTTTACGATGAAGGGATCTTTGATCAGGAACTTCTCTTCGGGAACACCCCAGTGAAGAAGGATTTGTCGAAGCACCCAATGGTGTTGTGGCGACTGCACGGTGCAAAATAGTTTTATCCTCCTGTACTGTCAACCGACATCGGTAACATTGTAGAGGATAGTGGGTGAAGATCCAATGCCCATGTGAAAGCGCTCGTGGTTATACCCGACTTGGAATTCCGGCAATCCTGTACGGAGGCAAGAACCTCTTTGCATGCCTCACTATTCAGGAATCAACTTCGTTCGGAGAGACTAATATAACCGTCGGATAAATATACTATTATACTGTTGCAGGTCGGCATGTCGGGGGATAGGTTGCACATCGGCACGTTCGACGGCAATCCCTTCCAGGTCGAGCCTGAGAGGCTCGTCACGGCGCGCACCGCGGTCATCGGGATGTCTGGCTCTGGGAAGAGCAACCTGATAGGGGTGATGTGCGAAGAGATGTGCCGTGCCGGGCTGCCGTTCGTCATCATAGACCCTGAGGGGGAATACTGCACGCTGAAAGAGGCGCACGAGATCGTGTGGGCGTGCAACGATCGCAGGGCAGATGTGCCCCTGAGCATCGAGGGGTGCCGGGCGCTGGCTGATGGTGTAGTGACTCATCGTGGTAGATTAATATTCGACACATCGGAGTCGAGCAACGAGTTCGATCTGGTCTCTGAGTTCCTGAGGCACTTCTACGAAGCTGAGAACAGGGCGCGCACCCCTATCCTATTGATCGTCGAGGAGGCGGACCGCTTCGCGCCCCAGAGTTCCGGGCAGGACGTGAAATGGCTGCACGAGATCAGCCGCAGGGGCAGGAAGCGCGGCATAGGGCTCCTGGTGGCGACGCAGCGCCCTGCGATGCTGGACAAGAACGTGCTGTCGCAGTGCGGCAATCAGTTCATAGGCAGGCTCAGAACAGAGAACGATCTCAAGGCTGTAGCGCTCTTCTTCCACTCGTCCCAGATGCTAAGGTCACTGCCGAACTTAGAGTGCGGACAGTTCCATGTCATGGGCGACATCTCCCGCGTTCCACACTTGGTGCAGATCAGGAAGAGGGAGACCGCCCACAAGGGACGCACCCCCGAGCATTCGGAGGCTAGTAGATTCACTGCGAGCGAGTTCGTGTCCGCGCTCTTCCCCCATCCCCGGGAAGTGCCGGCTGTCCCGGAGGCAGAGCAGCCCGTCGAGGTCGCTGGCGAGCAGAGACCGCAGAGCGCATCAGAGGCTGTGCAGCCCATCGAGGCGCCTGATGTTCAGACAGGGGGGGTCGTGGGGTTCAATGTGGGCATGGACGATGCCCTAACGATCGCGAACAGGGAGCTCAAGAAAAACATATTCACAGGCGCAGCTGTGGAATCGATCGAGGAGTGCACCGCTGCCTACTGGCCGATGCTCACCTGCCGCTTGGAGACCGCCAGGC
>JBFMEL010000081.1:0-9349 GCA_040753455.1 Thermoplasmatota archaeon | reverse complement strand
CGAATACCTGAAGACGGGTGGCTTCCCGAGAAGTGTGAGAGATTATTCCAGATATGGCAGGGTGACTGTGGAAACCGCCAAGACTTACCTCGACTGGCTCCGAGGCGATTGGGCTCGTGCGGGAAAGAGTGATAAGTTCATGAAAGAGATACTATCGTACCTGATAAGAGCGGGTGGCACACCTGTGAGCTGGAACTCGATATCTGCTCATACAGGGATCACCTCCCCTAATACAGTAAGGAGCTACATAGAAATCCTTGAGGGGATATATTCGGTTCTTGTGCTCAACTTCATTACCCCGGACCGCCGAGTGGATTACAAAAAGAACAAGAAGATCCATTTCACAGACCCGTTCGTGTTCAAGGTCATAAGCGATTTTGTGGGCGAGGATGTTGCCGGGGAGTGGCTGCTCGAGGCGATTGTGGCGTGCCACATTGCTAGATTGTCTTCGGTTTATTACTGGCGAGACCATACCGAGGTGGATGTGGTGTGTGTGCAGGACAAGGAGCTGGCAGGGTTCGAGGTCACGAAGGGGTTGAAACGATGGCGCCCGCCTTGGCATGTGAGGAGGGCGTATCTCCTCGACCGCGATAATATCCACATGTACCTCGCGGCGCTGAGGTGTGAGGTGAACGATTCTGGAGCAAGAGATATCTAACGTTGCGCGTCGGGTGGAAGTGTGTTCTCATCAACTGCCGCGCCCTTTCTCCTACCTCTCCATAGCCAGAGTGCAGCCACCACGATTATAACTATCACGATGATCAGGATGACCCACCAGTAATCGCCTATGCCACCCCCTCTCACCTCCTCCTTCCACCTGTTCGGATCGTTGGGGAACGCATCCAGTACAAGCCCTGTGGTGCTGTCATCGGCGCTCATGCCTGGATTCCAAGCATCGGGATATCCGTCGCCGTCGCTGTCCGCGCTGGCGGCAGGGTCGGTTGGGAAGGCATCCGAGTTGTCCCCCGCACCGTCGCCATCTGTATCCTCCCATTCATCTGGATCATGGGGGAAGGCGTCTTGGTCGTCCGACACGCCGTCCCCATCGCTGTCGAGCGCACTCACAGTGACAGTCATCGTGACAGTATCGCTGTTCCCTGCTGCATCCCTCACGGTTAAGGTAACCGTGTAGTTTCCAGGGACTGTGAAGTTGAAGTCTGGGACAACGCCGTAAAGCATAACCTCCGAGCCGTTGAACGTGAAGTTCCAAGTGTAGTTCGTTATGCCTATGTTGTCCGTGCTCCCGCTGCCATCAAACGTGACCACAGCATCCTCATTCACGGTTTGATCAGGTCCGGCATCGGCAACTGGGTCGTCATTATCACTTATGATAACGTCCTTCACGCCCGTGGAGTTCCAGTTCCCTGCACAGTCCACAGCCGCGATGCGGTAATGAAGCACATCGGAGCTGTCCAGCGGAATTGTAATCCCCACTTCATAGTTGTTGGCAGTAGTACGGGTCATCGTGGCGTTGGTCTCTGCACCTGTTCCGAACCAGTAAATCACATGAACTGTTGATAGATTCAGGTTGTCGGTCACCACGGCGCGGAAGGTGTACGAATCCCCTGTAGTGCCAGCGGCCGCGCTGGCGTCGGTGATGTTTGGGGCTGTAGCGTCGTAGGCGCATCTGGCGTCTGCTGTCGTTGGTGCGGCTTCGGTGTTGTTCAGGGTGTCGTTGGCGATAGAATAGAACTCGTAATAGCCCTCGCCGCCTGGGAACGCGAAAGACCAGTTCCAGGGTGCCGCTGTATCAGTGCCGAACAGCACCCATGCGCTCCAAGTAGTATTGTTGGCAGAGTACCTGTACCATAGCGTGACGTTCGCCAAGCCGCTCAACCCATCGCTCGCGGTCGCTGTGATCATGATCGGCAATGTGTTGCCCCAGTATGGGGCTATGGGACTTACCGAGGACGTAGGTGGAGTGGTGTCCCAGCCGCAGAGCGCATCCCTGACACCAGGCGCGCTCTCGACATTAGTAGCGTTATCCACGGCGATGGAGTAGAATTCATAGTAACCATCACCGTCTGGAAAGATAAAACTCCAAGACACGCCATTCCATGGAGTTGTATCCACAAGCCCTGAGTCTGTCCAATTGCCCCATGTGGTGTTGTCGTCAGCGATCCTATACCACAGCTCCACGCTTGCGACACCGCTCAGCGCATCGCTTACATTCGCTGTGATCGTGATCTGGGAGTTGCGCCAGTACGCCCCAGTTACATCGCAGGCGCTCGTCGGCACTGTGGTGTCCCAGATAAGATGGAACGTGTCGAAGGCTGTATTGGTGGTGTTGTCGATCACAGTCAGCCTCAGCACATATACCCCGTCCACACTCGCAGATACAGATGTGTTCAGCGACCACTGCGCACCCCATGTTATAGCCCCGGGACCAGAATCCATAGACCATGTGTAGTTGGCGATCCCAGAGGTCGCATCAGAGGCGCTCGCCAGGACTGCTCTGTATGCTGCCGTGGTGTAGAACAGCGCGTTCCTTACTTCGTCAGAGCCTGCGTTCACGATCGGCGCAGTCGTGTCGTAACCGCACTCTTGATCATAACCTGCTTCAGGTATCTCTTCATATTGACCAGAAGTCACATTGCCAGCACGAGAGTAGAACCTGTACCACCCATCCCCATCAGGGAATGTGAAGTGCCATCTCCATCCATCCGATGCATTTGTATCGTTCGCGAACTTGCTGTATGTGCCATAGGTACCATTGAGACTAGCATAAGTATACCATAGCTCCACATATTCCGCATTGGTTGCGATAGCAGTAATTGTTATGTTTGAGTTTTGCCAGTATGGACTAATCGGGTTTACACAATCACCTGTAAACTGGTTCATCAGTGGGTACCTGTCCAGTGGTCCGGCACCGCCCCCAATATTTGTGTAGGGCGTGTCGCCGATGCCATCGGGGGGCGGAACATCCTGGGTTGGAGTGCTGTTGTTGTCAACTCCTGTGTAGTCTGACCAGTAGTTACCGCCGGAGGGGTAAGAGGCGTTCCAGAAATTAGTGCCAGTATCATCATATGCTTGATTCGTGTTGTTGATGAAGTTATTGTGATAGATAGTGTTGTTGCTGGAGGAGTAGAGGTAGATGCCCTCGTAGTTGTTCGAGGCGGTGTTGTTTGTGATGGTGTTGCCGCTGGAGGAGTGGAGGTAGATGCCATAGTTGGTGTTCGAGGAGGCGGTGTTGTTGGCGATGGTGTTGCCGCTGGAGGAGTAGAGGTAGATGCCATAGTTGGTGTTCAAGGAGGCGGTGTTGTTGGTGAGGGTGTTGTTGGGTGAGAAACCAAGTTCTATCCCCACACTCCCATCACTGACATTCTGGTTCTCCACCACAACATTGGTGCAGTTAGCGAGTATGACCTGTCCTGCACCGGGTGGGACCGTGCCGCCCGTCTGGTTCTTCCAGTACCGGACCGGCTTTCCATTCACCGTATTCGAAGTATCTATCGAATGAGTGTTCCAGTGCTCCAATAAATCGCCCCAGATGAAGATGCCATCGTTGACCATCGTGTTGTTTGCGATGGTGTTGCTCTCAGAGGAGTAGAGGTGGATGCCCTCTCCGTTGTTCGAAAGGGTGTTGTTTGCGATAGTGTTGCTGGTGCAGGAGGTGTAGAGGCAGACGCCACATTCGTTGTTCAAGGATGCGGTATTGTTGGTAATAGTGTTGTTGTTGGAGTCGGAGATGTATATGCCAGAATAGTTGTTATTCGATGCGGTGTTATGGGCGATAGTGGTATTGTTAGAGAAGGAGAGAAAGATGCCCCCCCAGTGGTTCGATGAGGCGATGTTGTTGGTGATGTTGTTGGTACTAGTGTCCCAGAGATGGATACCGAAGTCATTCGAGGAAACAGTGTTGTTTGCGATAGTGTTGTTACTGGAGGATTTGATGTAGATACCACGTATGCTATTCAAGAATACAGTATTATCAAGAATGGTGTTGTCACTGGATGCATCGAGGTAGATGCCGAAGAAGGAGTTCGGGGCGGTATTGTTGGCGATAGTGTTGTTGCTGGAGAGGAGAAGGTAGATGCCCTCGGAGTTGTTCGAGGCGGTGTTGTTGGCGAGTGTGTTGCCGCTGGAGGATGCGAGGTAGATGCCATAATTGTTGTTCGAGGAGGCGGTGTTGTTGGCGATGGTGCCGTTCTGGACGTTGGAAAGCGTCAATCCTGACTCAGTGTAATATGGCGGATTCCAAACCCCGCTCGCCCCGTACAGGTAGCAATCCCTCACCACAAAGTAATCTGTCGTATTCCCAACGTAGATGCAATAGCCATACCCAGTCCCGTCGATGTAGTAATTCTCGATAACCCAGGGATTCCCAGCGCTCCCGTCCCCAGTAGCCCAATTGACAACGCCGTGCGCCGCGTTGAAATCCGCGTTCGAATCGATGCGAATCGGCAACCTACACGGTCTCATCAGCGGATAATTGTCCTGCGCACCTGTCCCGCCCAGGATGTTCGTATAAGGTGTATCTCCTATTCCATCACTGCCCAGGAGATCCTGGTTAGGGCCGGAATAATCATCCACGCCGGTATAGTCGCTCCAGTAGTTCCCACCTGAGGGGTAGCCGTTGTCCCACTGGTTGGTGCCAGTGTCGTCGTAGGCTTGATTCGTGTTGTTGATAAATTCATTATGAAAAATTAGATTGTCAAACGTATTTAGTAGTGAGATTCCAGTGTTAGTATTATTTTTTATCTCGCAATTTTGAATAGAATTATTTCTCGGTTGAGAAGTTACCTCCCAAACTCTATCAAATTCTATGCCAAACTGATTATCATGAATATTTGTTTTATCTATGGTGTTAAACCATGAATAATCCTGAATGTAAAATCCATATTGGTTGTTATATAATTCACAGCCTGAAATTGAGTTATTCGAGGTTTTATTCTGAATTTCTGTCGAAATGAGATATGTTCCTATGGCACTGTCTGTAATTACACAGTTTAATATCTGGGTTGTATTTGTATCCCTTAAGAAAATGCCATACTGGTTATTCAATGTGAAACTGTTATAGTTAATTATATTGTTTTTGGAATAATATGAGCTAATACCATTTTCATTTTCTGTAAGAGTATTATTCTCAACTTTGCCATTTGTTACATTGGTGAGTGTTAATCCATCATTGTTATAGTAAGGTGGATTTGACAAACCACTCGCATTATACAAACTGCAATTCCTCACCACGAAATAATCCGTCGTGTTCCCGATATAGACGCAGTAGCCATACCCAGTGCCGTTGATCTCGTAGTTCTCTATTATCCAAGGGTTCCCTGCGCTGCCATCTCCACCGCTCACCTTTGGAGAGCTGACAAAATCAGCATTCGAGTTGATCCTGAACGGTTCGCTGACGATGTACGTTGTTCCCTCCGCTGGGATAGGGGTTCCTTCTGTCTGCTCGACCGCGCCCATGAGCGCGAGCGCTGAGCCGAGCACCAGCAGCGCGCACACCCCTGCGCTCGTGAGCTTCCTCATCTCGGTCACCATTGGATGCACTATCACATCCCTGTATATTATCTTTGGGGGTGCCTGCGAGCGGCACTTATTCCCCCCTGCGCCTTTGCTGGCGCGCGGGACAGTGCACTGCCCCACCATCCTCCTCTGCATCCTGGGATCACCCTTCTGCAGCACCCGATCCCTCGGAGCAACAGGCTCGGTAAGTTTTATTAGCGCAGTATCGTATCAGGGCACATGCAGGGGGGTCATGCTCCCGAATGGATAAGCGCCGCGTTGCATATCTGCGGTATATGGGGGGGGCGCACCACAGGGAGGTATTAACGTATTAACCGCTGGACAGAGAGGGGGCGCCGCACGATACACGAAGGCACCTGCCTGTAGGAGGGATGAGCAATGAAGCTCGGAAGGAACGATCCATGCCCGTGTGGAAGCGGAAAGAAATATAAAAGATGCTGCGGGCAGATGAAAAAGATAGATAAAAGCCTACTTCCCTGGGAACTGATGACTCGCCTCGAGGATTGGGTATTAGGGCAGCCTGAGATGAGGGACGAATTTGAGAAAGTGCTGGCTAAATATGCGAGGATCGAGATAGGCACTGCCATAGAGGCTTTTATTTTTGATTATACACTTCCAGAGGGGAGGACCCCCCTTAGATATTTCTTGGACAACGCAGGGTTATCACCCAGCGAATATTCTATTTACGAAGGCTTCATGGACAGCGTATTCAGTGTGTTTGAGGTCTCGGAGAGATACGAGAAGGGAGGGCTTAAGCTGGCGGATCTTGTATGGGATAAAGAATATTTCGTGGGAGAGGCGGAGGGCGCACCACATCTATCGCCAGGAGATATACTTTCCTGCAGAATAGCACCGTTCGGATCAGGGTTTGTCGTTATCACCTCCGCCCCGCAGATGTGGCACCGGGCTGCGGCTTACTCCATAAAAAACTCACTAAGAAGCGCCCGTTCGATTATTAAAAAGAGAGGAGGCACTGCGTTCGATATCTTGGATGTGCTGTGGGGGGCGAGGAGTAAAACGGAGACCATTCAGGACGTGAAAAAAGCTTTGAAGAAGCAGTTAAGATCATTGGGGATAGATATAGATCTCAGAGGCTTAGCCCGAAGAATGAATGAGAGCAGTGATGTGCTGGAGGCGTTCCCGGAGATTCGCGATTTCGATTTTCCCTCCAACGATGATTATCATATGACGAGCAGCCTCCTCGAAATGCTCTGGAACAAGTATCCGAGAAAAGAATTTGAAGGGAAATCCCCTGAGGATATCTACCAGACAGGACCAAAAGAAGAGATGTTAATTCTGGAATTATTAAATAGGTCCATGACGGAGGTGAATCCGGAGGACTATCCATCAATGAAAGAGGTAGAGGTCGCGATGGAGGACCTCAGGAAGAAGTGGCTGAAGACCCCTCAAAAGGTGCTGGGGGGAAAAACGCCGATGGAGGTCATCCTTGAAGAGCGCAGGGCGCTGGGGAATCCGATGGAAGAGTTCGGGGTGCATGTTGTCTGCAGAAGAGTGCCGAATTATGATGAGAACAAAGCTGCACGTCTTTACAAGGAAGGGAACAATGCATTTAAACAGGGGGCGCTGATGAAAGCTGCAGAGCTTTATACAGAGGTAACGGAGATTTACCCTGACCATTACAAGGCATGGGGGAACCTGGGGAACTGCTTTGCCTATCTTGGGAACAAGAAGAAAGCAATTGAATGTTATGAGAAGGCGCTATCGATCCAGCCCGCCTATGCACTTGCCAAGAAGAATTTAGAGGTGATCAAACCCCAAGATGAAAGGCATCTCGCTGTGGTGGGACTACTTGGTGCGATGCGTGGAAAGGCGCATGTGCTCGGGAAAAAGAAGAAGGGTGAGAAATGCGAAGAGATAGATGTGTGGGAGGAGATATGGAGGGAGGACGTTGATAAAGACGAATAGCCGGCGCTCCCAGCTTTTAGAGAGCGCTTCAGCGCCCACACCACTGGGCAGCAGTGAGGCTGCACCAGAACTTCAGGGGGCTGACATCTCTGGAAAACGATGGGAGACACCATGATCACGGGGATGGGGCGCACAGCCATCGTTTTGATATTCATGCTGATGTGTGCGGGAACGCTCCAGGCTCAGGACATCAGCACCCCTCTGTATGCGAACAGGATCGTTGCCGCAGCGAAAGGACCTGTGCTGGAACCTGGGGAGACCGGGGAGTTCAATATCGTGCTGGCGAACCCATCCCTCACTCAAGCCATGGAGAACGTGAGGCTCAACATCTCGATCTACCACTACAAGAGCCTCCATGAGAGCCGTACGATCAGCGAGATCGCTCATCCCCCGCTCATCCTCAACTCCAACGGCATGGAGTACATGCCCCCTTCGTTCACCATAGAGCCGAACTCCTCCGTGCCCCTGACGTTCACGATAGGCACCAGCACACACACATATCACCCGGGCTACCTTGATCAGGGGGTGTACTTCCTGCGCTTCTGGCTGGAGTTCTCGCATGATGAGAGGAACTATACCCTCTTCTCGAGGGGATACTTCTCGGACAGCCAGTGGGACATCTACGAGGAGCGCGTGCACAACACGTCAGCATCCAGCCCGGAGGTGGACAGATATTTAGAGTCTATCGGCTGCGATGGGGTGATCCCTGACTCCTCGTTCACCGTGCGCCTGCGCGTACCGCTCTGGCCGCTCGGCATTTTGATCGCGCTGAGCTGCACCACTGCTGCCCTCGGGCTGCTGTATTACATAGAGGAGACCTGCCCATGGAAGTATCCCAGGCTACAGAAGGGCTTTCAGCAGCTGCGGGGAAAAGCGCATCAGCTTTGGAGCTCTTGCAAGCACAGGCTTCACAAGTTTAGACGGAAAGTCGATGTCCCCCTCGGCAGCGATGACATCGAGCACCCCGGGGCTCCTGAGTAGCTCCACAGCCTTTCGCATCTCTTCATCCGTGAGAGAGGTGAATACCTTTCTCATCATCAGGGCGCGGCGCCTCTCCTTCCCGTATTCCTCCTCGCATGCGCGTGTATATCCTCCCAGCCCACGCACAGACAGGTCGCCGGAGCGCAGGGCATCGAGCGCGTGGCGCGCGCAGTGCCTGGCGCACAGTTGTCCCAGCAGCAGCCCACCTCCCGAGAGCGGCTTCACATGTCCTGCTGCATCGCCGACGAGGAGCGCTCGCTCGCCGTGCAGGCGCTTCAGCCTACCTATGGGGATCGCACCTCCATGGATGGTGATCGAACGCCAGTGATGTGCTTCTATCAATCTCTTCAGATACTTCCTGGGGCTGGTGTCAGGAGTCGTGGCAACACCCACCCGCAGTACATCACCCGCAGGCACCGCCCAAGCGAAGAAGCCCGGCGCTACCTTCCTCCCGATGTAGAGATCCACGAGCCCTTTCCCCCAGTCCTCAGGGCGCTGGACCTCTGCGCTCGCCGCTGGCAAGAGTTCCTGTGGCTGAGGAGCCCCCAGAGACCTGCGGACGATCGATCGCACCCCATCCGCACCGATCACCAACCTTGCATTGATCTCCTCCTGGGATGTGAAGAGCCTCACCCCCTCCTCGCCTATCTTCACCTCCTTGACCCTGATCCCCAGGCGCATCTCAGCCCCTGCGCCCGCAGCCATGGACGCGAGCGTGCGATCGCAAGCCACGCGATCGATCACCACAGCCCTCGGCTCAGGAGCGATGATCTCCAGCGCCTCCCCATCTGGCGGATATACCCTCACTCCTCTAATCTCTTCCAGCACCTCTGCGTCTGTGAGATGATCGAGGGTGCGGAGGCTCACGAGCCCGGCGCAGTGCAGCGGGCGTCCCACCTCTCTGTGCTCCTCGAGCACCACCACCTCGACCCCAGCCTGGGCAAGGAGCGCGGCAGTCTTGGAGCCT
>JBFMEL010000080.1:0-9416 GCA_040753455.1 Thermoplasmatota archaeon | reverse complement strand
ATAGGGGATCCACTCCCCCCCGATCCTATCCTGATCAGGGATGAACTGGTCGAAACTGCAGAACCTTCCGTTCCTCAGGGTGACAAGGTAGCTGGGCTGTCTGATTTCCGTTGCCCTCAGCTTGGTCAGGTACAGGTGGCGCACCCTCTTGTCGTTGATGACCTCGTGCGAGAGGGAGATCACCCCGTCCACCAGGTACTCCACGCTGTCGTGCTGTCCGCTCTCAGTGACGAACAGGACGTTCGTGTTCGAGTGCTCCACCAGGTCCTTCTGGAGGCAGAAGACGAGCTCCTCCCTGTCCAGCCCATACTTCCCGGTGATCCCTTCGATGCTGTCCACCACGAGCATCGCCCTCTGCGGAAGCACAGCCTCGATCCTGTCGTATATGCGCTCGACCTCGGGCATTCGTATGCGCTCGATCAGCACTCCCAGATGCGTGCGGTCCACCTTTGTGGGAGGGGCAAGCGCGTCCTCCCCGATGGCGCGGAGAAAGTCCTTCGCGGTGCTGAGCCTGTGAGCAGCCTCCTCGTCGTACTCCTGTGTGCCCTCCTCTGGCTGAGCGAGGGTCTCGAGCAGCACCCGCCCCGCGTCTATGATCCGATTGCGCATCTCCTTCTCCTTCAGCCAGGGAAACTGTCTGTAGAGCGATTCGTCCGAGACCCTGGTCGAGAGGTAGAAGCTCTTCTCAGGCTCTGCGAGCATCTCCAGCAACTGGAGGGCGAATGTGGTCTTTCCAGTGCCGGGTGAGCCCTTGACCAGCAGGGATCTGCCGCCTGGCTTGGCAAAGAAGTCCCGCACTTCCTGGGGAATGACCCTCAGGTCAGTCACTGCTGAGCACCCCCCTGACCGCCTCCACTGCTCTATCTATCCCTGATGCGAGGGCGGTGCGATCCTTCTGGCTGCTCAGCCCCACCAGCAGCGCCTTGCTGCCGATCGGCGCGGCCACGAACACGCCACCCTCAGCATCGATGATGATCCGCCTGGGAGGGGTTCTGCCCATGCTGGTATAGACGACCTCAGCAGCCCCCACGATCGTGGCAGAGAGGGTGGCAAAGGTCTCCACCATCCCCTCATCGGGCACGTTCCACGCAATCGGCACGCCGCTGCGCGATACGATCGCCGAGACATCGATGCGGTGGTTGGCGCTGAGCCTCTTGAGTTCCTCCTTGATATCTCCAACGCTGGTCATCGAGAACTCCCCTGTGGTCTCGGTCTATATCCCCTCTCTTATATTAAACCCTTGCGCTCGCCTCACCGCCTCAGCGAGAGCGCACGCCCTGCATGCGCTGGAAGCCGTGGGCTCGCCGCAGCGCTCGCAACCCATGAGCGCAGCCTGGGGATGGGACCGAAGAACTGCACCGCGCGTCTCCTCCCAGAACCGCGCGATCGAGTGTCTTGTGCCTGGTGTGCGATCCTCCAGTGCGGCTATGAGCCGAACGAACCTGTTGCGGTCCGAGCGCATGGCATAGGGGCACTCTGCATCCAGCACCTTCCATCCCTTGAGCCAACTGTATAGCATGACCTCTTCCTCTGGCACCAGCCTGAGCGGTAGAAGCCTGGGCACGAGCCCTGGCTGCACATCCTCATGAGGACCCATGCGCGCGAAGCGCTCCACGTCCGCCCTGCACACGTTCATGAGGACAGAACCTGCAAAGTCGTTGAGGTTGTGACCGAGCGCCAGCCTCGCAGCCCCCAGCCTCTTGGCTGTGCGGTTCAGCGCAGCCCTGCGCCAGACACCGCATATCGTGCATGGGATCGTCTTCGGCATACGCTCTACCGCTTCATCCAGCGTGTAACCGAAGAGCTCCTCGAGCCTCACGATTGCGAGCTCTATGCCCAAGCGGCTGCACTCCCTTTCCGCCACCTCGATCCCATGGGGGCGATAGCCGCATATCCCCTCGTCAACGATGATGGCATGGAGCGTGATCCCGCTGCACATGTGGAACAGACCCCTGAGGATGTGCAGCATCGCGGTGCTGTCCTTGCCACCTGAGACAGCGCAGGCGATCTTGGAGCCCTTGGGCAGCTTGCCGCTCGAGCGCACCTCCTTCGCCACCCTTCCCTCCACGAACGCCATGAGATGCTCTGCGCACAGATGCCGCCCGCTGTAGCGCACGAAGACCACCGAGCGCTCGCCGCACTTGGAGCAGGGGATCATTGGCTGGCAAGCATACTACGGGTATAAATCAGTATGTCTGGGAGGAGTTCGTGCTATTGACGAAGGGGATTTTTCACACAACAATTCCACACACCTATCGTCAGCGCTAAGCCGAATTGCTGATAGTGCGCCCGAAGTGCGCTGAGCTCGCTCAATTTTCCGGCGCACTCATCCCTGCACCCGGTGGTGTTCGAAGGAGCTGTGGGATATGCCATCGCAGAGCGCGCTCGCGCCTCACATGACAGAAACCAATATCTGCCCTTATGGATATCACCCTCCGCCACCGTGATGACCAACGACATGCTGACAGATGATGAGTGATGGGCGAACTGAGTGGCAAGGTGGTGACATGAGCACTGGGTTCGAGATCCTGCGGCACAATCCGATGCTGAGGGAGCACTGGCTCCGCCGCGCAGTGGCGGCGCTCTTCGACCTCGTCCTCCTCCTAGTCGTGGCGTGGTTCATCTCGTACTTCCTCCTCCCTGCCCATCAGATGATAGCCAGCGGCGTCCTCTCCGGTGTGCTGCTCTTCATCTACAGCGCGGCGATGGAAGGCGCTCTTGGCTACACCATAGGCAAGCGCGCGGCAGAGCTGGAGGTCCGCACGGTGGATCCAAAGGCAGGGCAGTTGTCGGGCGCGCTGATCCGCTCGTTCCCCAAGATCTTCTGGTATCTCTTCCTACCCCTCGATGCGCTGGTGGGGCTGGCGATGCGCGGGGACCCGAGACGCCGCTGGTCAGATCGCCTGGCATCCACCGTGGTGGTGCACACGGACACTGCCGGTCCATACGGGCAGGTTGCGCTGGACCGTGCGCCTCCGCCCCCCTTCCCGCCTGCACCCGAGATCAAGCCCATGCCCAGAACCCCCGACGAGGCTGGGGAGCGCTGCAGGTCATGCGGGGGCACCATGAGCCTCCTGGAGGACGGCAGGTACCGCTGCTCGAAGTGCGGTCTCATCCAGTAGGAGAGGGCGTGCATCCTCGGCCCGCTGTGTGCTGCCAGGGCTCTCGAGCATTGCGAGCGCCTTCTCCGGATAGCTCTTGGCGAGAGGAGGATGCAACGCTTTGCATCGGCACCCGTGGTGAAAATCGGGCGGAAGATCCCTCAGGACCTTAGAAGAAGGGCTCTGGAAGATTCAGTCCATGCGCGGAGATATGCCGCCGCAGCACTGAGCAGCGCGTTCCGTGCGGCATATATAGCTCCCGTGCCCGCAAGGGCTCCAAGGACAGATGTGAGGCGCGCTGCAGACTCGTATAAACCAGCGAGATCAGGAGGACCGCAGATCTCGATCACCTCTGCTGGTCATCGCTCTTCTTCCTCTTAAACTTTATCTGCACATAGAGCACGGGTGCGAATGTTCCGAAGAGCAGGGCTCCTGTCACCCCCAAGAGAGCGAGGACGAGCGCCGGGAGAGGGGCGATCCAGCCTTTCACGCTCGGAAAGACCGCCACCCAATATGTGATCAGGAAGATCGTATTGGCAACCACAGCCCCGCATGGATAGGCGATCCATGGTTGAAGACGACGCATGGCAAAGATCGAGATGTCGAGCACCAGTCCAAGGAGGAGGGCAGCCAGGATCATCTGCGGCACCACGCTCCATCCCAGCACAGCAGAGGGTCCGCCCAGCGAGCCTCCGAGCGCCTGAATCGCCCCGGAGAGAATGCAGACGCAGAGTGCGACCCCTGCCTTCCTCGTGTGGGTCCAGGCGATGAGCGCCCAGAGGATGATGTAGGGCCCAGCGATGAACCCTATCCCCGCCCCTGGACCAGGGAGGTGAAGGGTGTGATGCATGAGTGTGGAGATCGCCCTGCCTGGGAATATGAACAGGAAGACGAGCCCCGAGGCAAGACCCCAGCAGGCAGTGAGAAGGATATCTCTCATGCCCAGGGAACCCATGCTCTGGATGTATGCCCTGCCGCTCACCGCCATGCAGCCTAATCTCGATCCGATATTTAAATACAGACCAATCGTTTTTTATCCCCGCAGCTTATTCATCGAGGGATATGACGCTCGTCAGTGCCGCGGCTGAGATGGGTGATAGACCTGTCTATGGAGGGATCGATGTCGGCGCAGCATATGTAAAGGTGGTGATCATCGATGACAGGATGGCGATCCTGGGTTCTGGCGTCGAGCGCTCCGGTCCTGAGATGCGCTCCTCGATCAATGCAGCGCTCAGCGCCGCGCTTTCCAGCGCCTCGCTGCCTCCTGAGGCTCTGGTGCATATCACAGCCACAGGCTTCGGCAGGCACAGGGCAGGTGCTGCCCACTCGCAGAAGACAGAGATCAGCTGCCATGCCAAGGGTGCGCACCATTATTTTCCGAGGAGGATCACAGTGGTGGACATCGGCGGTCAGGATACTAAGGTCATCAACCTCGACGAGCACGGACGGCCTATGAGCTTCAAGATGAACAGGAAGTGCGCCGCGGGCACTGGCGCCTTCTTGGAAGAGATCGCGCAGCGTCTGGGCGTGGGACAAAACGAATTAAACGCGCTTGCAGCCAGATCCACCAGCGCAGCCTCTCTCGGCAGCTTCTGCACCGTCTTCACGATCACAGAGGTGCTCAGCCGCATGAAGGACGGGGAGCGCCTGGAGGACCTGGTCAGGGGCGCGTTCGAATCCGTGGCAAAGCGGGTGATCGAGATGGAACCCCTGGTGGGGGATGTGGTGATGACAGGCGGCGTGGTGGCTCACCACCCTGTGCTGGTAGAGATGATGAGAGAGTACGTGGCTGGCAGTGTGCTAGTGCCCCCAGATCCACAGCTGGTGGGGGCGCTCGGAGCAGCATTGTTTGCCAGAGGGTCCAAGGGGAGCATGGGGGTGGACGATTGCCCTGGCTGAACATCGGTGAGGCGATCAGTGTCAATGCAGCCAAATACCCAGGGAGACTGGCGGTGAAGGACGCGCGCCGCGCCCTTACCGCTCAGGAGTATGAAAAGAGAACGAACAAGCTCGCCAACGGTCTCCTCAGGGGTCTTGAGAAAGGGGATAAGATAGCGATCCTGTCGAACAACTCGGTCGAGTTCATGGAGGTCTATGCCGCGGCTGCCAAGGCAGGGCTGGTCGTGGTTCCGTTGAACTTCCGACTGCCCCCGGATGATATCAACTTCATAATAGGGAACTCGGACGCGAAGATGCTCCTTGTGGAGGAGAGGTTCCGCGAGGAGGCTGCAAAGAGCCTGGACACAGCAGCGCTCGAGGTCGTGCCGATCGGAGGGCAAGATGCCGGCTGGGCATGTTATGAGGAGATCGTAGCTCAGGGAGAAGACACCCCTCCCTCTGTGAAAGTGCGCCCGGAGGACGCGTGGGTCATCCTCTACACCTCAGGCACTACAGGGAGACCAAAGGGGGTCGTGCGCTCCCACCGCTCCTATGTGGCATTCTTCCTGGTCAACGAGGCAGAGTTCTCCTTCACCCCTCAAGACTATGGGATGATCCTCATGCCGCTCTCGCACGTGAACTCGACCTTCTATTCCTTTGTCTTTACTTATCTCGGGGCACCGGTGTACGTGCATCGGGAATACAACTACAATCCCGAGGAGGTGCTCCGCATTATCGATGGGGAGAAGATCACATTTACCTCGATGATCCCCACGCACTACAACCTGATCCTCAACCTGCCCGAGGAGGTGAAGAGGAGGTACGACCTGAGCTCGATCCGCACGCTGCTCACATCCTCTGCACCTGCCACCAAAGAGATGAAGCTGAAGGTGATGGAACTGTTCAGAGGGGTGAGACTCTTCGAAGCCTATGGCTCGACAGAGGCAGGGCTCGTTACGCTCCTCAGGCCCGAGGATCAGATGAGCAAGCTGGGATCCATAGGGAAGGAGTGCATAGGGACGGACCGCATTCTGCTTCTGGACGAGGAGGGAAACCCTGTACCGCCTGGCGAGGTGGGGGAGCTCTACTCCCGCAGCCCCCAGATCTTCGATGAATACTACAAGATGCCTGACAAGACCAAGGAGGCTTTCAGGGGGGGGCTCTTCAGCGCCGGGGACATGGCTGTGAAGGACAAGGACGGCTTTTACTATCTCGTGGACAGGAAAGCCAACATGATCATCACAGGGGGCGAGCATGTCTTTCCCTCCGAGGTGGAGAAGGTGATCCTATCTCATCCCGCAGTGCTGGAGTGCGCGGTTGTTGGCTTGCAGGACCCCAAGTGGGGCGAGGCTGTGACAGCAGTCTGCGTGCTAAGGGAGGGGATGGCTCCATCAGCTCCCCTGGAAGAGGAGATCAGGCAGTTCTGCGACGGCAGGATGGCAAGGTTCAAGAAACCCAAACGGGTGCTGTTCCTCAGCGAGGGGGAGATGCCCAAGACAGCCTCTGGCAAGATCGTTCACCGCCTCCTGAGGGAGCGGCTCCAAGGCATGTAGATGCGAATTTCTTGCAGCGCTGGGAGACCGCCCGCTGCTGCTATTCGGGGGGCAGCTCGCACCTGAGCGATACCTGGATCACCCGCATCTATCCATGGGGCACGATGCGCTGCTGCTATTCGGGGGGCAGCTCGCACCTGAGCGACACCTGGATCACCCGCATCTATCCATGGGGCACGATGCGCTGCTGCTATTCGTGGAGCATCTCGCACCTGAGCGACACCTCACCTGGCTGAGGAGAGGTGAGCGCCCGCTGGAGGTCGCGCAGCTCATCTGTGCTGAGGTGGCACTCGAACGCGATCTCGCATATCTCTGTCAGGCGCTTGGACTCCAGCACCTTGACCTTCGTGGGCTCCCGCGCCAGGAGGTTCATCGCTGCGTCGAACGCCTCGGGACTGGTGGTTGCTATGACGCATCGGTAGTTCATGCGCCCCTTGGTGCCCAGCGCCCTCTCCAGCTTTCTCAAAAGGACCAATGCCGCCACAGCCACCAGCGTGACAAATACCGCCAGGATGTAAAGGGCTGCGCCTACCGCCACCCCAACGCCCGCGGCGAACCATATCGTGGCTGCGGTGGTGAGCCCCCTGACTTCCCCCTTGGACTGGATGATCGCTCCAGCGCCCAGGAACCCGATCCCTGTGACGACCTGCGCTGCCACGCGCCCGGGGTCTGCAGCGCCCAGCCAGCTCTTGGAGATCTCTGTCCCTATGATCTGAAACAGACACGCCCCGATGGTGATGAGCAAGTACGTCCTCAGGCCCGCAGGCTTCTCCTTCAGCTCGCGCTCGATCCCCAAGAGGCTTCCGCACAGTATCGCCAGCACCACCTTCGGCAGGAAGTCGTAGAGGAGCTGCTCGATGGGAAGCATGAGCCCTAATAGGGGGAGGAGTAGATAAAAGATGTGCGTATGCATTAGTCCCTGCGAGGTTGTATATCTCGGGGCGAAGAGATGCCCCTTTTCACTCAGAAGATGTGCTCCCATTGACCTCCTACATGTCCAGATAGGAGCGCATGTACATCTTGGTGGGCTGCGCCACAGCCCCTGGCATCATCGCCTGCTGTGGAGCGATCACTCGTACGCCCTGCCCGAATCATCGATCGGGCGCGAGTACAGCTCCTCAACCAGGGGGCGCATGTCTTCGGGATACCCATCCGGGAAGTTGATGCAGCCTGTGCAGATACCGCAGTCTTCCGAGCTTCCGATGATCGCGCGGCGCAGGGAATCGATCGTGCCGTAGGCCAAGGAGTCGGCACCTATCAGCCTTGCGATCTCTTCCTCGGCGCGCATCTCGTTCCTCTGCTCATCCACAGCGATGAACTCTTTCTTGCTGCGCATGTCGATCCCCAGGAAGCATGGCGCTACCAGGGGTGGGCAGCCGATGCGCACGTGGACCTTCCTCGCCCCAGCAGCCCTCACCTTCTCGATCACCCGCCTCATGTTCGTGCCCCTGACGAGGCTGTCGTCCACGAGCACGATATCCTTTCCATCCAGCGCAGCATCAATTGGGACAAGGCTGTCTCTAGCACTTTGATCCCTCTGCTCCTGCGTCTGAAAGATGAATATCCTGTAGTCCTTGTCTTTCCTCAGCCCTTCCTCCATTGGGATGCCGGTGGCGCTCGAAAACCCTACCGAATACCTCCTCCCGGATTCAGGCAGAGGGACCACGATATCTGCCTTGACCGGTGTGCGCCTGCCCAGCGCCGCCCCGATCTCTGTCCTCACCCTGTGCACAGATCGCCCCTCTATCCACGATGCTGGGTCTGCGAAATATATGTACTCGAACATGCAGTGGTACTTCCTCTCGTGCACGATCTTCTTCATCTGCGGCTCTTCGCTCTTCGGATCCACTGATAGTATCGTTCCGCTGTCCACGTCTCGGAACTCAGTCACCCCCAGCCTCGTAAGCACAGCAGACTCCGAGGCGATGTACCAGGTATCGTCCTTTCGCCCCATCACCATCGGTCTGATCTTGTGCGGGTCGGTCATCGCTATGAGGTAAGGCTCCTGCTTCCCAGCGGTGAGGAAGAGTGCAGAGTAACTCCCCATCGCCAGGTCCATCACCTGCGCCCCTGCCTCGACGATCGAGTCGAAGTCTATCTTGTTGTACGAGGGAAGGGCATCTGCCATCGGTAGCAGGAGGTACTGAATGTCGCAGTCTGTTCTTGGGCTCCTGGAGAGCATCCCCCTGATCTCTCCGCCGTTGATTATGTTGCCGTTGTGGCACGCAGCCAGGAAGGGGTTGATGAGATACTCAGGCTGCGCGTTCTTCTTGAGTGCATCCCTCGTGTCAGAGCCGGTGGTGGAGTATCTGGTGTGCCCGATCCCTATATGGCCAGGGTGGTCCTCCATGATCTCGGCATGCTCGTTGTACCCCCTCACCAGGTTCTCCACGAAACCAGCGTCCTTCTTGGGATATATGTTGCCATCATAGGTGATGAACCCTGCCGAGGACTGCCCCCGATGCTGCAGCGCCTTCAAACCGTGGAACATCTCCAGGGAGACATCGTGCCTGCCAAAGATCCCGATGATGCCGCACATAGGCTCTCCAGCCTTCAATAGGCTCGCACGATATCAACCTTTCTCCTGGGCGGCATTGTCATCTAAAAACCCATCTATGCCCCCTGGCATATCCTGACCAGCTAGTCAAATCCCTTTAAATCGGAGGATGTACTCTCCCTTTAGCCGGAGAGGTCATATCTCCTTACATTGCACATCACGCCTGCCGAATCGGTCAGCGCCATATTTATATATCTGTCAGTGGATAGGGCTGCAAGGTGCCTCGATGAAAAAGCGCGTAATCCTCCGTGCAACAGGCGAGGTCCAGAAAGTAGGGTACAGGGACTTCGTGCAGAAGGTTGCCAGGAAGCTCGGTATAGTGGGCTA
>JBFMEL010000079.1:0-9594 GCA_040753455.1 Thermoplasmatota archaeon | reverse complement strand
ACGGTGTTTCCCACGGTCTTCACGACCCTGTTCACTCGCTTGCCATCCACGTACTCTGTTTCGAACACCCTCACTGCGTAGTAGGTTCGCCCCTTGTACCTGCTCTTGGTGACGTTCACGTGCATGCGTGGGGTATAGCGTAGGGGTCTAATAAACTTTTCGTATGGCATCATACGAAACAGGCAAAGAGCCAGATACTACATCAAAATCTCAGTTGCGAAACTTGGGCCTAAACCAAGATATACTAAGTCGTTCATGCAAGAGACCATGCTCTCCCGCTGCGTGCTCGTGCCCAAGCGCGAGGGAGAGAGGGCACGCAAATACCTCTCAGAGCGCGGCATCCTTCGTACGGACCTGAGGATATGCCATCGTAACGGCTATCTTCTCATCCCTATCGTCGAAGGAGCAGAGGTTCCATACAAGACGACGGAGGCAGAGCTCGAGTGGAGCAAGCGCCGTCCCAGGGACTACAAGGAGTTCCTAGAGCTTCCCGAGGGGCTGATCCCGCTCCTCCCCAGGTCCTATGATGTCGTAGGGGATGTAGCGATCATCAGGTTGCGCGAGGAACTCAAAGCCCACGAAGCCATGATCGGGGAGGCGCTCCTGCAGGCGCACAGGCATCTGCGGACCATCGCCGTGGACGCAGGGGTGCATGGGGATGCAAGGCACCGCAGCCTGAGGGTGGTCGCTGGGAGGCAGAGCACGCTCACGTTGCACAGGGAGCATGGCGTGAGGCTGTGGGTCGATCCATCCCGAGCATATTTCTCCCCCAGGCTGGCTGGAGAGCGGATGCGCATCGCGCGCCTCGTGACAGAGGGGGAGCGGGTGATCGATATGTTCGCGGGCGTGGGTCCATTCTCCATCATCATCGCAAGGCACTCATTTCCTAGTGGGGTGGATGCGATCGACTCCAACCCTGAGGCTGTGGAGCTGATGAAGCGCAACATCGCGCTGAACAAGGTGGCGGTGCACCCCCATCTGGGGGATGCAAGGAAGGTCATGCTTGAGTTGGGAAAGGCGGACAGGATCATCATGAACCTGCCACACACCGCGCACTCTTACCTGGACGCGGCGCTGCGCTCCGCTAATCCCAAAACGATGGTACACCTCTATCAGCACGTGACCAAGGGAGAGATGTCAACGAGGGGTGAGCAGGTCTTGGAGATGTGCAAGGGGTTGGGGGTGAATGCTGAGATGCATCATTTCCATGCGCTACATCCGTACTCCCCCAGGTCCGAGATCGTGGTCTATGACATATCCGTGCTCGGAGCCTTGTGAATCTGGATGGCATTTCTGCAGCGACACCACAGCGCCTTGGCTGAACTATGTGGAGATCCCTGTCGCTCAAGTATCATCCCGATGCGATCTTTTCCAGGCGTTCCCGGCAGGGGTGATAGGTTCCACTGCGGAGAACCTCAAGGCAGAAAGGATATCAATCCCCTCACGTATCCTGTGATGGTGAACGATGGCACGTGCGAGCTGGCGAGAGAAGCTGGAGAAGCGGCAGGAGCATGAGATCGTAGTGGTAGGGGAGAAGTGGGCAGGGCGCTTCGGGTTCAAGAAGGGGGAGAGGTGCCTCATCCCCAGACCCCTGGACGTTGACGCGTTGATCAGGAAGGTGGGGGCGGGAAAGCTCGTCACCCCCAGGATCATCAGGGAAAGGCTGGCGCGCGACTTCAAGGTCGAGGGCACATGTCCCCTGACCACTGGGATATTCATCAACATCTCCGCGCGCGCTGCAGAGGAGGACCGGGCATCAGGCAGGAAGGATATCGCACCATACTGGCGCGTCGTGAAGGACGATGGCGGCTTGAACCCGAAGTTTCCTGGGGGCATAAAGGGGCATGCCAAGCTCCTGAGGGAAGAGGGACATACCATCCTGAGGGGAAAGGTCAAGGGCTTCGAGTCCTGCCTGGAGAGGTTGTGAACAGTGTCCTGGCCTGCTCTCGCTCAATGCGTCACTTCCATCCCGAAAATAGACGGAGTTAGGGGTTAATGGGCAGTCCAGCTCAGCCTTGCCCCTCACATCAGCAGAAAGATGCTCACCGGCACCATCACCACGCGCTCGTCCATGCCGATGCTTGCTCTGGTGAGCAGATACCTGCGCTTCGCAGGCACCCTCGGGAACTCAGGAAATTCCACGGGAACGAATATTCGACCCACAAGGGCTCGACATGCAATTCAAGAGGGGATAGTCTCGCCTACCCCTCAGCCTATCCTTCGTAATGCGCACGAGGATCATAGACCTCGGAGCACATTCAGATACCCGCCAGCCTTATACGCAATTGCCCTGTCTGTTTCGATGGCTGCGGGGCAGCGATCCAGGATCATTCACGATGAGGAGATAAGCCGAGACCAAAGCGCATTTATCCACACCGCCTATAAGGGGGTGATGGCTGCGCTCTCGGACGCAGGGATCAAGCGCCTCTTGGCTACCGGCGCTCTGAACATTGACCCGTTCATGGAGGAGCACCTCACCCCGAACGGATACGATGTCTCTGTGGCGGAGGTGTATATCCCGAGATATGAGGAGAAGATATGCGATGGCACCGTCATCATCCCCCCGATGTCCAGGTTCGTTGTGAGCACGGTGGAGCGCATAGAGTTGAAAGGCCCCTACTCCGCACAGATATGGATTAGGACCACCTGGGCAAGGAGGGGAGTGCTCGCATCCTTTGGCAGAATAGACAGCGGTTTCAGAGGGACGCTGACCCTGGCGGCGTTCAACGCATCGCACGAAGTGCTATCGATACCCATAGGCGAGCGGTTCGCGCAGGTGGTGATCGAACTCCTTGACTCCGCGCCGGAGAAGGGATACGGGGAGCGCTCCGGGCACTACCAGGACCAGGATGGGGTGACACTGGCGCAGGCGAGGAAACGGATTAACCCCTAACTCCGCGCGTTTTGGGTAATATGGCGGCAGTATACAACCCCCTCGCTGTTCTTTGAGCTAGGTACCAAAAAGGATAGCAAAGGGCGGAGATGAGTATTTCTCCTCCTATGAGTATATACTCATGCTTCTCGAACCGAGGAGCGAGTCAAAGGATGCCCCACCGAGGGCTCAGTGCTCATGCATGGGGGGATAGCTGGGCTATTATGGTGATTCGGATTCATAGGATGACGCTCACCTTTCCCAAAGTTTCTTATAACCTCCCCACAATGAGGACTACAGTTCCCTGCAGGAGTGGCTCCTATGCCTGGAAAAAAGGACGACATGAAGCTCGGTTCCCGTCGAGGCCTTACAAACGGCTGCATTAGCGAGAAGATGAATAGAGCCATAGTTCAATCGGCGGGAATGGTAAATGGTCTTGGGAAATCAGGGAATGGGCAGCTATTCAAGCGGCAAGGGATGACCAACGGCATTGGCAATCCTTCGCCCCATATGCGCCTGAGGGTAGGATCGCATGGCGCAATCAACAGAGCAAGGGCTGCGCTCGTATTTGGCGCTGCGATGCTGGCCGTGATTATCGTTCTTTCTGTTCTCACGACCACAGGGATCATCGGCAGGCTTCCCACCCCTGCTATCACCATCGATGGGCAATTCGCAGACTGGGACGATGCATATTGCGTTTCGTTCACGCAAGGCAGTGGCTCGCGATACGCGATCGCATCAGCCGCGATGCTCGTGAGTGAGGGAAGGCTCTTCCTCCTGCTGAGGACTGCTGGTCCCATCCTTCAGGGCGGCGCGCCAGCAAACCGAACGATGGACACTGTCTATGCGTCCCTCGACCTCGATGCAGACTCTGGCACAGGCTACGCTCTCAAGGGCTTGGGAGCCGATGCCATGGTGATCGTAGAGGGGTGGAACGGTATCCCTAGGACGAGAAACCTTCACATCTTTGGCTCGGGGGCAAGCAGACACGACTGGCATGGATTTGGTCTCGATGGTAGCATCGCTGCTGCCAGTGCTGGAGATAGCCTAGAGGTGGAGATCCCATGGTCGCGCCTCGGCGGCGAGCGCGCAGATGTAAGGGTGCTGTGGGCTGTGGCGGGATATGACGGGCAGTTGGAATGGGCTTCAGTGCTCCTGAGCCTTGCAGAGCCTGTTGTGTCCGTCATGCAATCGAGCATGGTATCTGAATCCATCCTGACGCCTGGCATGGACGCTGACGTGCTCTCCCTCGCGCTGGTGGCTAATCATGAGTGCGCTGTGACGGGCATGGAGTTCTCCTCCCCGGTCACTTTGAGGGATAGAGATGGCATCTTGTCCCTCCCTGTGCAGTTGAAGGCGGGAGAGGAGCGAAGGCTTACTGTCTCAGCGCGCGTCCCGGACAGCGATGCGCTGTTCAATCTCACCCTGAGGAATATCTCGCTTTCTCCTGAAGGAAGTTTCTTGCTCTCAGGTAAGCACGCGAGCGCCTATGTCAGGGATGCTCCGCACCGCATCGCGATAGACGGCGCGTTCGGAGACTGGAATGCAGTGGAGAAGCACAGCGATGCAGCGGGCGATGCCGGGACCCCCACCATAGACATAAGACAAACAGCCTCGGTCGGGATGGGCAACTCCACCTTCTTTTATGTGGAAGTAGGTGGCAAGATCCTCGATGGTACCCGGATTCCTGAAAGGAACAGTGTCGCCACCGAGCCTGCTGGAAGCAGCGGCAATGAGGGAAGTGGTGGGGCTGAAGGAGGAGCGCCAATCCCTGTCCTTTATCTGCCGCCGCTGTATGGCGAGGACGCGCTGCGGATCTTCGTTGATGCAGACAACGACCCGCTCACAGGCTACGCCATCGCAGACAACGCGCTCGTGCGAAGCTCCCCAGGCGTGATCGTCTCTGGAATACCTGGAGACACAATAGGCGCGGACTACATGGTGAACGTCACGGGCAAGGATGGGACGATTTGGACCAGCGAGGTCCTGAGATTTTCGGGGACATATCGCACACAGTGGCAGTGGAGTGCGTTCTCTGCAACGGAAGCTGCAAACGACGACATGAGGATCGAGGTAGGCATCGAGGGGCTGAACCTGACCGGCATGCCGTTGCTCGTTCAAGCAAAGGGCTGGAAGCACGAAGACCGCGCATCTCTGAGCATTGAGACCATGGCGTCCGCCCTTACGCGCTCGATATCCCGCACCGAAGCCCTTTCTGATGCTGCCCCGCCTTCTGTTCTGGCGCCGCCACCACCACCGTCGCCCAGCGCAGAGTTCATAGACGGCGACTGGATAGTATCAGACACAAACGTGACAGAGAACAAGGAGATCATATTGAACGGCAACCTCACCATCACCCCCACAGGCAGCCTCACACTGAACAATGTGACGCTTCGCATCAACCAGAGCGCCAACGGTACGTGCACGATAAAGGTGGAGAACGGCGGTGAACTCTATGTGGTTGGTGGCAGCAACATCACATCCAATAACACCTACTACTACCTTTTCGTCGTCTATGGAAGGCTCAGGGTGAATGATACAGCCATCAGCATGATGGACGTTCTCTCTGGTTCGTGGGGAGGCATCCACGTATATTCGAACGATGTGCACGTTGGCAACTCGACGATATTCAACTGCTGGGGGGCGGGGATGACTATCGAGGGAAATAGGACAACGGTTTACAACACGACTTTCCACCACTCCTACCGAGGGATATTGCTGGAGTATTGGGCTCGGCTCACCGTGAATCAGTGCATCTTTCATAATCTGACCAATACCGCGATAGACGCCGCTGACAACTGCGTTGTTTGGGTGAACGAAACAGGTTTTACTGATATTAAATACTATGGTGTATATGCCTACTGGTATACCACCGCAAAGATTTCCAATTGCACCTTCCTCAATATCACGGAAAGACATATTTTTGCCTTCGCATACTCGACTATCCGGCTGAACGATTCCAGCATCCAGAACAACAACGAATGGTGGGGTGTGTACGCTCGGGACAATTCCAATGTATTTATCAGGAACCTGACGGCCACAGGTTGCGACAGAGCCATAGACGTTAGCCTCTACTCTACCCTCACACTGGATAACTCCAATATCAGTGGCAACGTTCAAAGTGGCGTGTATCTATCGCAATCCACCGCCGCCATCACAAACTGCTCCATCTCCAACAACTCCCAAACAGGCGTCTATGTCTCCTCCTCCAACGCCACAATCACGAACTGCACGATAAACAACAATTCGGGTGGTGTGCGTGTGGGGAGTGGGTTCTTTAACACAACTATAACCAACTCTACGATAGCAGGTAATGTGATTGGAGTGGAATGTGGCTCGGCTAATACGACGCTGTTAAATTCCACGGTGAGTAGCACCAGTGCCAACTTTAGTTTGTCGAGTGAGGGTCGAATATTCGTCAAATGGTTCCTGCACGTCCTAGTTCTAAACCAGAGTGATGTGCCTATCCCGAACGCAAACGTGAAGGTGTATGACAAATACGGCACCTTAATATTCGACGGTTATACTGGTGCCGATGGCTGGAGAAGATGGATCATCGTCACGAACATGAGCATGTACCGCCCGGGGATTAATCCAGTTGAAACTACATACTACGACCCGCACAACATCACCGCCGAGTACAACGCAGTCACCAACAGCACGACTGAGACGATGAATGTGAGCAAGGAGGTGGTGATAAGGCTGGATTATCAATTCGCATCCCCTCTTCCACCGACCAATCTCACATTGTCCTTGAGCGGCGATGATATAGTTCTTGCATGGAACAACACCCCCCAGCCAGACCTTGCATATTACAGGATATACCGATGCGACGAACCAGGCGGGTTCGACTTTACCACGCCCTATCACAACACCTCTGGTGACCCAAACCCGCTCGCTGAGACATGGACGGATGTCGATGCTGCCAATGACTGGAAACGGCATTTCTACATCGTCAGGGCAGTCAACGGTGCTCACGAGGAGGAGACGAACACCAATACCGTCTGGAACGGCGATTGGATCGTCGAGAATACACAGAGCCACAATGACCTGAATGTCCCTCTATACGGCAATCTGACGATCCTGAGCACCGGCAACCTCACCCTGAACAACGTGACTTTGAGGATCAACCAGACAGACAACGGCACATGCACCATCAACGTCACTGCGGGCGGGCAGCTCTATGTCAACCAGGGGAGCAACATCACATCCAATAACACCTACTACTACCTTTTCGTCGTCTATGGAAGGCTCAGGGTGAACGATACAGCCATCAGCATGATGGACATCCTCTCTGGTTCCTGGGGAGGGATCCATGTATATTCGAACGATGTGTATGTGGGGAACTCGACGATATTCAACAACAAGGGAGCGGGGATCACAGTCGAAGGAAAGAACCTGACCGTTTGCAACACCACGTTCTACAACTGCTACCGCGGCATCCTCGTAGAAACAGAATCGAACCTGACCGTGGAAGGATGCACATTCAGGCAACTTGGGGATACGGGCATAGATTCCTCAGAGGGCGGGACCGTGAAGGTGAACAACTCGGACTTTTACGACATAGTCTATTGGGGGGTGATGGCCTACTGGCAGGTATCTGCGAGCATCTCGAACTGCACCTTCGTCAACGTATC
This sequence comes from Thermoplasmatota archaeon, assembly GCA_040753455.1. Lineage (GTDB taxonomy): Archaea > Thermoplasmatota > Thermoplasmata > SG8-5 > JACRNV01 > JBFMEL01. Next base: position 2,085 of record JBFMEL010000079.1, on the reverse strand, counting down.
TGAAAAAGCTGTTTATGCCCTTGCCTATGTCACGCTCTGGCTCAACGACTCCGCATTCGAGAACAACGACATCTGGGGCGTGTACATTCGAGATCATTCTATTGCCTACATCAGAAATATCTCTGCGAACGGAAGCGATACAGGGGTCGATGTCAGCCTCTACTCAGAGGTAACGATTGCCGACTCTAATCTAAGCGGCAACGCTCAAAGCGGCATCTATATCTCCCAGTCCACCGCCACCATCACAAACTGCTCCATCTCCAACAACTCCCAAACAGGCGTCTATGTCTCATCCTCTAACGTTACAATCACAAACTGCACGATAGAAGGGAATGGAAATGGGGTCTATTCGTGTTACGACGCCAATGTCACCCTTCTAAACTCCACTGTACAAAACAGCATCGGATCGGACCTTACGGTCACCTATGGCGGGTGGATATTTGTTAAATGGTTCTTACATGTCCTTGTCTTGAACAATACGGATGTGCCCATCCCCAATGCGAATATCCAGGTGTACGATGTGTTCAACAACCTTGTATTTGATGGCTATACCGGCTCTGATGGCTGGAGGAGGTGGATAATTGTTACGAACCGAACCCTTAACCACAGTGATGCACCAACTGACCCAACAACGATAATCTACTATACGCCTCACAACATCACCGCCACCTACAGCACTGCAAGCAACTACACCACACAGACGATGAACGTGAGCAAAGTTGTGATCATTAAATTGGACGTGGAGATAATACCCGAATTCTCGGGTATGCTCGTTCCCCTCTTGGTCGGCGTCTGTCTCCCTCTGATAATTCGAAAGAAATTGGGTCGGAAGAGGGATGGCATAGGAAAATAGAGCCGAGGCATACCTACTCCTAAATGATCGGGATGCTGTATCGGTTTTATCGCCCTCTAGCCGCCCTTCACTTTTCACTCAGGCTCTTGCTTATTGCGGTTAGCTGCCCGGCTATCTCCATTCCTTTCTCCGTGAGCTTGTAGTACTTTGCCGACGGGAAACCCGCACTGAGCTCTTGGGTTACCAGCTTCAGATCGAACAGATGTCTCAGAGCTGCGTATGTGGTGTTTATCGTCAGGCCCGTCTCTCTCTTTATCTCCGTGAGCCTGCTTTCGCCTTTCTTCTCGAGGTGGGTGATTATCTGGAGTGTGCCTTTGGGCTTTACTAGCCGGACGAGGGGATCCATCGGATTATTCTTTATCGCATCCTCTAATATAAACCCAAAATGAGACTTCTCATTTTTAGAATTTTTTCTACTAATTAGAAGAAATTCTAATTTGCTTGCAATAGTTATATACACTCCAAAGCAATATCCGCTGGCGTCTTGGATAACGCAAGAGAAGGACAGGACATACGCACAGGTTCCTTCTCTGCACGGTAAAGGAGGGAGCGGAGATGGTAGATGCGGCTGGAGCGAAAGTTTGTGGGCTCGTCGTAGCGATCGCGATGGTCTTCGGGGGCGTCGCCTCGATGATCAACACGAATGTGAGCGTGGAAACGTCGAATGTAGTTTCTGCATCCGGGATTTCGGAGCAGTGGCTCAAGGGGAACATCACCTACACGAACGGTGGGGAGTATTCCGTTCAAGTGGTGACTCTAACCTTTACTAACATGCGTACAGGCGAGATTGCAGGGAGCGAATCCACGAACAACGGCTCGTTCTACGAGCTTTCTCTGCTGAGGTTCACTCAGGGCTACGAGATCGGAGATGAAGTACATATCGAAGGATATGGCGAGAACCTATATGGAAAGGGTTGGTCAGGCAATACCTCAGTGACGATCACGTCCGACAGCGTGATTTGGGCAGACCTCAATCTGATAGATCCGCCGCCGTTCGAGCTGGTGCCACCGGAACCGCTGGAAGTGCCAGAAATAATTCCGTATCCTGGCGAGGAGAACCCAGGAGATGAGGGCGAAGAGGAGAGCCCCGCCCCTGTCGAGGAGGAGCCATGGATAGAACTTGTGAGTTTGAAGGTTTTACCGGGAATTGACTGGGTGTTAGTAGATGAAAAGGCAAAGATTGAGGTAACCCTCCGGAACCTCGGTCCAGATGCAGTAGTCCAGGCAACCCT
>JBFMEL010000078.1:0-9630 GCA_040753455.1 Thermoplasmatota archaeon | reverse complement strand
GATTGCAGCACCGTTTGAAGTCCAGGCTGTGAAGGACGGGTTCAAGACCGCGTTCGCGCATGTGAATACCAGCGCATTCCAGACAACAGTCCTGGACATGGAGATTGCACCCTTGGACTGGAGCACGGAGGCGAGGGGCTGGGTCAATTCCACAGCAGGGGGTGCTATAGCGACAGCGATCATGAGCCTCGACTATGATGGCTGGGGCGACGAGGGCACTGGGGCGCTCACAGACTACACAGGTCTCTACCAGTGCATGGTGCCCAGCGGAAGCGCCAGCACGTTCACCTTCGCGGAAGGGTATGAATATGCTACTGGAGAGCTTGAGATCCCGCCCGACCAGCTCTACTGGCTCAACGAAACCCTGAGCCCTGTGAGTACGAGCGCCAGGATCATCGTGCGCTTGACCAACATATATACGGGGGCGGCGATCGATCGCGTGGGCGTGAGCCTGGGCGAGCAGGATCTCCAGTGGTTCGACGATGCCGAGACCGATGCCAGCGGCATTTTCAGGGTGAGGGTACCACCTGGTTTCGTGAGGCTCAGCATAGACGCATGGTCGAACGGATTCAGGAGGGCTGGGATGGAGAGAGACCCCTCCAGGCTGCAGTTCTTTTTAAAACCAGGGGAGGTGCGGTGGCTGAACATCAGTTTGTACCCAAGGGAGCGCACAGCCCGCCTGTACGGCTGGGTGAACGACACGTCCAACAATCCGATATCAGGCGCTAGGGTGTATGCGGAGCACGGCGACACCATAGCCACGACGATCACGAATTCATCAGGCTATTACGAGATCGCTCTGCCGGATCAGTGCCCTATAGAGGGGGCTGTGCGTGCACCAAATTATGCATATATGGAAAACTACACATGGATCGGAGATGATGAAGCAGTCCTGATGAACTGGGTGCTGGAAAACGCCGGTGCATGGTTCGAGGGTGCAGCGAGCGATGGGGTGGGTGATATCGATGGCGATGGGTTCTATGACGTGCTGTACGTGAACCTCACAGCGAACTCTACGTCAGGTGGGAGGTACAGAATGGAGGGGGAAGTGCGCGAGACGAGGAGCGGCTCTTTTTCATGGTCTCTGACCTGGGCATCGAGGGAAATGCAGCTATCCCCAGGAGCTCAGGCTGTGAGCCTGGAGTTCGTCGGCGAGCAACTGAACCTCTCGGGCAAGAACGGGTACTTCGTTGCTGTGAGCCTTAAACCCATGGATGGATGGAACGCCCTGGACAGGATCGAGTACTTCACCGCCCCTCACACATATCTCCAGTTCGACGAGCCGAACGCTGTGATCTCCACCCCAATAGACCAATGGCTCGTGGACTCGGACTATGACGGGCTTTACAACTATCTGGTGCTCAACGTCACGCTCAACGCCAGGGTGTCTGGAAACTACACGCTGATGGCTGTCCTCAGAGATATCTGGGGCAGTGAATTCGACCAGGTGCTCGAATCTGTGTCGCTCGGTGCGGAATCCAAGGAGGTCCAGCTCTCCTTCAGAGGCACAAACATATACAGGAATGGCGAGGACATGGGCTCCTGCTACCTCGTGCTGTTCGACCAGATGCCTGAGACAGGTAGCGAATACATCCATTCCCTGTTCCTCTACACCCCATACGACTATGAGATATTCCAGCGCTATCCCATCACAGCCAACGTTTCTGGATATGTGACGGACATCGCAGACCAACCAATCGCCAACATCTCTGTCTTCCTTTATAACACCACGTACCGCTGGCTGAACCAGACGATGACCAATGAATCCGGGTATTACACGCTCGGAGGATGGGGAGGGGACTGGCTCCTCGTGGTGAACGATGACGAGGACACCAATCTCTACCAGGGGAACCTCTCGGAGATCACGCTGGTTGACGGCACGAATCTGACCTGGGACGTGCGCAACCTGAGCTATACCCCGATGGACATCGTTGAACAGACCCTTGCCTTCTCTGACTGGAACAATTCGCAGATCGACTGGCTGCTCACGGTCATAGGGGACAACGAGGCGCTCAGGTTCGAGATTGATGTCCTGCAGTTCGGTGATGGGGACGGCTTCGTGAGCGAGGAAGAGGTCGCCATGGTATCGGGATTCCTTGAACCCCTGGGGATGGGGCTGCCCCAGAACAGCACCTTCACAGTTGATAGTATATGGTACGATCTCGTCTCCGAGACGATCGATCTCGGGCTTGGAGGCCCTGTGACCTCCAAGGACCCTGTGTACATCCACATGACCGGGAACTACAGTGCGAACACCACGATCCCGGCGCCCAGCCCGCACTACCTTGAGCTCGACTGCACCTACGACGGCGCGGTCCCGCAGGGACCGACAGGGAACAACGCCAGTTACATCTATTACATCGCTCCACCCCCAGGCTGGAATTGGACAGGAAACCAGACCACGGTCAACGTCACGATCTCAGGCACAGACTACATCACCGCAGACCCTGGAGGGGATCCCAACCCAGGTGATGGAAACCTGTCGGAGCGGGTGAACATCACGATATCTTCCGGGGCATCACCAACCACATGCGCCATCAAGGGGAACGTGACGCTGCAGGGCAGCAGTGAGCACAGCGGTGTCATCGTCACTGCATACGACAATGCCACGCAGCAGGCTGTGGGGAGCGCGCCCACAGATCCCAGCGGCTACTACGCGATCCTCGGGCTTGCAGCAGATACATACGACGTGGTGGCGCACAAGGCAGGCTATGCGGAGAACAGGTCGAACAACCATGCAATCCTTGCAGGGGATACAGAATGGATCGACTTCACGCTCTATTCGTATCCTCCGGTAATCAGCCATACACCGCTCCCAAGCGCGTTCATGGGCACCACCATAGAGATATATGCGGATGTCACGGACGATGGCGCTGTTGGCACTGTCATCCTCTATTACCAGGAGGTTGGATGGGGTGCATACAATTCCACGCCGATGAACAGGATCGGCACGACATCCACCTATTTCAGCACGATCCCGGCGCAGTCCCAGGCAGGTTATCTGTATTATTATATCTGGGCGAACGACACCAGGGGGAACAATGCCACGCACCCGGTGACTGGGAACCACACGATGCTTATATACGAATTGGAACCTCCGGAGATATCCGCTGTCTCAGCGCTGCCCAGTCCTGCGGAGTATCCCACACCCGTGAACGTCAGCGCACTGGTGACCGATGGCTATAATGTGGAGACAGTCACGCTGTGGGTAGAGATGCCGGACAGCAGCACCTCGAACACCACGATGGACTACGATCCTGGCACTGGCAGATACTATCTCAACACCACCTATCCCCTGCTCGGCACCTACAACTACACGATCTGGGCGAACGACACCTTCGACAACTGGAACTATTCCTCTGGAAGCTTCGTGGTGCAGGACACCCTCGCGCCCACGAGCGCGGTGCAGCCCCTGACCGCATACTGGTACAGCTCGCCCTCGGTGTCAGTCAACGCCACCGCGAGCGACACCGGCATCGGCGTGGCGAGTGTGGAGCTGTGGTATCGGTTCTCCACCAATAACAGCACATGGGGCCCTGCATGGACGCTCTTCGGCACAGACACAGCATCGCCATGGTCATGGAGCTTCGACTTCCTGATGGGCGATGGATACTATCAGCTGCATTCCGAGGCTGTGGACAGCGCCGGCAACCCCGAGGTGAAGAACGTTGCGGAGGCTGTCTGCGCTCTGGACACCACACCCCCCACATCGAGCGTGGACGCGATTCCACAGTATTGGTACCCCGCAGCCAACCTGACGATCAACGCCACAGCCTCCGACACGCTCATAGGGATCTCAGGGGTGGAACTGTGGTATCGGTTCTCCAGCGACAACAGCACATGGGGCGCATGGGAGCTCTTCGGTGCTGACACAGCACAGCCATGGTCATGGACATTCAACTTCTCGGATGGCGATGGATACTACGAGTTCTATGCCATAGGGATGGATGGTCTGGGCAACACAGAGACCAAGAGCGCGGCAGAGGCGTCATGCGCCCTCGACGCCCTGCCCCCTACGATCCTCAACCTCTCTGCTGTGCCTGACCCCTGCGAACTCGGACAGACGATCAACGTCTCAGCGATCGTAGCGGATGTCTCAGGCATAGAGGGCGCCTGGGTAGAGATCAGGCAGGCAGGGAGCATAGTAGGCAACTACTCGATGAACCGCTCTGGCGATAACTACTGGTGCAGGTATACACCAGGTGCCCTGGGAACTGTCTCGATCGTTCTCTCTGCCAAGGACAATAACGATCAATGGAACGTGAGCTCCATCGCGATCCTGGTTCAAGACACCACAGGACCGACGATTGGGACACCGAGCATCACCCCCTCCTTCCCTGAGGTCAAAGGGATGGTCAACATCACGGCGCAGGTCACAGATGCAGCCGGGGTTGCAGGCTGCTGGCTCAACCTTTCTGACCCTGCTGGTGAGTGGGTGGCGAACCTGACCATGGACGAGATAGATGTGGGAACGTTCCGCGCCTCCCGGCAATTAGATATCCTGGGCACCTATGATTTCGTGATATGGGCTGTGGATGAGAACAGCGTGAGCGCTTTCCGTGCGGGTGAGGTCACCACGCGGGACACGCAGCCTCCGGTTGCAGATGCAGGTCCTGCCCAGGCCGTAACCATGGGCGCTGTTGTGACGTTCGATGCCAGCCTCAGCACCGATAACTATGGGATCGAGAACTGCACATGGCAGTTCAACGACAACGGCGTGAAGCGCCTCTATGGGGTTGTCGTGAATTACACGTTCACATCCCCAGACAACTACACGATCACCCTCACTGTGCGCGATTACGGTGGAAATGAGGATACAGCTCTCACATGGGTGAACGTCTCTGCGCCCTCGGGCACCGGCACTGTGACTGGCACAGTCCTGGACGAGAACAGCAGGCCTGTGGAAGGCGCCACGGTTTATGTGGAAGGATATCCTTCCATCGAAACAACTACCGACCACCTGGGCAGGTTCACGCTCACCTGGGTGCCGATAGGCAATCAAACGCTCATCATAGTGAAGGACGGGTTCCAGCGCCGATCTGTGACTGTGAACGTGCTGCAGGACCAGAGCACGCCTGTTGAGGACATCATCCTTGCCCGTGCAGTGTCTGGGAAACTGCCGCCCTGGGTGATCTACGCGGTGGTTGGTGCCATCATAGCAGTAGTTGTGGTGATAGGCGCACTGCTCGCGATGCGAAAGATGCGCAAGCCAGGTGCAACGACGATCGACGAGCTATTCCTCATGTACAGCGATGGAAGGCTGATCAAGCACTTTACAAGGAGATTGCGACCAGACATGGACGAGGACATCCTGAGCAGCATGCTCGTCGCAGTCCAGGACTTCGTGAAGGACTCCTTCGGGGAGGAGGGAGGACTGGACGAGATGAAGTTCGGCAGGTTCCAGATCGTGCTCGGCAGGGGAAAGTACATCATACTGGCTGCAACGATCTTAGGAGATGAGATCGATCCCTTCAAGCCCCAGGTAGCGAAGTGCGTCAAGGACATCGAGGAGAAATACGGCGATGCCCTCAGGGACTGGGACGGCGAGATCAACAAGCTCAAGGGCACCTTCAAGTACGTGATGGACCTCATCGACGGGAGATACGCGTGAGCATTGCGTGATTGGTGTTCCGAATCTCCGAAACAACCTCTGCGGCGATATCATCCACAGGGCGTTCCGCTAACTTTATTACGACTTGGGCTATTAGCACATCCGCATGAAGGTCTGCGTGATCGGTGCTGGCTCTATAGGCACCACCCTTGCCAGCGCGATGGAGGGGATCGACGAGATCGAGCAGGTCTATGTAATCGACAACAGCCGGAGGAAGATCGAGGCGCTGGAGCGCTCCCTGACCAAGGTGAAGGGTGCCGAGAGCTTCGATGATCTCCTGGGGCAGGTGGACCTCGTGATAGAGGCTGCCAGCCAGCGCGCAGTCGAGGAATATCTGCCCCTAGCCCTGGAAAGAGGAAAGGATTTCATGCTGATGAGCGTGGGCGCGCTGCTCAACGAGGAGTTCAGGAGCCGCTGCAGGGTGCTGGCAAAGCAGCACGGTGCACACATCTACATCCCCTCAGGGGCGGTGTGCGGCATCGAGGGGCTCTGCGCGGCTGCCGAGGAGGACCTGGAGGAGGTTGTGCTCATCTCCTACAAGCATCCCAAAGCGCTGGAAGGCGTGGAATACCTGCGCAGGAGGGGCATAGACCTTTCAAAGATCACCAGGCCCAGGGTGGTCTTCGACGGCACGGCAAGCGATGCGGTGCGCCACTTTCCAAAGAACGTCAACGTTGCAGCAACCATCAGCCTGGCAGGCTTGGGGTTCGAGCGCACGAGGGTGAAGATCGTCGTGGATCCCAAGGTCACGAAGAACATGCACAGGATCGTGGTGAAGGGCAGGATGGGGGAGATAGAGGTCTGGTGCCGCAACACCCCTTTCCCGGACAACCCGCGCACGAGCTATCTTGCTGCACTCTCCGTGATCGCAGCGGTGCGCAAGATCGCTGGGAATATGTGGATCGGGGTGTAGGTACACTCCCGTTGCCACACTACCGTTCCCTTTCCTCCTCCCATATCATCTTGTGCAGCTGCGGCAGCACCCTCGCCTGCACCCTGTCCCTGAGGACCGCATCCGCGATCCATCTCAGGTCTCTGCCCCCCACAGGGGTCATGACCACAGTGCACTTGGGCTTGTATCTCCTCAGGATGCTCAGGGCATAGGCATAGTCCGCCTCGTCGGCAAGCACGCACTTCAATTGATCCCCTGGTCCAAGGAGCTCGATGTTCGACAGGTCGCACTTCTCCGCCATGCCCGACGACGGGCACTTCGCGTCCATGCTCACAGTTAGACGATCCTCGCAGGGCAGCTCCTGAAGGCTGAGCGTGCCGTTGGTCTCCAAGGTCACGTAGTAACCCATCTCCAGGAGGCGAAGGATCAGGCGCAGTGTATCCTTCTGAAGCAATGGTTCGCCACCAGTAATGCACACCTCCATGCAGCCATAGCCCTGCACGCGCCGCAGCACTTCATCGATTCCCACATCCTCACCTTCGGGCGCTTGGGCATATGGTGTATCGCACCAGGCGCAGCGTAGGTTGCAGCCCGCCAGTCTCACAAACACAGTGGGAACGCCGATGCGCACCCCCTCGCCCTGAAGAGATCGGAAGAGCTCTGAGACCTTCACGAAGGGATAACGGAGGGGGGCTAAAAAAAGCTCCTGATAAGGAGGAAGTACATGATTGTACACATCTATAGAAAGGCTTATATCAGGAGATCGCTATATCATCCTCGATGCACAGGCATAGGAAGGGGTGCTATTCTCCGGGGGATCAGATCCACTTCGTTGTCACAGAGGATTTTGTCAGCACTGCGAACGAGTTCGCAGTGTACTGCGAGAAGAACTCGATCAACGCATCGAAGGCGATGAGGGAGGCGATCGCCAACTGGCTCCGCGCAAGGCTGGAGAGGGAGGGTAAACTCGCACGTATCGAACAGGGTATTCCTTCCTTAAAGCAGTGGGCTGAGAGATACGAGCGCGAGGTCATAAGGGAGGTGTGAGATTGGCGGAGATCGTGAGAAAGGTGTGTCTGTGCGGTGATTCCGCGGTGGGCAAGACATCGTTGATCAGACGTTTTGTTACAAATAGATATGATGAGAATTACATCTCGACCTTGGGGACCACTGTGTCAAAGAAGACCGTGAGCATCCCTAAAAAACGCTCCAACGTGACGATGATGATATGGGATATCAGCGGGCAGGACAATTTCAAGCATATCCATGCCTCCGCGTTCAGCAACGCAGCCGGAACGCTGGCTGTTTGTGACATCACCAAACCTGAGACCGCCGAGCATCTCGGGGAATGGATCTCAACCTTTCACAGATATGCAAAGAACGAGGCACCAGTCATTGTCCTGGCTAACAAATTTGACCTCTCAGAGGCGAAGCCAAAGAGCGCCACAGCAGTTCATAACACGCTCAAGAGATTGGGGTTCCAGACATTGTCCACGAGCGCCAAGACAGGCTATAATGTCGATGCGGTATTCAGGGTCCTTGCGGAGGTAATTGCAAAGGATGAGCCTGCTGTGACTGAAGAGAGCGTAAAAAAGATAGAAATGCCCGAGAACTTCCCCACACCTTCAGCCCTCCTTGATTACCTGGTGGTTCGTTTCTGCGAGAGCCTCGGCGATCAGGAGATGGGAATGCACATGATAAGGAAGCAGGTGGCGGACGAGGGCATAGATTTTCGCACGGCTACAAAAGAAGAGGTAAGAAGATTGATCGAGCGTTTCGTCTCCCTGGCAGGTGGATTCAAGGGTGAGATGGATGCCAGAGCACTGCGTGCAGAGTTCCTCAAGGCATATAATCGATGTGGAGAGGAATAGATTGGGAGAGTATGCTAGGAAGGTCGTGATGCTCGGCGATCCTGCGGTGGGCAAGACCTCCTTGGTGCGCAGGTTCGTGAGCAACATGTTCGACGACAGGTATCTCGGCACCATCGGAGCCAAGCCTTCGAAGAAGGTGGTTCAGATAGGGGAGGACCGGATCACCCTTGTGATATGGGATATAGCAGGCGTGAGCAGCCGCAGCGTGCATCCAAGCTATTACGCTGGGGCAAAGGGCGCGCTGATAGTGTCTGACCTCACTAGGCGCGCGACAATGGAATCGATCGAATGGTGGCGCTCTAATCTTTCAAAGAGCGAGGGCAGTGTTCCTTTTATAGTCCTGGCGAACAAATCTGACCTTCCAGACTGGGAGTTTGACATCGGCGAGATAGAATCCCCGTACATTGACCCAATGCGCACGAGCGCCAAGACAGGCGAGCACGTGGAAAAAACCTTCCATGATCTGGCGGAGATGATAATTTATGATTGAGGATAGAGGGTTCTTCGTCATGGACGTGGAGGCGATTAAAGCATTCCAGGGCGAACTGGCTGGGCTTATGGGGCTGGAATTAACCAAGATAATGACTGTAAAGATAATGTTTAATCATGGGGTATGAGCATGGACGTAATTGAGACCTTGAAAAAGCATGAAAAGGAGATAAAGGACAGGTTTGGTGTGAAAAAGATAGGTGTCTTTGGATCCTATGTTAGAGGTGAGCAGAGAGAAATAAGTGATATTGACATAATTGTGGAATTTGAAAAGCCAACCTTTGATCACTTCATGGATCTGGTGTTCTTCCTCGAAAATGTGTATGGGAAAAATGTTGATCTGGTAACCACGAGGGGCATAAGCCCATATATCGCCCCGTATATAGAAAAGGAGGTTGTGTGGTGTGAATAACGATAAAGTGTTCTTAAAACACATTCTCGATGAGATAAGGTTTAATCATCAGGGGGTATGAGCATGGACGTAATTGAGACCTTGAAAAAGCATGAAAAGGAGATAAAGGACAGGTTTGGTGTGAAGAAGATTGGCCTGTTCGGCTCTTGTGCCAGAGGGGACCAGGATGAAGATAGCGATGTCGATCTGATCGTGGAGTTTGATCCACCTGCCTTTGGTAAAGATTTCGAAGGACTTTACGATGCTTTCATCAATCTATCTTCTTACCTTGAGAAATTGCTTGGCAGAAAGGTAGATATCCTAACCCCTGTAAGTATAGACTCGATACGGATCAAAGAGATCTCAGAAGAGATTA
>JBFMEL010000077.1:0-9938 GCA_040753455.1 Thermoplasmatota archaeon | reverse complement strand
TCGTTTTCATTCCCAGGATGCATCTCACTGAAAATTGGAATGTTGTCATCCGTGATTGCGAGCCCAAACGCCAGTAAGTTCTTGTCGAACCTTTTTTCCTTGCTTGGACCGGTCTGCGGCAGCTTCCCCCCACTCTCGATGCTGGTAGCGACATTTGTTATGTCAAACACCAGCTTCTTCATGCTTACACCTCTGGCAATGAGTGCCCTGCACATATCTGTAAAGACACCATCCATCACCTCATCCGTGATATAGTCCATCTGGTCAAGGTAGGTCTGGCAGGGTATTCTTTCTGGAACCCGCCATACAAAAGGTAGATACGACTCATCTACCCAAGAATCCAGGCCGCTCTTTGAAATCCGATGCTCCTCTGCACGACCAAGTATAAACATCAGCATATGCTGGCCCACTGTCAAACCATCCTGTTCTCTTTTTGCTACATGTCTGTCTATGCTCTTAACGAATCCCAGGTCCTCATTTGCATCCAGCAGAGCGCCGAGCGTTCCAACAGGCAAGGTATACAGCGACTCTACCACAGGCGCTTCGAGAAGGCTCAATATCCTAGCGGGGGATCCTAGATACTTCTGCCACACGATGCGTGGCTTCCCGTTCACCTTGCCGGTTTTGACGAGATACCAGTATGGTTTTCCATGCTTGATCTTCTTTATGAGGGCTACCATGGTGGGGGGTATAGGGGTAATATTATATAAAGTTTTTTACAACGCTGGCTGATTTTTGATTTGATGGGTAATACCAATTTGAGAGGGAAAATGGGCTATCTCGTAAAGTCGGGTTTAACATCGGGGCCTTTGCGGATAGACTCGGCTATATAGTAGTACTCGACACCTTTCGAAACCACCCTTTTTAGGTGAGTCATGGTAAAGGGTAATGTGTTCTAACTATTTAAAGTTTTTTTCCCACGTCCAATCCACAAAAGTTTTCCTACATCTTCAACATCGAAAAAACACTGGCTTATCATAAATTTTACCTTTTGTCGAAAACGGGTTGATAGGATATGGATGGGGAGATGCGCCTCACTCACCTAACCATCTTGCCCGCTTCCGCTCAGGTATCTGTGGATCCCCTCCGCAGCCTTCTTCCCTGCATGGAGCGCTTGACATACCGTGGCTGGACCGCTCTCATCATCTCCACCTGCGAATACACCAGGGATAGAGGTCATCATTTCAGAGTTTACAGCCGCGGTCTTCCAGCGCGTGAGCTCCAGGTCAGGGTGCAGGCTGTCGAGCTCAGGCTCTTGGCTGATCGCCTCTATCACCGTATCGCATGCGATCACGTGGTTGGAGCCCTCCACAGGCACGGGGCGCGCCCTTCCGCTCTCGTCAGGCTCTCCCAGTTGCATGCGTATGCACTCCAGCCCCATGACCCTCCCATGCTCATCCCCTTTTATCTCCACAGGGTTGGTCAGGAGGATCATCTCGATCCCTTCCTCTTCAGTCTCCTCGATCTCCTTGGGCTCCGCGGGCATCTGCTCCCTTGCCCTCCTGTAGACAATGAAGGCGTCAGAGCCGAGCCTCTTCGAGACCCGCGCCGCGTCCATGGCGCTGCTGCCTCCCCCTATCACAGCCACCCTCTTTCCGATCTGTGGGGGTGCGCCAGAGTTCACAGCCTTGAGGAAGGGGACCACGTGATATACCCCCTTCAGCCCTTCCCCGGGGATGCCCATCCATTTCGGTGCCCAGGCACCCACCCCTACAAACACTGCATCGTACTCCTTGAGGATGCGCTCGAACTCCGCCCTGCCTATCCGGGAGTTCAGGAGGATCTTCACCCCCAATCTATCGAGGATCTGAACATCCCGGTCCACCACGTCCTGAGGCAGCCTGAACTCTGGTATGGCGAAGCTGAGCATCCCGCCTGGATGGGGTTCACGTTCATATATCGTGACCTCATGACCCTTGAGCGCCAGGAAGTATGCTGCGGACAACCCTGCAGGACCCGAACCTATCACAGCCACACGCCTCCCGGTAGGCTCTCCTAACTTGATCTCAAGATCTTCAAAGTTAGTGTGATCCCCCACGAAGCGCTTGAGGTGTGCGATGGCGAGGGGCTCGCCCTTCTTCCCCCTGACGCATGCGCTCTCGCAGAAATGGGGGCATATCCTTCCGCAGATCGAGGGCAGGATGTTCGTCTCCATGATGACGCGCCTTGCGTCGTTGAACCGCTCCTCCGCGATCGCTTTGATGTACCCAGGTACATCCATACCCAGGGGGCAGGCGCTCTTGCACGGGGCTCTCTTGCAGTTGAGGCACCGCTTCGCTTCTGTTACTGCCTCCTCCCTGGTGTATCCCTTCGCCACCTCCTCGAACCCCTTCACGCGGATCTCGGGGGAGAGATGCTTCACGGGCGTGCGCTTCCAAGGATCCTGCTGCATGTGGTTCCTCGGCACAGTAATATACAAAAGGTATTTAAGCAATACCTGCATTGCCGACCTGGGGCATGAAATGATCGAGGAGCTCTCTGACCTCATCGGGCTTCATGTTTACACGAACAAGGGGATATTCCTCGGCGCCGTGGACAACGTCGTCATCGAGACAGACCAGGGAAAACTCTATGGGTTCTATGTAGGGGATACGAACCCGCTCCTGGTGGAGGGATCCCAGGGCATAGTGGTGCCCTTTCGGTGGGCAAAGACCATAGGGGACGTGGTGATCCTGCGGTACTTCCCATCAGGCATAGCACCCAAAGCCAGCCCTTAGAAAGGTTCATATTCGACGACCAGTATATCTGGGCATGCGCCCGAGGATTGACCCCACCTGCCTGCAGGAGAGCGCTGCGATCATGCGCGATCTGGAGATCGAAGCGGCTGCAGTGTCTGGTCCCGTGCTGTGGCGAGAGGCGACCCGAAGATCATGATAGAAGATACTAATATTCAGGACAGGGTGGTGCACACAGGATGAGGTACAGGTTCGAGCTAGTGGAGATAGAGAAGCTGCGAGAGCACGAGAGTACCACCCCCCAGATGATCGAGGAATGCCTCGATCTTATAAAAGAGATGGGCGGTGTGGATCTTCCGATATTGGTGGAGGAGAACGATTACATCATCCTGGATGGGCATCACAGGTTCAAGGCACTCCAGGCGCTGGGATGCAAGCGAGCGCCAGCATACCTCGTGGACTACGCAAGCGATGAGATAGAGGTGGGGCTATGGCCCGGCGCTGCCATCGCCTCGATCACCAAGGAGGACGTGATAAGGATGGGATTGAGCGGCGAGCTGTATCCGACCAAGACCACGAGACACCAGTTGAAGCACCCGCTTCCAAAAAGGTTTGTGCCTCTCAGCGAGATGTTCTAATGAGGATCAGGCCATCCGGGATCATCACAGGAGCGCTCTATCGCCTTTACCAGAGGCGGCTGCTGCGCCAGGTGAGGCAGGGACCTGTTCCACGCCATATAGCCATCATCATGGACGGCAACCGCAGGTTCGCAAGGGAGATCGGGCTCACGCCCAGCTCGGGGCATCTGGAGGGCAAGAACAAGCTGGAGGAGGTCCTCACCTGGTGCATGGAGATCGGCATCAAGGTGCTCACAGTCTACGCGTTCTCTACAGAGAACTTCCAGCGCGACCGCGAGGAGGTGAAAGAGCTGATGCAGATCTTCGAGGAGAGCTTCAACGCTGCCGCCAGGGATCCAAAGGTGCATCAGCACGGGATAAGGATCAGGGCGATCGGGGACCTCTCCCTCCTCCCGGAGGATGTGAGGAGGGCGATCGCACACGCGGAGGAGTGCACGAAGGACTACGACTCATATATATTCAACATCGCAGTGGCTTATGGGGGCAGAGAAGAGATCGTCCAGGGGATGAGAGCCATCGCCGCAAAGGTGAGGAGCGGAGCGCTGGAGCCCGAGGATATAAATGAGGAGCTCTTCTCCTCCCACCTCTACACCGCTGAACTGCCAGATCCGGACCTGATACTGAGGACATCGGGAGAGGAGCGCATCTCTAACTTCCTGCTCTGGCAGCTCGCATACTCTGAGCTGTACTTCACCGACGTGTATTGGCCCGGGCTCAGAAAGATCGACCTGCTCAGGGCTGTGCGCTCCTACCAGATGAGGCGGCGCAGGTACGGGAGGTGAATTCAGGCATCTCCTTCAACACGAGCAGGCTGAGGCTGTCCAGCACGACCCTGCAGTGACACTTCCTGCACTCCACGCCGTTCCAGTAGTTTAGGGCATCAGCGCTGCGCATCACGATCCTCGAGCGCCCGCAGTACGGGCACAGGAAGGAGAGCTCTAGACCCCTGCCCTGCAGCCTATCCAGGGGGTACTTGTCCACTATACTGCCCACGATCGCAGCCTCCGAACCTCCATCTCCATCCGCGCTCAGGTTCTATGGATAATGAACGGCAGTGCATATAAACATTGCGCTGGTGTATCATGCGCCTCATGAAGCAGCGCATCGCTCTATGCGGCTCCCAGGTGGAAAGAATGGGCTGTCCCTACCACTGAAAACTGTTTTATCCGATGGAGGAGATGGGGGCGCGCGACACCTCCTCCACAAGAGGGGGGGATCGATATGAAGAAAGAGGAGCGCTTCATACTCTGGTTCGAGGAGATCGGCGCAGGTGACATAGCCCTGGTCGGGGGCAAGAGCGCCTCCTTAGGAGAGATGTTCTGCAACCTCACTGCCAAGGGGGTGCGCGTGCCCAACGGCTTTGCGGTCACCGCCCGCGCCTATAGGCACTTCATCGAGAGCACAGGGATATCGAAGGAGATCGAGCACACCCTCCAGGGGCTGGAGACGAAGAACCTCTCAGACCTTCAGGCAAGGGGGCAGAGGATACGTGCGCTGATCAGGTCCACCCCGCTCCCGGATGACCTTAAGAGCGAGATCGCAGCCGCGTATGATGCACTGGGCAGGAAGTACGGGATGGAACGCGTGGACGTGGCTGTGCGCTCCTCAGCCACCAGCGAGGATCTGCCCGACGCGTCGTTCGCGGGGCAGCAGGACACATACCTCAACGTGAGGGGCGAGGAGGCGGCGCTCGAAGCCTGCCGCATGTGCTTCGCCAGCCTCTTCACTGACCGCGCGATCTCATATCGCACGGACAAGGAGTTCGGACAGATGGAGGTCTCCCTCTCCATCGCGGTGCAGAAGATGGTGCGGGCGGACAGAGCCAGCTCCGGCATCATCTTCACTCTAGACACGGAGACAGGCTTCAGGAACGTGATCGTGATCAACTCAGCCTATGGTCTCGGGGAGAACATAGTGGGCGGCAGGATAGTTCCAGACGAGTTCTATGTCTTCAAGCCGAAGCTGAACGCCGGAAAGCGCGCGATCATAGGAAAGAGGCTGGGCACGAAGGAGATGCGGATGATCTACGGCGACAAGGGGGCGCGCACCCAGAATATTGAAGTGGAGAGTGGCATGAGGGAGCGCTACTCTGTAACGGATGACGAGGTGCTGCAGCTCGCGGACTGGGCGGCGCTGATCGAGGAGCACTACGGCAGACCGATGGATATCGAGTGGGCAAAAGATGGGGATGGAACAGGGGATACCACAGGGCAGTTGTTCGTGGTGCAGGCTAGACCTGAGACTGTGCACTCTGCTGCCGAGCAGGTGATGCGCACCTACGTGCTGAGGGAGAAGGGGCGGGAGATCGTCTCAGGGGTGGCTGTTGGCTCGATGATCGGCAGCGGCAGAGCCAACGTGATCACAGAGCCGAAGAACATC
This sequence comes from Thermoplasmatota archaeon, assembly GCA_040753455.1. Classification (GTDB taxonomy): domain Archaea; phylum Thermoplasmatota; class Thermoplasmata; order SG8-5; family JACRNV01; genus JBFMEL01. Next base: position 4,246 of record JBFMEL010000077.1, on the reverse strand, counting down.
CATCTGTTCAAGGAGGGGGATGTCCTGGTCACGGAGATGACAGACCCTGACTGGGAGCCGATAATGAAGATCGCATCTGCGATCGTGACAGACAGGGGTGGAAGGACATGCCATGCCGCGATCATCTCCAGGGAGCTCGGCATCCCATGCATCGTGGGGACGAAGGAAGCCACGAAGCGCATCAACTTAGGGCAGGAGGTCACGGTCTCCTGCGCGGACGGCGAGATCGGGATGGTCTACGAGGGCGCGCTGAGGTACGAGGTGGAGGAGCGAAACCTGAAAGATCTGCCGCGCCCGCGCACCAAGATCATGATGAACGTAGGGATACCCGAGAACGCCTTCGCCTACGCCATGATCCCCAATGATGGTGTTGGGCTGGCGAGAGAAGAGTTCATCATCAACTCGCATATAGGGATACATCCGATGGCGCTGGTGGACTACGAAGAGATCAAGGCGCGCGCGCATGGGGACCTGCGGCTCACGCGCCTCATAGAGGAGATAGACAGGCGCACTGTGGGGCATGCTGATAAAGAGGGGTTCTTCGTGGAGAAGCTGGCGATGGGGATAGCGAAGATCGCAGCAGCGTTTTATCCGAACGATGTGATTGTGCGGCTCAGCGACTTCAAGACGAACGAGTACGCCAATCTCGTAGGCGGTTTTCTCTACGAGACAGAGGAGAGCAACCCGATGCTCGGCTGGCGCGGGGCCTCCAGGTACTACGACCCCAGGTTCAGGCCCGCGTTCTCCATGGAATGCAGGGCGCTGAGGTACGTGAGGGACACCCTGGGGCTCACCAACGTGAAGGCGATGGTCCCGTTCTGCCGCACGCCCGAGGAGGGGCGGAGGGTGATCAAGGTGATGGCGGAGGAGGGGCTGGTGCAGGGAGAGAACGGGTTCGAGGTGTATGTGATGGCAGAGATACCAAGCAACTGCGTTGATGCCCACAGCTTCGCCGAGATATTCGATGGCTTCAGCATCGGGTCCAACGACCTCACCCAGCTGGCATTGGGACTGGACAGGGACTCGGAGCTCGTCTCGCACATATACAACGAGCGCGATGCTACAGTCAAGCGGCTCGTGAAGCTGGTAATAGATGCGGCGAAGGCTAAAGGGCGCAAGATAGGGATATGCGGTCAAGCCCCCTCTGACTTTCCGGACTTCGCGGAGTTCCTGGTCGAGTGCGGGATCGACAGCATCTCCCTCAATCCAGATACTGTGGTGAAGACCAGGCTGATCGTGGCTAAGAAGGAGGACGAGCTTGGAATCCGAGGATGAGTGCGTTGTGGCGCTGGTGACAGCGGGCAGCATGCCAGAGGCAGACCTCATAGCCGACGAATTGATGGGCACGGGATTGGCAGCGTGCGTGAATATCGTCCAGATAGAGTCCATATACCGCTGGAAGGGGGCGGTGGAGCGCGGCGGGGAATACCTCCTTGTCTGCAAGACGCACCTGGAGTGCATAGAAGCGCTGGAGGCAAGGGTCAAGGAGATGCACTCTTACGAGGTGCCGGAGATCCTGGTACTGCCCATCCTCGGCGGGAGCAGGGAATACCTTAGCTGGCTGAAGGAGGCGCTTTCCGAGCCAAGGTAAGCGGCTACCTGCTCATGGCCTTCTTGAACATCGGCACCGCGAGAGCAAGGAAGACCGTTCCGAACCCGAAGAGCACCGAGACCTCGACATAAATGGAGGGGAGTCCTGCGCCGAGCACCATGACCTTCCTCAGCGCTGTCGTTGCGTAGGTAAGCGGCAGTGCATATGCCACGTCCTGCATGTACCAGGGCATCTGCTGTATTGGGAAGAAGACACCACTCAAAAACATCATCGGGAACATGAGCGTCATCATGACCATAGTTGCAGTCTCCTCCCTTTCGGTGAACGAAGTGATCAGGATTCCGAGCCCCACGAAGCTGAAGACCGACAGGAGCATGACGCCGACCACGAGCAATATGTTACCCTGGATGACGACCCCAAAGAGGAGCACAGCCAGTATGAGAATGATTGCCGCCTGGATCAAACCGCGCACAGTCTGCGCCATCACCTTGCCCATGATTATTGAGAGCCTGTTGATGGGTGCCACCAGCATACCGTCGAGAGTGCCGATGTCCTTCTCGTAGGAGATGGCATGTGGGAGTCCGGTCATGAGCGACATCATGACGGTCATCCCTATTATACCAGGCGCCACGAACTGGAAGTAGTTGGGCTCTCCGGGCACGATCCCCTGGAACTTGACGGTGTACGGCTGTATGATGGCGAGTGTGGCGTTGAACGGGATGCTGTACGATTTGTTGAGATTAGACATAGCCGTCTGCGTGCCCATCATCTCGATTGTCTTGGAGAGAACGGACTGCATCATCGCAGACATCTGGGGGTTGGACTGGTCAGTAATGACTGTTATCATGCCCTGCTTCCCAGAGAGGATATCTGATGTGAAATTCTCAGATATGATAATTCCTCCGCTCAGCTCTCCGTTCTCTACCTTGGCCTTGATGTCCTCGAATCCAGGAGAAGTGCTGAGCGTCATCATGCCTGTCTGGTTGTTCACCGCCATCAGCTGGGCGACGAAGACGCTGCCGAACGAGTAGGTGACCGGAACATTGGTCGGAGGGATCGCGACGGTTTGTTCGATGTCCTGGAGCGAGATCGCAACAGGCTGGTCGCTTATCGAACTCCCGGACGGGAAAATGAACCCAACCATAACCATCATGAACAGAGGCATGAGCACGAGCATGACGAGCCTCAGCTTGCTCCTGCTGAACTCAGTAAGGTCTTTCCAGCATATCCATGCGCTGTGGCGGATTACTCTTAGAACGCCCATGAGATCACCTCACCCTCCCTCCGCTGCTCATCCTAGGTCTGTGCCTGTGTTTGTGCTGCATTTTCACAGTGTTGGAGACGCTGTCCCTGACCTCCCTGCCAGTGATCTTTAAGAACACGTCCTCGAGCGTGGGCTCGATATTCTTCACCTCCCTGATCTTACCACCGTTCTTCCTGAGCGCATCCAGGATGAGGTCGAAAGAATCGCTGCCTGTACTCCTGACCTTGATGCGGGTCTCTCCTTCCTGGAATATCGAATTGATACACCTGAGGGACCTAATCGCTTCGATCATGCTATTTGTCAGATTCGGTATGTCGAATTCATGGAGGGTTGTCTCTGTTCCTGACACCATCTTCTTCAGGTTGGTCGGCGTATCGAGAGCGACTATCTTTCCATGATCGATTATCCCTATCCTGCCGCAGAGCATGTCTGCCTCTACCATCATGTGGGTCGTAAGTACCATCGTCGTCCCATTCTCGGTGTTAATTCTCCGTATCAATCCCCTTATCTCGGATGTGGACTGGGGGTCCAACCCCAGCGTTGGCTCGTCTAGGAAGAGGATATCGGGCTGGTTAACCAACGCACGTATCACGTTGATCCGCTGCTTCATCCCAGTTGAGAACGTGCCTATCTGTTTGTCCGCCCATTTTTCCATGTGCACGAGCCCGAGGAGTTCGTCTATCCTCTTGTTGAGGGCATCCCTTGGTATGTCGTAGAGCTTGCCGAACAGCCTCAGGTTCTCCCTCGCGGTGAGCTCGTTGTACATAATCATCTTCTCGGAGATGAGTCCGATGTGCTGCCTCACCTTGCTATCTTCCTTCACAATGTCGAACCCGGCGACCGTTGCTGAGCCATCTGTCGGTCTGCTCAGCGTGCAGAGCATGCGGATCGTGGTAGTTTTTCCAGCACCGTTCGGTCCCAGGAAACCGAATATCTCGCCCTTCCCCACTTCAAAGGAGATGCGATCAACCGCTACGAGATCGCCGAACTTCTTGGTCAGGTTGTTTGTGACGATCGCATTTTCTGTCATGTGCACACGCCCCGGGTGTTTACCCATTTTCCCTCGATGATTTCCTAGAATCTCCGCTGATGAGCTGTCGTATCGCCCTCTGGCGTTCCTCCATCAAAGCGAGAAATTCGTTGAGCACCTCAGCCTTGACGAGCATCACCTGCTCCATTCCAACCCTATTCTCACCCTGAATGCCCAGCACGAGGAGTTCGTCACCAGGTTTGATACCAAACCTCTTCCGAAGTTTTGCCGGCAGGACTATCTGCCCCCGTTCACCGACCCTCGTGCATCCAAAGAATTCCAGACGACCGAGCATGATTACGCCCAGAGGTAGAAGGTAAATATGATATATTAAACTTATCACTAATTTCATGCAAATCATATCTATTACACAACCAGTGAAGAGACTTTGTTGGGAGCG
>JBFMEL010000076.1:0-9979 GCA_040753455.1 Thermoplasmatota archaeon | reverse complement strand
TGATTCCACCCCGCCCAGGCTCTCGGCGAAGGACCAGATCTCGAGGCGTTCCACGCATTTGGCTGCGAGGTCATAGCCGCCCTTCAGCTCGAAGGTTATTATCCCTCCGAAGCCGGTCATCTGCCGCTTGGCGAGATCGTGCTGGGGATGGCTATCGAGTCCTGGGTATATCACCCTCTCCACCTTGGGATGGCCCTCAAGGAACCTGGCTATCCTCATGGCGTTCTCGTTGATCCTCTCCATCCTCAGCGCGAGGGTCTTTATCCCCCTGATGGTAAGCCAGGAATCGAAGGGGCCCATGGTCGCGCCCACTGCCTTCACCATGAAGCGCATGTCCTCTATGACCTCCTCATCATTGGAGATCACGGCTCCGCCCACCACGTCGTTGTGACCGCTCAGGAACTTCGTCAGGCTGTGCACGACTGTATCCGCCCCCAGTGCCAGAGGACGCTGGAAGTATGGGGTCATGAACGTGTTGTCCACGACGAATTTGATCTCACTCCCATCCACCAGCTCCGAAACCATGGCGATGTCCACCAGTTTCAGCATGGGGTTTGTCGGCGTCTCCACGAAGACCATCCTCGTGTTCTCTTTCAGATGCCTCCTGACGTTGGCATCGTCGCCCATCTCCACGAAGTCGAACTCCAGTCCGTGCTTCTTGAAGATCTGGGTGAACAACCTGGTCGTACCGCCGTAGAGGTCGTCGCTAGCCAGGACATGCGCCCCTGGTTCGAGGCTGTGCATGAGCGCGTCTATGGCCGCCATACCCGATCCAAAGGCAGTGGAGTCCTTGCCACCCTCGATCTCTGCCAGCAATCTTTCCAGCACTCGTCTCGTGGGCGTGCTGCATCGCGAATAGTCGAACCCTTTATCCCTGCCCAGATGTTCGAGGACATATGTCGCAGTCTGGTATATGGGCGTGGTTATCGCGCCTGTCGTGGGATCCGGCTTCTGTCCTCCGTGTACCACCCTCGTTGCCGTCTTCATTCAGTCACCCCTCTCGGCGAGGTATTCTATGATGTCCATCCTGGATATTATGCCCTCGATCTTCCCGTCGGTCTCCACCAATACCGCGGGATTCCCCCTTTCCAGCAGTTGGAGTATGGTCCTGAGGTCGGTGCCCCGCTCCACGATCGGAAACCCCTCCCCCATGGCATCCTCGACTCTCAGCTCCTCGATCTTCTCCTCCGACGACAGTCTCTCCAACAACGCAGCCTCGGTTATGCTGCCGATCGGCTTCCCGTCCCTGAGCACTGGCATCTGCGAAATGCCGTACCTCCTCATCAGGCCTATGGCGGAAACGAGCGGCGCCCTGACATCCACCGATACCACCTCGGGTATGGCGTCCTCTTTGGCGGACAGTATGGTCTCTATGGGGGACATCTCGATCTCCAGGTATCCGTTCTCCCTCAGCCACTCCTCGGAATGGACCTTGCTCAGGTATCTTTCTCCGGTGTCGGGCAACATGACCACGACCACCTTGTCCTCTTCCAGAGCCTCCGCGACCCTCAGCGCCACGACGACGGCCGAGCCGCTGGAGCCGCCCATGAGAAGCCCTTCCTCCCTCGCAAGCCTGCGGGTCATGAGGAAGGATTCCTTGTCAGTGACGGAATAGATCTCGTCAATATACTGGAAATGTGTCGTGCCGGGTATGATGTCCTCGCCTATGCCCTCCACGCGGTAGGTGTGCGCCTTCGCCTTCTGCTTGGTGTAAAAATATTCCCTCAGTATCGAACCGACAGGGTCGACGCCGATGATTTTTATCTTTTTGTTCCTTTCCTTAAGGTACTTACCGACTCCGCTGATCGTCCCTCCGGTCCCAATGCCGCACACGAAGTGCGTGATCCTGCCGTCGGTCTGCCGCCAGAGCTCAGGGCCGGTGGTGAGATAATGCGCCTCTGGGTTCTTGGGATTGAAGTACTGGCTCGGCATGAAGGAGTTCGGCGTCTCGTCAGCAATCCTCTGTGCGACCGAATAATAGCTCTCCGGCGAGTCTGGTGGAACGGCAGTGGGCGTGATGACCACCCTGGCTCCGTATGCCTTGAGCATGTTGATCTTCTCCTTGCTCATCTTGTCCGGGATGGTGAAGACTATCCTGTAGCCCTTGATCGCGGCGACCATCGCCAGTCCGACACCCGTGTTCCCGGAAGTCGGCTCGACGATAGTGCCTCCTGGTTTCAACAGACCCCTACGCTCGGCGTCCTCGATCATGGCGATCCCTATCCTGTCCTTGACGCTCCCCCCGGGGTTAAAGGATTCGACCTTCGCCAGGACGGTGGCTTTGAGACCCTCCGTGACCCTGTTCAGCCTTATGAGGGGCGTGTTGCCGATGGTCCCCAGGACGTTGCCGAATATCTCGACCATATACCTGCCACCATCCACATGGTGTATAAAAATTGCGCCGAATTCTCCTTCGTATCTTCTCCGACGGTGCTCGAGGAGCGCTCGACTCACTGAGACCACCGCACCGCATAGGTTTATATCACCAGCGTCATTCTCCACCTAACGCTGAGAGGTGCGCGCATGGAGGTGTGCATAGACGGCAACAGCCTGACCATCGAGGATGTGGTGGCAGTCGCCAGGGGACATGCCCTTGTGGCAATATCCGAGCATGCAGAGGCGAGGGTCAGGGAATGCGCAGCCCTGGTCCAGCGCTTGGTGGACGAGGGAAAGGCGATATATGGAGTGACCACGGGGATCGGCGAATTCTCCAGGATCATGCTTTCAAAGGCGGATGGCGAGGCGCTGCAGCGCAAGATCATCTACAGCCATTCCGCAGGCACGGGCAACCCCTTATCAGAGGATGAGGTGAGGGCTTCGATCCTCCTCAGGGCGAACACCCTGGCGAAGGGAAACTCAGGTGTGCGCCTCTCCACCCTGAACACGATGCTCCAGATGCTGAACAGGAACGTGGTGCCGATCATCTACGAGAAGGGCTCGCTCGGCGCCAGCGGGGACCTCTCCCCCCTCTCGCAGATGGCTGAGGTGATCATAGGGGAGGGCGAGGCGCTCTACAAGGGCAGGCGCATGTCGGGAGGGGAGGCGATGCGTGCCGCAGGGATAGCGCCTGTAGTGCTCACGTTCAAAGAGGGGCTGGGGCTGATCAACGGCACCCAGGTGATCACCGCGCTGGGCGCGCTATCTGTGCATGACGCTGAGACACTGATGAAGGTGGCGGAGATCGCGAGCGCGATGTCGCTCGATGCACTGCGTGCCAACGTAAGCTCCCTGGACCCGAGGATACACGAGCTGCGCCGCTTTCCAGGGCAGATAAAGGTTGCCGAGCACCTGCGCCGGATGCTCGAGGGGAGCGAGATACTCTCAGACCCTGCGAGAAAGGTCCAGGATGCCTACAGCCTGAGGTGCGTGCCCCAGATACTGGGCGCATCGAGGGACGCGATCGGCTATGTGCGGAGGCAGATAGAGACTGAGATGAATGCACTATCAGACAACCCGATCTTTGTGCCCGAGGATGGGGTGCACCTGTCCTGCGGGAACTTCCATGGGCAGTACACGGCGATGTCCCTCGACTTCTTAGCCATTGCTGTGGCAGAGATCGCAGACCTCAGCGAGCGGCACACGAACCGCCTGATGAACCCTGCGCTGAGCGGACTTCCGGATTTCCTGGTGGAGGGGAAGGGGCTGAACTCAGGTCTGATGGTGGCGCAGTACACAGCCGCTGCACTGGTGTCTGAGAACAAGGTGCTGTGCCATCCTGCGGTGGTGGACTCGATCCCTGTCTCTGCAGACCAGGAGGACCATGTGAGCATGGGGAACACCGCTGCCCTCAAGCTGCGCGAGGTCGTAAGGAACACAGGGACAGTGCTCGCGATAGAGATCCTCTCCGCGGTGCAGGCACTGGATTTTCGTGCCCCTGTGAGACCAGGGAAGGGTGTGCAGCCGGTGCATGAGGCTGTGAGGAGTGCCGTGCCCCATCTCCACGAGGACAGGATCCTCCACCCGGACATCGAGAAGCTGCGCAGGATGGTCTGGGACGGCACGCTGATCAGAGCCGCGGAGGGCGCTATCGGCAGACTGGAATAGATGCAGCGACCTTAGGCACCGTGATGCAGGAGCCTCGCCGCCCACATCAGCGCCATGCCGCCGACGAATGATACGAAGGCGACGGCGGAGCGTCTAACATCTGCCTCCTTGTGCAGCTCAGGGATCAGATCTGCAGATGCGATGTACATGAATCCGCCAGCAGCGAACGGGAGCAGAAAGATCATCGCGCCATGGACATAGGGGACAAGGAAAAAACCGCAGATACCGCCGCCGACCGCTGTAAGCGCAGTGACGAAGTTCAGCAGCAGCGCGCGCTTCTTCTCCAGCCCACCGTAAACGAGCACACCGAAGTCCCCGAGCTCCTGCGGGATCTCGTGCATCGCCACCGCCACTGTGGTCACAAGCCCAAGATAAAAATCCGCCATGAACGCTGCTGCGATCACCAAGCCGTCCACCGCGTTGTGCACAGCATCCCCCCCGAGGTTCAGGTACGCGAAGGTGTGTATGGGGCAGGCGCGGTCGTGGCAGTGCCGCCACAGCAGCTTCTCGAGCACGAAGAACAGCATGAACCCCACCGCGAACGCCACGAACACAGTCTCCACAGTACCATGCAGCCCTTCGCCCCCGGCTTCGAGCGCCTCTGGGAGCAGATGGAACAGCGCACCGCCGATCAACCCGCCAGCAGCGAAGCCCACGAGCAGCAGGAGGATCCTTTTCAGCGCTCTGTCAGATATCGCCAGGGAGAGCGCGCCCAGGAACGACAGCAAACTCACCAGCAGCGTTGCCAGCACGATGTACCACAGCATGCTCAGGTCCGTCATAGCCCCGCCCTATATTGTTATTAGTATTTAACAATTATGTTAATAACATTTATGCAAACATTTATAGCGAGTTAATAATATGCCCCTGGCAATGACCAAGATCATCAGCATGTCTCTCTCCGATGAACTGCTCACCGAGATAGACAGGATTCAGAAAGAGGGGGGGTTCTCGGGACGGAGCGAGGTAATGAGAGCAGGGATCAGGATGCTGCTCGCGGACACCAGGGAGAAGGAGCGCCTGGTAGGCAGGCACGATGCTGTGCTCATCGCGATCCACAGCCCGAGCGCCGAGGATGCCGTGACGCTCATAAAGCACAGTTTCGAGGACATCATCACCACGCAGATGCACAGCCACCTCAAGGATGACAAGTGCATGGAGATCTTCACCATCCAAGGCGAGGCGCCGAGGATACGAGAGTTCGTGAGGAGTTTCCAGCACTCCAAGAAACTCGAATACTTGAAGCTGATAGTGGCTTAGGACCCAAAAGGGTGGATGACCCAACATATATATACCAGCGCTCGGATACGGTCCAGCATGGGATGCATCTGCTTGATCTCCTGGTTGGTGGTGCCGTGAAGACGATCATAGACGAGGCGCTGGGACGCAAGGGTGCCACTGCCCGGCGCTATCTCTCCCCCCCTCCGCCGGCTGGAGGGTATGCAGAGGACGCTGGGGCGGACAGGGAGCTCGCCTCGATCCTGGAGGATCTCAGACCGAGCATAAAGGTCGTGGGGTGCGGGGGCGGGGGATGCAACACCGTGGCCCGCTTGTACAGCATCGGGATCGAGGGGGCGGAGCTGATCGCCGCCAACACAGATGCGCAGCACCTGCACCTCGTCCATGCCCCGAAGAAGATACTCCTGGGCAGAAAGACCACACGCGGCCTGGGTGCGGGAGCGCTCCCGCGGTTGGGCGAGGAGGCTGCAAGGGAGGCTGAGGATGAGATCGCAGCATCTTTGGAAGGAGCTGATATGGTCTTCGTCACCTGCGGCTTGGGCGGCGGCACGGGCACAGGCGCTATCGCTACGGTCGCAGAGATCGCGAGGAAGCAGGGCGCGCTCGTGGTAGCCTGTACCACCATCCCGTTCAGGGGCGAGGGGAGGATGAGGATGGAGAGCGCCATCTGGGGGATCGAGCGCCTGAGAAGAGCTGCGGACACATACATCTTAGTGCCGAACGACAGGCTGCTGGAGATTACCCCAAGGCTCCCCCTGAACGCTGCCTTCAAGGTGGCAGACGAGATCCTCACGCTCACGATCAGAGGGATCACCGAGATGATCGCCAGACCCGGGCTGGTGAACCTGGACTTCAACGACGTCCGCACCCTTATGAAGGACGGCGGACCGGCAGTCGTCGGGATCGGAGGCTCCGAGGGCTCTGGGGAAGTGAGAGCCAAGGAGGCCACTGCCCACGCACTGCACTCTCCCCTCCTCGACGCGGACCTCTCCACAGCCACAGGGGTGCTCGTGAACGTGACCAGCGGTGCAGAGACATCGATCCGAGAGGTCACGGAAGTCGCGGAGATCGTCCAGCGCAGCGTGAGCAAGAATGCGCGCATCATCTGGGGCTCGGTCATAGACCCTGCGATGGAGCACAGGCTCAAGGTGCTGATTATAGCCACCGGGGTAAAGCACAGGCTCTCCGAGCAAGGGAGGGAAGGCGAGATATAGCACAGGCACACCTCACCAAACCTTATATAGTATGGAGTGAGATAAGGGGTCGCTTCAGGGTGCAGTACGCGCCTTGGAAGCGAACGCTCAGAGGTGGACTGATGAGCTCTATTGTCAAGGAGGTGCTGTCCCGCTCAGCACAGGAGACCGCGGCTCAGCCGATGACCCGCGCGGCAGGCGTGAGCACGGAGGACGAGGAGCTGGAGCGGATACTGGCAGGTCTGAGGACAAACATCAAGATACTGGGTGCGGGTGGTGGAGGCTGCAACACCATCGAGCGCCTGGTGGAGAGCGGGATCGTGGGCGCGGAACTCTACGCGCTGAACACGGACGCCCAGCACCTGCTGATGAAGCATGCACCGCACAAGGTGCTGTTGGGCAGGAGGTCCACGCGCGGCTTGGGCGCGGGAGCGCTCCCGCAGGTCGGCGAGCAGGCAGCGAAGGAGGCGGAGGACGAGATCAGAGCCATCGTCCAAGGGGCAGACATCGTCTTCATCACCTGCGGCTTGGGCGGCGGCACGGGCACAGGCGCAGCCCCGCTCATAGCGATGCTCGCGAAGGAAGCCGGTGCTCTCACGATCGCGATATGCACCTTCCCGTTCAAGGCCGAGGGCGTGGTGAGAGCAGAGAACGCCGAGTATGGTCTGGAGCGCCTGAGGGCAGTGGTGGACACGGTGATCGTGATACCGAACGACAAGCTGCTGGAGATCGTCCCGAGGCTCTCGATCCAGAACGCGTTCAAGGTGGCTGACGAAGTCCTTGTAAGATCGATCAGGGGGCTCACAGAGGTGATCACGAAGCCCGGGCTGGTCAACCTGGACTTCAACGACCTCAAGACGATTATGAAGGGGGGCGGCGTGGCGATGATCGGCATTGGAGAGGGCGAGGATGACACGAGAGCAGAGGATGCGGTGAACGAGGCGATCAACTCCCCGCTGATCGAGGTGGATATCAGCGGTGCCACCGGCGCACTGATCGATGTCCAGGGCGGATCTGACATGACCGTCAGCGAGGCGGAGAAGGTGGCGGAGATCATCCAGTCCAAGATCAGCCCGAACGCGCGGATCATCTGGGGCGCCGCGATCGATCCCGATCTCGAGAACAGGCTCAGGGTGATGGCGGTGATCACAGGGGTGCGCTCCAAGCAGATCCTCGGCAAGGCTGAAGCTGCAAAGGGCAAAGAGATAGGGATAGACCTGATACGCTGAGCTGCTGGGGAGCAGTCTATGGACATCGTGGAGTCATCTTGGAAAATCCAGCGATGGATCGAGAACAAGGCGAAGGGCATGGGAAAGGGGAGGTACGGTCGGGTGCTGAAGATGGCACGCAAGCCCACGAGCGACGAATACGTAAAGGTGCTGCAGATCACGAGCATCGGGCTGATCCTCATAGGGTTCTTAGGATTCGTGGTATACTACATCTTCCTTCAAGCTCCAGGGCTGCTGAGAGGGATATCGGGTTGAGCGTGATGCCTGAAGACGAGATATCGCTGTTCGACGAGTCGTTCTCCGAGAAGAAGCCTGAGCCAAAACCGCCGCAGCCACAGATCCCTGAGCCCATCCCGCCTGCGGATAAAGGGGTAGCACTCACCTGCAGGGGGGCGAGGGAGAGGTCTGTCACCACAGGGGTGGTCACCTCCTACGAGGTCGCGCTCGATAACCGCTCCCCGCTGAGCGATACGGTGCGCCTCAACGTGGACATCATTTACACAGCGCTGCTCGGCGAAGGTGCAGCCGAATGGTCTGTGACCATAGATATCGAAGGAGAGGAGCGCTGGGAGGTGACGCACACCAAGCAGATGACGCGCGAGTTCTACGTGGGCGCTCGCAGCTCGATCCCGATGCAGGTGCTGGTCTCCTCCCCCACGGGAGCAAGGTACGGGGATACCATAAGGGTCGTGATGACCGCGCAGTCCTCCCGCGACCCTGCGATCTACAGCTCGATCACGCTGAGCACGACCGCCAAGCAGTCGATCCTGGTCGTGAAGGCACAGATCGGTCAGGAGCGCGCTGTTGCCGATACCTTGGCTGCCAGAAGCAAGGACGTGGGACTGATGGCGATCCTTAACCCTGCGCCCCTGAGGGGTTACCTGCTGGTGGAGGGGATGAAGACGGACAGGCTGGAGGAGATCGTGAGGGGCATCCGCAAAGCCCGCGGCATGGTGGCAGGTGAGACGACGATCGATGATATAGCGCACTACCTCACCCCCAAGCCGCTGATCTCCGGCATCGTGGAGGGGGACATCGTGGAGCTCGTGGCGGGTCCGTTCAAAGGTGAAAAGGCCAGGGTGCGCAGCATCGACGAGGGAAAGGAGGAGATCACCGTCGAGCTCTTCGAGGCACTGGTACCCATGCCCGTGACCGTGAAGGGCGACAGCGTGCGGGTGATCGAGAAGGAGAAGTGATCACATGCCTGAGACGATAGAACTCCTGGTGGATGGCGGAAAGGCTTCTGCAGGTCCGCCCATCGGACCCGCGCTCGGACCGCTGGGCGTGAACGTGATCGAGGTGGTGAACAGGATCAACGAGCGGACCAGGGCATTCACCGGGATGAAGGTGCCAGTGAAGCTCGTGATCGATCCAAAGACGAAGAGTGTGGAGATCTCCGTGGGGACGCCGCCGACGAGCGCCCTCGTCATCAAAGAGCTCGGTATCGAGAAGGGCTCTGGAAGCGCCTCGACCACCAAGGTGGGCAACCTCACCATCGGGCGCGTGAGGGCGATCGCAGAGATGAAGACGGATTCGCTCCTTGGCAGAACCCTGAAGGAGCGCATGCTCGAGGTGGCGGGCACCTGCGTCTCGATGGGCGTGACCATAGAGGGGAAGGATCCGCGCGTCGTCCAGCGGGAGATCAGGGAAGGGCTGCACGACACGCTGGTGGGATGACAGCACCCTCTAGAAATTAACCATTCGATTACAAACGGCAGGTTAGGGCGCGAGCGCCAGGCAAACGGACAAGAGCACGATGATCTCACATCACCATCTGCATACTGACATTGTTGCCGAAGAACATAATGGAGCGCGACATAGGGAGAGACAAAGTCGGTGAGTTGATGGAGATATTCTCCTTCGACCTGACGACCGAGAAAGGCGTGCTCCACTAGGCCGAGAAGTTCTAGCATCATACGAAAACCGCTTCTAGCCAGCGCATCGCATTCTTCTTATAGTGCGAAACTTGGGGCTGATAGATTGGTTCTCATCCTCGCCCTGGACGCAAGGCGCTTGCAGTATAATGTCATGCTCCTTGCGTCCTGGTTCAAATCCCTCCGCGTTTCGAAGAATAAATAATTGAAGCCACTGGAGCTGAGAACTCGGGCGAGTATATGCTTTTACATCGTTTCCTCACCCTCGCCACGGACGCATGGTGCTTACAGCATAATGTCATGCTCCTTGCGTCCGGGTTCAAATCCCTCCAATATGCTTTTAACTCGGGCGAGAATGTGCTTTTACATCGTTTCCTCGCCCTCGCCATGGACGCATGGT
>JBFMEL010000075.1:0-9988 GCA_040753455.1 Thermoplasmatota archaeon | reverse complement strand
GAGAAGATAAAGAAAATCGAAATGCTGGACGGCTCGAAAATATTTTCCGAGGTTACAAAAAGGTGCCGCGATATCTTGACCGCGCTAGACATGAGGGACATGGTGCCCACATTGTAGGGAGTTTAGGCTATCACAATCCGACCGCACGCTTTGACCTTCCTGGGGTACATCAGTCTCACTACCAGATCATAACAATGCTTTATAAAACCTCCAATAACTCCTCAGTACTGATGCCCGCATCCCTTAATATAGCCTTCAACGTACCTCTAGATATCTCATCGTGGTTCGGTATTGTTAAGGGTATTCTACAGGGGTGTCTCAGATGGATATGGCTACCCTTTTGATCCCTGACGTAATAGCCAAACCTACAAAGCGCCTTAACGAGCTCCTTGCCAGATACAAGAGGCAGTTTGCTCATAAAGACACAGAAACCGTCGCTTGTTTTACAGAGGATTTTGTTGTGATCGGCACGCCCTCCTCTGCCAGTGTTTTGAGATGGAGTTCTATGGCCTCTTTGATGTTCTTTTTCGCCTCTTTTTCCGTCTTTCCCTGCGAAATACATCCCGGTAACGCGGGCACTGTGGCAACGTAATAGCCATCTTCGTCTTTCTCGATCAGCACCTTGAAGTTCATGTCTTAACCTCAGAACCTCAATGTTTATTTCTAAATATAAATTTATTCCTGTGCTAAGAGTTAGCACCCCCCGAAAACTGCAAAACGAGGCTAGCGGAGGCGCTCGCGTTCCGTGGTTGCGTCCAAACAGCGTTGTCCGTGATGAGGATTGAGATGATCAAAAGCGGAACTCCGATCCAGGGGTTTCCGGAAATGCTGACACTACCCCAGCGAACCTTGGATTGCTTGCGACGACATGACTTGATTCTCTTAACTAGAACCTGGCACATTGCCATCTCCCACATATTTAGCCTCCGCAGTTCGTTTATATAATTTTCCAGCAACCAGAGTGTGCCCGAAAACTGATTTCCTTATGCATGAGAGGATGCTGACAGCTAGATATAGGTAGAGCAATCCGTCAGAGTTTGTCAAATCCTCAGGGGATCATCATTCTCACAGCGAATTGATGCCTCTGCTGCCGGCAAACTCACGGCGCAGTTGGCGAGAGGTGATTCTTCCCTCATCTCTTGACAGACTCGTCAATGTCCAGCCAATCAGATGGTTCATATCGCTCCGATATCCGCTAATTTCTCGGGGAGGTAGGTGTCTGTCACGTAGTCCAGTCCGTACTTCGCCAGCGCCTGCTGCTCAGCCTTCTTTCCGATCTTCAGCATGAGCTCGATCTCATCTCTCCAGAAGCGGTCGTTGAAGCGCGGGTCAGTGAGCTCTGCGTTCAGCGCGCCTGTGTCCTTGTCAGTGAGCTTGTCAGTGGGCAGCTCGTAGTTCAGTATATCGGATGCGGTGACACCGCAGAACATGGCTGTGGGGGTAGCAAGGTATTCCGAGATGTGCGCGGTCTTTATCGCGCCGTAGGCTATGGAAGCATATATCCTGAAGGACCAGGGATCACCATCCGTAAAAACAACTACGGGCACCCCTTTCTCCTCGTTCATGCGCTTGATGAACCTGCGTGTGGAGCGCGCGGGCTGCCCCTTTAGATGCACCAAGAGCGCCCTGCTCTTCTCATCGAACCCGTTCTCCACCAGGCGGTCGAACATGCCTCCTGTCTCTATCGCCAGCAGATAGTCCACGTCATGCTCGATCAGCCTGATCTTCTCCTCCTCGACATTATAGGGGATCGCATAACCGGAATCGCCCACGTCGTCCCTGCAGTTGAGCCTCTTGCGCTCCCCCTTGCGGTTCAGCTCCTCGAGCGTTAAATTTCCTATCACACTTGCACCATTCTCCTCGGGCCTGAGCTTGAAATCCTCGCGCATGCACCTCGTGACGATCTCCAGGTCCTCTGCAAGGTTGTTCGACTCATCTTGAGAGGAGAACTTCGCCATCTCCCATCCCTCGCTGATGTAGTACATCTCCCTCAGGGTCGAGGACTTCTTCCCCTTTATCATCTCGTTGATGAACCCCAGCATGTACAGCGTGCGCAGGAGCATGTGGGCGCCCGAAAGCTTCTTCGCGCTGCGCACCCCCATCGCCTTCCCATACTTCCAGACCATGCTCCTGGGATGAAAGATGATGTTCCCCTTGGTCCTGAGCGGGATCTTCATGTAGGGCACCTTCCCGTCCGCCATCTGCGCGTACATCTCCTCAGCGATCTTGTAGAGCTCGGCTACAGCCTGCTTGTGCCTGTCATCACTCATCTGCCACAGCCTCCTTCGCGGTATCGTAATCCACCTCTTCCTCCTCCTCAGGCTCGACCACCTCCATCGCCTCCGTCCTTATCCCCCAGTCGCCGGGCAGAGGCTCGGCACCGATCACCCTTGAGGGATCTACTCCCGCACTATAGAGCTCATTCTCGTCGTACATCTCCTTGTCCAAGCCCTCCAGCTCGAAGCCCAGCACCAATCGTTCCATGCTGGGGATACGTTTGAGCTCCCAGTGTATCCTGCCCTCCCTGACCTCGGCGGGGCGCGGCTGCACGCTGCCCAGCACCAGATGACCGTTAGGCACCACTGCATAGAAGTCCAGCTTCTTGCCTGTCTGGGTGTAATTGTATATCTCGATCACGGCCCTGTGCCTGCTGTTCACATACTCCACCTTGTCATCCACCCACACGATGTCCATGATCCTGGTGATGGCGGGGGCGAGGTCTGGCACCGGCTTCTTCACTATCCCTGAGCACTTCTCAGCGATCTTCGGCAGCAGGCGCTGCACGATCTCGAACTTCTCGCGGGTCTTGGACCTCCGCGCGCTCTTCGCAAGGTGCAGTTTAAGGGCACGGGCGCACCCGCGCAGAGCGTTTTCGATCTCCTCCCTGATCTCCGGCACGTTCGCTATAGCCTCCTTGGCTTCAGAGGTGAAGGGTATCTTGGTCGAGGCACAGTGGACCAGCACGATCCCCGGGCCATACGGAATCCCCTTTCCACCGCGCTGCTCCAGCCCATAGTTGCGCCAGTCTATGTTCTCCACTGCCGCTGTTATAGCACAAGCGCCCTGCTGGTACAGCAGCGGCACACGATTTGCGAAGCGCAGGATCTCGACAGGCTGATCGCTCGGCATCTCCCCTCCGTATACAAGGCCAACCTCCACCATGAACGGATGACCGCTGTACACCTTTGGCTTTCGGGTCACCGGCGGCGCGTAGAAGGATGGCTTCAGCCCCCCCAGCACGTTCTTCAGCCCTTTCTTTATCAGCACCTCGCCTATGGGGGAGAGGCACGTGGTCTCCGGAGCCATGATCCTCACCCCCCCTATCGCATCGATGATCCTCTTCGCCTGCTCGATCCGGAGCGCCTTTGGCTTGAGCTCCAGCGGCACCTGCGCCTTCTCGCATATCTCCTTCGCTACACGATCGCTTATCCTTGAGAACTCGGTCTTCAGAAAGCTGCTCATCCTTGTGCTCTTTGTGGCTTTAGCCATGTTCATCAGGGTGCCGAGCTCTATCCCCTCGGGATGCGGCTTCACCTCCGCCACAGGCGCGGGCAGCACGTCGCTCGCGCGCTTGAATGCATACACTGTCCCGGACGGGTCTGTGAACAATATCTGGGCATGGGGATTTACGATCGCGGTGCCCCTCAGATACTCCAGTACCGACTGCTTGCCCGCAACGTACCGCCCCTTCAGCGCCACGGAGACATAGGTGCCGTGCTCCCTCTCCCATATCACGTAGTCCTTCCCGAGGATCTTGGGCATGTTGGACTTCGTGTCTAAGATGAGATCCATCTCCACTGCCACGTCCTTCTCAGCCACCTTGGATCTGACCGTGGCTGGCTTCCCTGTCGTGAGCTGCCCGTACATCACCACCGCCGATATCCCGATCCCCTGCTGGCCCCTCGACTGCCTCACCGCATGAAACCTCGATCCGAAGAGCAGACGGGCAAAGACATTGGGTATGTTGCGCTCCACTATGCCGGGTCCGTTGTCCTCCGCAGTGATCCTGTATTCGTTCTTGTCCAGCTGCTCCACCTTGACAGAGATATCAGGGAGCATCCCGGCTTCCTCGCAGGCGTCGAGGGAGTTGTCCACACCCTCCTTCACACCCGTGATCAGTGCCCTGGACAGGGAATCGAAGCCGAGGACCTGCTTGTTGCGCTCGAAGAACTCGGCTACCGATATCTCCTTCTGCTTTCTTGCAAGTGTCTCGGCGATCGAATGCGTCATGCGGATCCCTTCTGACGGGGGATAATAGGAAAGCTGGTAGAAAAGGATATCTTCGAAGCGCCGGCGGTGCGAACGCGATCGTGATGGCGCGCGATCGCAATCTGAGGGCGGGAGCTATCACATCTTATTTGAAGACTGAGGGTTGCATCCATTGAATGCACCGAGCAAGCGCACGGACATCGCCCCATAGGGAAACGTAAAATAACTGAAAGGGCTGGGGGGATAGAGATGGCAGATGAAATGATCGATAGGGTGAGGGGATCCGAGCCCTCATCGGTAGAGCAGTTAGAGGCGCTCCTGGCACTGCTCAGGGAGCACAGCCCGGCAGCGGTCGCGTTCTCCGGCGGCGTGGACAGCGCCCTACTGGCATACCTTGCGTCCAGGATCGAGCCGCGCACGCTCTGCGTGACAGCATCCTCGGAGACGTACACAGAGGAGGAGATGGAGAGGGCAAAGAGGTTCGCGGAGCGCCATGGGCTCAGGCACATGGTGATCGAGACAAGGGAGATGGAGGACCCGCTCTTCATCGCCAACACGAGGGACAGATGTTATCACTGCAAGCGCGAGCTCTTCAGAATGCTCAGGGAGGCGGCTGCCGCAGATGGGCTCTCGGCAGTGCTCTATGGTGCAAACAGGGATGACCTCTGTGATCACCGCCCCGGACACAGGGCTGCGGAGGAGGCGGGCGCGTTCGCCCCCTTCATTGCTGCGGGGATGGGCAAGGAGGAGATCAGGCGCATCTCCAGAGCTCTGGGGCTGGAGACCTGGGACCTGCCGCAGAGCGCATGCCTGGCATCGCGCATACCCTATGGACAGGAGCTCACCAGAGAGATCTTGAGCGCTGTTGCAGATGCAGAGCGCCTCCTGAGGGATGCAGGGCACAGGCAGGTGAGGGTGCGCGCCCACGGCAGCCTTGCAAGGATCGAGATCGCAGATGGAGAAGCTATAGACCTCTCAGTCCTCAGGGCGATCGCAAAGGAGATGAAGCCCCTGGGCTTTACGTACGTCACCCTGGACCTGGAAGGCTACAGGAGCGGGAGCATGAATGAAGGTTGAGAACCACTGCCTGGACGATGGAAGGGCAGCACGCACTGGCATCCCTGAGGTGGTCTTCGCCCCATCGAAGAGCAGCGAGGCTCTCATCGCATCGATATCAGGCTTGGCAGCGCACCACCACGTCCTTGTGACGAAATGCACCCCTGCTCAAGCAGCGCTGGTAAAAGAGAGGTTCGGCAGTGCCGTATCGCGCTTGGACGAGGCTGCGGGCGTGGTCGTTGTGCGCGGGCCCTCCCCCCCATTGAAACAGCTCGACGCCCTCGTGGCTGTGGTCAGCGCGGGCAGCGCAGACTACGCAGTGGCAGAGGAGGCGGCGCTCAGCGCAGAGTACCTGGGACTGAAGGTCATGCGCCTCTACGACAGGGGTGTGGCAGGGGTGCACAGGGTCCTGCGCGCGGCAGAGGAGTGCGAGCGCAGCGGTGCGCAGGCTGTGATAGCAGTGGCGGGGATGGAGGGGACGATGCCCTCGATCCTTGCAGGGCTGGTCAGGATACCGATCATCGCAGTCCCCACCTCTGTCGGCTATGGTACCGGGCTGCACGGGCTCACGGCACTGGCAACGATGCTGAGCTCCTGCGCACCTGGGGTGGTGGTGGTGAACATCGACAACGGCTTCGGAGCCGCTGCAGCAGCGAGAAAGATCCTGGCTCCATCTCGAAATTCTCAATGAGTGCACATCTGGCGCTATGTCCTGACATATCGAGGCGATCAGCGATCTCGGGCTCAGAGAGCTGACCCCATCCGCACAGCCGCATCTTTTATACCTAAAAGGCGATTCAACCCTGAGGCATGCAGTTGATCCAGGACGAGCAAGCTCAGGCTGCCACCGACGAAGAGATAGCACGGGTGCCGATGCCCAGGCGCAAGGAGGGCGAGATGTTCGCGATAGCCGACCAGCTCCTGGGCGCCTCGAAGATCAAGGTGGTCTGCGAAGATGGCAAGGCGAGGATGGGGCGCATCCCTGGGAAGATGAAGAGGCGCGAGTGGATAAAAGAGGGGGATCTGCTGATCGTGAGGCCCTGGGAGTTCCAGGAGGGGAAGGCTGACATCCGCCTCAGGTACACGAGGACTCAGGCAGTGTATCTGAGCAGGAAAGGGGTGCTGCCGAGTGCCATCAACATCTTCTAGGTGAAGAGACGTGGATGATGCCTACAGGCGCTTGGAGATCCAGAGAGACAAGCTGAGGATCAAGGACAAGGACGAGGAGGAGAGAAAGACATACGACGAGGTGTTCGACAAGCAGACGCTGCTGGCGCTCTACGACCTTATGTCCTCCGGGCTGATAGAGACAGTGGATTTCCCGATCTCCACTGGAAAGGAGGGGAATGTCTTTCGTGCTACGGGGAAGAGCTCCAGGCTTCTGGCAGTCAAGATATACCGCATCGCCACAGCCACGTTCCACGCGATCAACAAGTATATCGTGGGCGACCCGAGGTTCAAGGGGCTCGAGCGCAACAGGAGGAAATTGATCTTCGCTTGGGCACAGAAGGAGTACAAGAACCTGCTGCGCCTCCGCGAGCACGGGGTCAGGGTACCTGCGCCCCAGGGGTATTCAAAGAACGTCCTGGTGATGGAATACATAGGGGATGAGCACAGCCCAGCACCGATGCTGAGGGATGTGGTGCTCGAGCGCCCTGAGGCATTCTTGGAGGACATGATAGAGA
The DNA here is from genome assembly GCA_040753455.1 of Thermoplasmatota archaeon. Classification (GTDB taxonomy): domain Archaea; phylum Thermoplasmatota; class Thermoplasmata; order SG8-5; family JACRNV01; genus JBFMEL01. Next base: position 3,038 of record JBFMEL010000075.1, on the reverse strand, counting down.
TGATGCGGAGGGCGTATGTGGGTGCGGGCATAGTGCACGCGGACATGAGTGAATACAACATCTTGGTGCATGATGGACTCGGGGTGATCATCGACGTGGGACAGGCAGTGACCCGTGACCATGTGAACGCAGCGGAGTACCTAGAGAGGGACGTGGCGAACCTCCTGCGCTACTTCTCTCGCCTTGGGGTGCGAAGGGACAGGGCGGAGGTGCTTGCTCATGTCAGAGGTGAAAAATGATCTACATGCGGGTGCCCAGGGATCGTCTCGGAGCCCTCATAGGAAAGGATGGATGCACCAAAGCTCTCATAGAGGAGGAGACGAAGTGCGTGCTGGAGATCGATTCCGACTCAGGGGATGTGGCGATCATCGAGGGTGACGACCCCGAGGGGGTCCTTAAAGCTAAGGACGTGGTGGCTGCCATTGCCCATGGCTTCTCGCCTGAGCGGGCAGCGCTGCTCTTCCGCTCCAGATACTACCTCCAGATGCTGGAGATGAGGGACTACGTGAAGAAAGACCCGAAGCACATGCGGCGGGTGCGCGGGCGGATCATAGGCACGAGGGGAAAGACACGGGCGCTTATCGAGCAGTTGTCCGGCGCTGAGGTCTCTGTATCTGCCCATACCATCGGGATCATCGGAGACATCTTGTCACTGGAGATCGCGCGCGAGGCTGTGGAGATGCTCCTTAAGGGCAGCGAGCACGCCACTGTGTATCGCTACCTCGAGAGGCGGCGCAGGGAGATCAAGGCAGCGGAGATAGAGATGGCATAGGGCTTATGGCGCGTCATCCCTTCGTGCATCCTCAAGAGGACATTGGAGGACGAAGTAGGCTCTTCCACAGGGGTTAAAATGTCTATCACGCCTAAAATATATATTTGGCGGCAGTAAAATATATTAACACGTTCTTCCATATACCCTACCGCTAGGTAGTCTTGAGGGCATGACAGTGACTATCTCGCACGGAAGGGCAAGAGGTGAATGGATGGAGGCAAGAAAAAGGATGGTGGGCACGGTGCTAGTAATTACCCTCGCGCTATGCATGGGCGTACCGCTCGGCATCGCGGATGTTAGGATCTCCGATATCCAGAACAGCACGAGCACTTCGTACATGCTGATCGATGCTCAGGACGAGGCTCAAAGAGGGCTTCTACTTGATCTGGGTGTCAATCCCATAGTGGCATATGAGGATTTCGTGCTTGCTGAGATCACAGACGCTCAAAGGACAGCGCTCGAACGAGAGGGTATCGCAGTAGGTGAGATGGAAGATCGGACGATGATAGGGATGGATTCGTACACCTTTCATACACGGGAGGGCGAACCCCTGCTGCCCGAGGGTCTCAGAATAGGTAGCTACGGGCTCGCGGATGGGCTGTACATCGTCCAGTTCATCGGACCTGTCAAGCAGGAGTGGCTCAGTGCAATCGAGAGCGCAGGTGCGGAGATATACTCATACCTTCCGAACTATGCATACATCGTCCGAATGAGCCCGAATACCAACGCAGGGGTAAGCGCTTTGGATTTCGTGCAATGGATCGGCATCTACCAGCCAGGATACAAGATAGACCCGCAGGTCACTGGGGGAAAGATTACTGTGATGGTTTGGAATGGTCCCACTGCTGGTAATACTATTGAGGCGCTCGGATCCTCGGCTACAGTGATCCAGACAGGTTACGATTCAGGCTTTGACCAGTACCACCTTACCGTCTTAGCAGATGCAAACGTTATCGATGACATCGCTCGTCTTCCGGATGTGATATGGATCGAACCGTATGATGAGCCTGCGCTGATGGACGAGACAGGCTCCGAGATCGTGGGCGGCATATGGGTTGCGGACACACCTTATGGTGGACCTGGCAACTACGCGAACCTGCTCGGCTGGGATGGCACGAATGTAATAGTTTCCGTGGCAGACACTGGGATTGGAGACGGCACCACAGGTGATGCAGGGCATCTGGACTTCGAGACCAGGGTGGTCGGCGGTACCCAGTACGGAACCCTGACCAACTGGGTGGACGGACACGCGCACGGCACGCATGTTTCGGGCATCGTCGCTGGCGATGGCTTCCAGGGAACGGGAATCCAATATCCCGGCACCACATACTATGTCGGCCTGGGGGTCGCACCCGATGCCAAGCTCTTCGCGCAGAGGATATTTGACGCTGCAGGATCATTCCAGGGGCCCGCCAGTTGGGACACGTTCTTCCAGGATGCGTACAACGCTGGCGCATACGTGCACCAGAACTCCTGGGGCGAGAGCACGGGGGACAGCGCCTATGAAACATACGATATCGAGTACGATCAGGCTGCGAGGGACTCCGCGACTAGTACGAGCGGCGACCAGCCGATGGTCATCTGCGTTGCAGCGGGCAACAGTGGATCTGGTGCGGGCACGATAGGGTCCCCAGCAAGTGGTAAAGATGTAATCAGTGTTGGCGCCTCGGAAAACTATCATCCAGACGCGGCTACCTATGGTGAGACAGGAGGTTACTCGGCTGATAACATAGACCAACAGCCAACCTTCAGCTCAAGAGGATTGGAGGACGACCTGCGCATCAAGCCTGATGTTGTGGCACCAGGGACATGCGTGCTGTCAGCGCGAAGTCCTTCAGGTGGCAGCACGCTGCATGGGGTCTACAATCAGGACACCAGGTATCTCTGGTGCAGCGGCACCTCGCAGGCATGCCCCCATGGCTCAGGCAGCGCTGCAGTGGTTGTCGAGTGGTACAATGCACAATACGGTGTGCGCCCGATGCCGGCGATGGTCAAGGCGCTGATAATCAATACCGCAACGGACATGGGCACCGCCGACATCCCGAACGGCAACGAGGGCTGGGGCAGGATTTATCTACCCACAGTAGTGGACCCGCCGGTGAGCATGCTCAAGAAGGATAATCCTCAGCTGCTGCAGACAGGAAATGTATGGTCTACCCAGGTGTCGTACGCTTCTTCCGCGCAGCCGATGAAGTTCACACTTGTATGGACAGACCCAGCCGCAGCAGCGCTGGCGAACCCCACCCTGATAAACAACCTGAATCTC
>JBFMEL010000074.1:0-10078 GCA_040753455.1 Thermoplasmatota archaeon | reverse complement strand
GTAAAGGGTAATGTGTTCTAACTATTTAAAGTTTTTTTCCCACGTCCAATCCACAAAAGTTTTCCTACATCTTCAACATCGAAAAAACACTGGCTTATCATAAATTTTACCTTTTGTCGAAAACGGGATGAAAGCATACTGAGATTACCTTGCGTCCCCACTCGGCGCGAATGCCATCAAAATAAATACAGAACACTGAGGGGGAGACCGAGGAATGTAGAAGCTACATTCGTCCTTCCGAGGGCAGGACGCAAGGAGCATGAAAGCATACTGAGATTACCTTGCGTCCCCACTCGGCGCGAATGCCAGCAAAATAAATACAGAGCGCCGAGGGGGAGATTCGAACTCCCGCGGTGCAGCGCACCAGTGGCTGACCTGTTTTGTGCAGGGCAGTTCCCGCCAAATCTCAAGGCCACCGCCTTGAACCTGGCTTAGCTACCTCGGCACTCAGCAGTGAGTTTGTTTACATCCGTGCCGGCTGAGATTATCCGAGGTAACTGCGCTTTCCATATAAATTTCAATCGTTCCCTCGGACTGCGCCGAAAGGTGTTCCATGAATGCTTCCAGACTCCTTTCGGCTGGGTCCAAGGTAACTGCGTTGCAGATATACTCTTAACCGTTCCCTCGGACTGCGCCGAAAGGTGCTCGGTGTATGCTTACAGACTCCTTTCGGCTGGGTCCAAGGTAACTGCGTTGCACATATACTCTTAACCGTTCCCTCGGACTGCGCCGAAAGGTGATGAGTAGATACTCACAAACTCCTTTCGGCTGGCTCGCGACATATAAATCTACGTTGATGGGTTCTTAAGTCGCGAGAGCTACCTCGGCACTTAACATCGAGACGTTTGCATACGTGCCGGCTGAGAATATCCGAGGTAACTGCGTTGCACATATACTCTTAACCGTTCCCTCGGACTGCGTCGAAAGGTGTTCCATGTATGCTTACAGACTCCTTTCGGCTGGCTCGCGACATATGATTTTATGCTGATGGGTTCTTAAGTTGCGAGAGCTACATCGGCACTTCACTGCTGTAACTTACAGAGGCGCTGGGTGACTGAATATACTATCTCAACCATCGCTAATTACGACCAGGGTCTCGGTGCCGTGTATGCCAGGCACCATTCTGATCTCTCTCACCACCGTGGCGAGGAGTGCTGGAAGATGCGTCCCCTCCACCACGATGACTATGTCGTGTGTCCCTGTCACCATGTCTGCCCTCTTCACACCTTCTATACCTCGCAGGAGATGCAGCGTTCTCTTGACATCCTCTCCTTCGAACTTCGCCAGGACATAGATGCGGTCCATGTGTCTCACTCGAGCGATATAGCTCCATTGGGGCATTCATCGACGCACGTGCCGCAGTCCACGCAGAGAGAGGGGTCCACCTTTGCCACCTCATTCAGTTTGATGGCTTCCTGGGGGCATGCATCCACGCACACACCGCACCCTACGCACTCGTCCTCGTTAACGATCGCGGGCATTTAGACATCACCGCACCTGGATATCCGAGGATTTATAAAAAACTCACATATGCCTGCTGTCATATTTATATATCACCTTCCGATATACCTTTGGATGTTCCAATCTTCATCAGAGAAGAAAAGGGTCTTGCAGATCACCAGCAACCTCAGAAACATCGAATGCCCGTTCTGCGGAGGACCCATGCTGCGGAGCAGAAGGTCACCGCTCCAGCGCCTTGTGCACCTCTACTGGCAGAAGCCCTGGGGCTCCACGTTGAGGATGGACGAGCCTGTGGTGCCGCTGGCGTGCGTGCAGTGCGGCGGGGTAATCTTCGCGCTGAGAGACGCGGCGAGGGTGGCAAGGGAGTGGGTGACGCTCGGCGAAGAGGAGCGCTCCAAGCTGCTGAGCAGTGAGGAATAAGTGCCGCACGGACAACCTTATATTCCCATCCCACATGAGAGTTGGACCATGAGAAGACCGGTGCTCGTCACAGGGGCGTCGAGGGGGATAGGGAGGGCGACAGCGCTCCGGCTGGCAGCGGCAGGATACGCGATAGGCATAAATTTCAACAGATCCCTCGAAAGCGCGCGGCGCGTGAAGGAGGAGATCGAGACAATGGGCGGGGAAGCGATCTTGCTGCAGGCGAGCGTGGCAGTGGAGGAGGATGTGCGGGCAATGGTTCACAGCCTCACTAGGGAGTTCGGGGAGATATATGGCTTGGTGAACAATGCAGGGATTTATCCAAGGACGAAGTTCGACCGGATGAGCCTCGACACCTGGAACGAGACGATAGCAGTGAATCTCACGGGAGCATTCCTTTGCACCAGGACATGTCTTCCGCATCTCAGAGAGGGAGGAAGGATCGTGAATGTGGCTTCAGAGCTCGCGTATCGTGGTTCTGCTCAAGGGGCGCACTACACAGCGTCCAAGGCAGGGCTCATCGGACTCACCAGGGCGCTCGCTAGGGAGCTCGCCCCGAGGCAGATCACGGTCAACGCCGTTGCACCTGGACCCACGGACACAGATATCATCTCTTCAGATACGCCAGAGAAAAGGAGGCAGCGAGAGCGCGAGATCCCCCTCGGGAGAGTAGGGAGACCTGAGGAGATAGCAGGCGCGGTCGCATACCTCCTCTCGGATGATGCTGCCTACATCACTGGCGCTGTGATCAGCGTCACCGGCGGTTTAGTAATGATCTAAGGCACGAAGACCGCAGCCGCGAGCACGGTGGTCCAGAGCCCGCCCTTGTCCCCGATTGCGCTCTGCGTGATGTTCATCGTCTTGACGATCCTCCCGTCTATCTTGAATATCTCCTTCTTGGCATCGTATGAGGCGTCGATGTCAAACGCTATCCCATAAGTGGAGGCGAGCATCTGGGCTGCCAGGTCCTCCGCGTAATCGCCAGCCACCTTCTCTGTCTGGCCGAAGGAGTTGTGCTCGCTCAGGTAACCATAGTGGTTCTCGTACGCAGGGATCGCAACCCCTATAGATGCTGCGATCAGCCGATTCGGCTCGTTCGAGCTGTTGTCCATGAGCACACAGTAGACGATCTGTCCTGGACGGAGCATCTCCACCCCCTTGCTCTTGGGGATGATCTTACAACCGGGTGGAAAGATGCTCGACACCCTCACCAGGTTGAACTTCTCGATCCCTGCGTTCCGGAGCGCAAGCTCGAAGCTGCTGAGCTTCTCTTTGTGTTTTCCCACGCCCTTGGTAAGGAACATATGTGTCGGAAGGTTTGGGTACGGTTCTTGTGTCATGACCCCACATCATAAGATTTCTATTTAAAACTGACTTTTGGAAAGTGTTATATCTCATGAGCACATCCAAGTCCCAGGCATGGCAAAAAAGGCAGAGGCGGAACAGGACAAGAAGGAGGAGCATCTCGACAAGCGCAAGGCGGTGCTAGCCAGCATCGTAGAAGGGCGCAAGATGGAAGCCTATGCGGAGCACCGCACCAGGGAGATGCACGCCTGCTGGATATGCGGTGCTATCTGTTATCGAAAGAAACCAGTGAAGAACATCGGCACCCGCTGGATATGCATCGACTGCCTCAAGGAGCTTAAAGAAGCGCTCGACACGCTGTCCCATTGGGAGGAGACACTGGTGTTGCAGCGGGAGGTCGTGCGCCAGCTGGATGATCTGGGGACATGATATCTCCTGAGCTCTGTCTCCCTGACCAACTTTAATATATCCGGGACATATGTCAAGGCGATGCCCGGAGAGGACCTCTATGCCGCTCCAGATCTGAAAAATGATTGCATGGTTGATGGTGCCAAGGCAGCGCTGGCCAACGTTCTTTCCTTGAAGGCTGGCGAGCGCGTGCTCGTAGTCATGGACGCGGGTAAACGCGAGATCGGCAGAGCGTTCGCTATGGGTGCCATGGCTCTAGGTGCTAAAGCAACCGAGTACATGCTCTTGGAGGAGATGCGCCCGTACCGCAGCGTGCCTCGGGATTTGGCAGAGATGTTCAGGGGCTACAACGTGATCATCAACACCTTCTGCACAGATGCCCAGGAGACCCCCTTCAGGGTAGAACTGCTCTACAAGGAGATCACCTACGACGCGAGGGTCGGCCATGCACCAGGAATCACCGAGGAGATGATGACACGGGGCCCGCTGGGCGTGGACTATGCCGAGGTGAGACGCCAGGCGGAGTATCTGATGGAGCGGTTCAAGGATGCTGTCGAGGTGAGGGTCACCACCCCGAACGGCACCGATATCACTATGGATATCAGAGGTAGGGGTTTTCTCACGGACGTGATCATCGAGAATGGGACGTTCGGCAATCTGCCCGCTGGTGAGATATGGTGCGCGCCGGTGGAGAATGCTGCTAGCGGCACAGTGATCTGCGACGGTACGATAGGGGACTTAGGACAGGTCCCTGCCCCACTCAAGATCGAGCTGAGGAATGGAAAGGTCGCAGCGCTCGAGAGCGAAGCCCATGACCTGGTGGAGCAGGTGCGAGCCCTGATATCGCTCGACTCCATGTCTGATGTGATCGGGGAGCTGGGGATAGGCCTGAATCCAGGTGCAAGACTGAACGGCAACATGCTCGAGGACGAGAAAGCAGTGGGCACTGCGCACATCGCGCTGGGGAACAACATCGACATGATCAACGGTCAGAACAATTCAAAGACACACAGGGACTTCCTGTTCTACAACCCCACGTTCCACGTGAAGTACGCCGACGGCTCTAGTGCTACATTGATCAAGGACGGAAAAGTAGTTTAGCCCAGCTTGGTACCGCACTTCCTGCAGAAGCGATCCTCCCCACCCACTTCCGCGCTGCAGCCGGGACAGATCAGCACAAACTCGAGCTTCACGCCGCATCTCCTGCAAAAGACATCGTCATGGCTCACCTTCTCACTGCACTGCTGGCAGCGCAGCACTTCCACACTCTCGACCTGCGCAGCAGGGATCGGGGCACTGATGTCCGTCACTGCAGTCTCCTCTGGTCCACCCAACGGTGCGGGCGGCATCCCTTGAAGAATCTTCCTCGCCCGGAGTGCCTTGGACAGCGCGCTGGTATAGTCCCCGGCTTCAAACGCTTTCCTTGCCTCCTCCAGCGCCTGCCTCGACGAGGTGGTGGCCACCCCTTTCTGCCCAGCCTTGCGCAATCCTTCCTCCACAGTAGATATCATGAACTTGGACTGCATGTAGTTCTCGGGCAGCTCCTCTTTCCCCCCCTCCTCTTGGTGGGGTGCAGGGGTCAAGGGCTCGGAGCGGCTCGCTGACGCGGTGATAATCTCCTGAGTCTCCACACCCATCTTGGCTTCTGCCAGCTTCTCCCTCGCCGCCTCCGCCCTCTCGACAGCCTCAGTGAAGCGTCCAGATGCCTGACACCGCCTTGCATCCCTCAGGAGCGCCCTTCCCTCCTCCGAGGCGATCCCCTGAGAGAGCATCATCTCGTATATCTTCTCGGTTGCCAGGATGGTGTTGAACGCTCTATCCGAGGCGGAAGCTTCGTACCTTGTGATCTGCCGCTGCTTGCGCCTGCGCCTGATGACCCAGAGCTCGGCTAATATGACCAAGACCATGATGACGATGAGCACTATCTGGATCTCGCTGAGCGGCAAGGGCACAACCCTCGTCTGATAGCATTTGCACTCTATTATATAGGTTTTTCGCAGGGTGTGGCGCGGAAAGTGACACACGTGTCGTGCATGGGGAGCAGGGAATCAGCGCTGAGTATATGGATGGTACGATCGATGGCCTGTGAGCAGGCAGATGCATAAATTTATAACATGCGGTGGCAATGCATCCTTCAGGTAAAGAAAATGATGCCGAGAGTCGTGCTGGAAGAATCCAAGGATGATAACAACATCAGGTCTGTCTGGTGGGCAGACGGCAGGCTCCACCTCATAGACCAGCGCCTTTTGCCCTACGAACTGGAGATCGTGCGCCTGAGCACCGTGGAGGAGGCAGCGAGGGCGATAGAGGAGATGGTGGTGAGGGGTGCGCCTGCGATCGGCGCTGCCGCAGCCTACGCGCTAGCCCTCGCCCCTCCAGATGGATTGAAGGAGGCTGCCGAGCGCCTGAGGCGCACCCGCCCTACTGCGCGCGACCTCTTCAGGGCGGTGGAGCAGGTGAGCGGGATGGTGGAGCAGGGCATGCCTGCATTGGAGGCTGCCGAGCGCTACGTGGAAGGTGTGGTGGATGCATGCAGGCGCATCGGCGAGCATGGCATCTCCTTGATCAGGGACGGGGCAAGGGTGCTGACGCACTGCAACGCTGGTGCTCTGGCTACTGTGGAGTTCGGCACCGCTTTAGCACCTATCGTGCTGGCGCACAGGCATGGTAAGAGGGTCTTCGTCTTCGTGGACGAGACGCGCCCCAGGCTGCAAGGCGCGGGATTGACCTCCTGGGAACTGATGAGGGAGGGGGTGGAGCATGCGATCATCGCGGACAACGCTGCAGGGTACTTCATGAGCAAGGGCGAAGTGGATATCGTGGTTGTGGGCGCGGACAGGATCGCGAGGAACGGCGATGTGGCGAACAAGATCGGCACCTACGAGAAGGCAGTGATCGCCAAGGAGAACGCGATCCCGTTCTACGTGGCTGCGCCGCTCACCACATTCGATCTTTCTACCCGCTCCGGCACAGAGATACAGATCGAGGAGCGCGCAGAAGAGGAAGTGCTGTGCTGCATGGGCAGGAGGGCTGCACCAGCAGGCGCAAGGGCGCGCAACCCGGCGTTCGACATCACACCTGCACGGTACATCGCGGGCTACATCACTGAGAATGGGGTGCTGAGCGCTGAGGAGATCCATGGTGAGTGACGTTCCCATGATTGATCTGAAGATCTACCGCCCAGGGAAGAAGTTCCCTGCGCTCTCTGTCACAGGATATGAATGCGCGCTCGACTGCGCCCACTGCGGTGGGAGATACCTGCGGCATATGATACCGGCACCCCCTCCCGCAGATTTTCAGAGATTCATGGAGCGGCTGAAGGAACAGGGGGCGGTGGGCTTCCTGCTCAGCGGAGGTTGCGATCCCATGGGAAGGGTGCCGATAGGCCCATATCTCACATGCCTAAAGGAGGCACGCCACCTGGGCCTCCAGACAAACGTGCACACTGGCGTGCTGGACCCCGGTCTCCCCCCCCTGCTGTGCAGCGCGGAGCCCGCTGCAGTCTCTGTTGACATGGTGGGCAGCTACGCAGCTATTCGAGAGGTCTATGGACTGCTGCATTCACCAGCAGACTGCGCGAGGGCTGTGAAGGAGCTGGTCGAGGTGGGGCTGAACGTCGTGCCGCACATCACGGTCGGCTTGCATGGTGGTCAGCCCTCAGGAGAGGAGCGCGCCCTCATCCTCCTTCAGGACACCGGGGTGCGCAGGCTGATACTCAACATCTTCGTGCCCACGAAGGGCACGAGGTACGAGGATGCTCCAAAGATATCGGAGGCACGAGCGCTCGAGATCATAAGGAGTGCAAGGCGGAGCCTCCCCGGGGTGGAGATCATCCTGGGCTGCATGCGCCCCAGAGGTGCTCAGGATCTTCATCTCATCGGGTTGGTGGATGGAATAGTCAATCCCTCCCGCAGGGCGGTCGAGCATCTCGGGGGCGCCAGGGAGCAGTGCACGTGCTGCGCTATTCCTTTCCGAAGTGCTTGAGCACGCGCCTCGCCAAGCGCTCGCTTATCCCCTTAGCCCTCATGAGATCCTCCACACTGGCTTCGGAGAGCATTCTCACGGTCTTGAACCCGGCATCGTAGAGGGCGTTCGCCTTCGCCTGCCCGATCCCAGGGATCAGCATGAACTGCGCCAGGGTTTCATCTTTCATCGCAGCCTGCAGCGCCCTCACACGCTCTGCCGCCTCTTCGACGCCATGCTCTGCAGCCGCCGCATAGCTCTCGAGCGCGCGCTCGTAGTGTTCCATCTCCTCGAGCGCCCTGCCCCTCTCCAGGAGCGCGGCGCGGTGTTTCGGTTCCGCCTGAATCACAGTGTTCAGGTACTGCACAGCGAGCTCCCGCCTGCCCATCATGCGCAGCGCCTGTGCCTTCATGAACAGCGCATCGAGGTGCTCGTGGCTCTCCCTGAGCACCCTGTCCAGGCAATCGAGGGCGTCATCGTACCTTCCACCGTCCAGGAACCGCCTGCTGCGCTCCATCAGGTCTTCCGCCGTGATCCTCGGCGCCTCCTTAGCAACGAGCACAGCCCCGCAGGAGAAGCACATCCCGGCGTCCGGGCTGTTCATCGCCCCGCAGGAGGGACATGGCACATCCTCTGCCTCAGCACCTGGGAGGTCCACCACACCCTTGCTCCTGGCCATCGGCTTTGGCGCTTCCTGCGCTGCTGCTGGTGGAGGCTCGGGGGCTGGTGTGGGCTGCTCCAGCTCCTCGACGATCTCCTCTGCGGTGAGGGTCTTGTCCAGCGCCTTCTCATCAATGGACCGCACGCCTGTGCCGAGATGCTCCACGTAGGACCTGCTGTAGATCGAGGCAGCGGCGTACTTCTCCCTCAACGGATACATAGCTGCAGCGCCCAGCATCGCCGCCACGATGATCCCAATCCCCACCAAGGGGGCAAAGACCCGCAGGAGCGAGGAGACCGTGTATGTCATCTCATAATCCACGGATATAGGGGTGGACGCGGTGTTGCGCACGACGATCGTGATGTTGTGGTATCCCGGATACATACTGCCTACCTGGTATGTCCCAGTGTCTGATATGGAGCGCGTGCCGTCCACATAAATATCGATCTCCGCCTCGCCGTTCGAGCTGAGGGTCAGCATCTCCGCGTCCATCGTGCCTAGGGAGTTACGGGTCATCAGCACGATGGTGGCGTTGTCGTTTGGTTCCCCCGATGGTTCCAACCGTATGCTGTCCTTGATCGATTCGTTCTTAGCTATCTCTGCCATGACCTGGGGCAGCATGAATACCACGAGGACTATCAATGCAGCGGCTGCCAGCGCCAGGCAAGCGCGGAACATGTTCCTTGCCATCAGGTACTTTCCGCTGGTGCTCCGCAGTGCCTTAATCTCGATCGTCCTGAGATATATGAACTCGACGAGCAGCACCAGCACCAGCAGGAGCCCCATCAGGATAAGGAAGTCCATCGGGATGTAGAACGGCTTGAGCGAGGCGCCCATGAGGACCAGCACACCAGCAGCCAACAAGAGCAGCACCGCGCTCTCGATAGCGAAGAGGCGGTTCCTGAATCTCCTGAACCTTACCAGCCCATAGGAGCCGTCCAAGCGCGCCTTGAAATCCTTCATCGATGGCCGTGAAGCGCAGCATTGGATATATGGTTTTCCATCTGGAAGGTACATCTGTACTATCAACCTGCATCGTGAACAGATGACCAGCGCGAGAGGCTCGCCCGGGCGCTCGCCGGCTTCACTGGCGCGGGGCAGCGCGGCGCGGAGGCTGGCGGAGATACTGATGTGAGGGGCGCGCCCCGAAGCGTCGGGGGATTGTATGATAGGGTTCGTCCGCTCCGATGGATCGCGCGCATCGTCGCCGGGACGAACGTCAACGTCCCAGGCTCGTTCTACAGCGAGTACACGGAGCCAGGGCTGACGATCGAGCGCCGCATCGCGAGTGGGATAAGGCTCTACAGTAACCCCCGATGACCTCGCAGATGGCGCAAGTGCTCGCGAGGTCTCCTGATAGGACATTTTGAAAGATCAGGCACAACCAAGATGTAGAAGTCCTCTGCAGGATGATCCTATGGAACTATATGCACATATAGCAGACGAATTTTCGGGCAACACAAATGGAGACTTCATTCTGCTAACTTCTTGTCTATGAGTGCGCCGATCTTCTCTGTCAGGGAGACGAGCGCAGATGTGGTCTTCTGAAGTTCTGCTACAGCTATTGCCATCTGCTGGCTGATCATTCCATACTTTTGATCCATTACTGCAAAACTTTGATTCGTGTCCGTGTGCATCGATTCGACTGCGCTCTCCACCCTATCAAAGCCCTCTGTCTGATCCTCGTGCATCTCCTTGACAGCGCCCTCCACTCGGGTGAATCCGTCCTTCAGGTCCGTGTGCATCGATTCGACTGCGCTCTCCACCCTATCAAAGCCCTCTGTCTGATCCTCGTGCATCTCCTTGACAGCGCCCTCCACTCGGGTGAATCCGTCCTTCAGGTCCGTGTGCATCGATTCG
>JBFMEL010000073.1:0-10303 GCA_040753455.1 Thermoplasmatota archaeon | reverse complement strand
CAGCCAGCAGATGGCAATAGCTGTAGCAGAACTTCAGAAGACCACATCTGCGCTCGTCTCCCTGACAGAGAAGATCGGCGCACTCATAGACAAGAAGTTAGCTGGATAATATTATCTCCTCGGCGCCGCTCCCTTATACATGATTATATATTTGTACCCAACAGGGGTGCCATGAGCAAACTATATCTACCACCCTCACCAATACCCAGGGTTCTATGGCGAGCGCGACAAAGGCTACGGAGAAGGTCCTGAGGCTGATGGGTCCAGAGGTGGAAGGGTGGTTCAGGGCGCGCTTCGCAGAGATGACCCCTGCGCAGATAAGGGCGATACCCCTCGTGCATAGGGGCAGGAGCGTGCTCATCTCGGCGCCCACGGGTTCCGGGAAGACCCTTACTGCGTTCCTCACGATCCTCAACGAGCTCATAGAGATGGAGAAGGAGGGCACTCTCCAGAACGAAGTCTACTGCGTCTATGTCTCCCCGCTCAAGGCGCTGGCAAACGACATCGAGAAGAACCTGCTGCGCCCGCTTGCCGAGATCTCCGAGCGCTGCGGACGCAAGCTCGATCTCAGGGTCTCTGTGCGCTCTGGGGATACGGCGCAGGCGGAAAGGCAGCGGATGCTGAGGAAGCCGCCCCACATCCTCATCACCACCCCGGAGACACTTGCCATCGTGCTCTCTGCGCCCAGGTTCAGCGAACTGCTGAGGGGTGCGAGATGGGCGATCGTGGACGAGATACACGAGCTCTGCTCCTCGAAGCGCGGCACATCCCTTGCCCTCTCGTTGGAGCGCCTGGAGGAACTGTGTGCCCGTCCCCTGGTGAGGATCGGGCTCTCTGCCACCCAGGCCCCTATCGAAGAGATCGCGCGGTTCTTAGGCGGTTATACAGGGGACATGCCCAGGGAGGTGCGGATAGTGGAGGACAGGGGGCTGAAAGGGCTGGACATCAAGGTGCTCACGCCCTCCGGGCGCATGCATGAACTCCCTTACGAGGTCGTGCAGGCTGCGATGTACGAGAGGCTTGCGGAGATGATTCAGAACCACAGAACCACGCTGGTGTTCACCAACACCCGCAGCGGCACGGAGCGCGTCTCCCTGAGGCTCAAGGAGAGGGAGATAGAGAGCCTGGCAGCTCACCACGGGAGTTTGAGCAAGAGCACCCGCCTGGATGTGGAGGAGAGCCTGAGGAACGGCATGCTGAGGGCGGTGGTGAGCTCCACCTCCCTGGAGCTCGGGATCGACATCGGCTACATAGACCTGGTGTGCCAGATCGGCTCTCCCAAGGCGATTGCGAAGGGGTTGCAGAGGATCGGGCGCTCTGGACATGGAGTGGGCAGGGTGAGCTGCGGGCGCATCTTCGCCTTCGACAACGACGACCTGATCGAGTGCATGGTCCTGGCCAAGAACGCCCTGGAGGGGAAGATAGACAGGGTGACGATACCAGAGAACTGTCTGGATGTGCTTGCTCAAACCCTGGTCGGGATGAGCATAGAGCGCCGGTGGAATGCTGCTGATGCCCTCGCGCTGGTGAGGCGCGCCCATCCTTATCATGCGCTCCCGGGGGAAGATTTCTACGCGGTGCTCAGGTATCTGGGGGGCGGATGGTCAGAGGGGATATACCCGAAGCTGTGGTACGACGAGGATGCCGAAGAGATCGGCAGAAAGAAAGGGGCGAGGATGATATACTACCTCAACACAGGGACGATCGCGGAGGAGGCGGAGTTCAAGGTCCTCAGCGACAAGGGTCGCAGCCTCGGAAAGCTCTCCGAGAAGTTCGTCGAGCGCTTGAGCCCGGGGGATATCTTCGTGCTGGGCGCAAGAGCCCATGAGTTCCTGCGGGCGAGGGGGATGAAGGTCTATGTAAAGGATGCGACGGGCAGAAGACCTACTGTCCCTTCCTGGACCGGGGAGATGCTCCCCAGGAGTTTCGATCTTTCATGGGAGGTCGGGGGGTTCAGGCGCGAGCTGCAGTGTGTGCTGGAGAAGGAAGGAACAGAGGGTGCGAGGCAGTGGCTGGTCAGCACCTTCCCCATAGACGCGGAGGGGGCTGTGAGCACCGCCGCCTTTGCCCAACTGCAGATGAGGATCGGAGGCTGGCTGCCCTCGGAGCTCGCACCTGGTATCGAGGGATACATGGATGAGAAGGGGCGCCATCATGCCATCTTCCACTTCTGCTATGGTCGAAGGACCAACGACGCACTTGCGCGTGCGCTCGCAGCGAGGCTCTCCAGGCAGATCGGTGCAAATGTGGGGCTCGCAGTCACAGACGATGGCTTCGTGCTCACATCCTCGCAACGGTTCGCACTCGAGGTCCTGCCGCGCCTGCTCAGTCCTGAGGGGTTCGAGGGCGATCTCACCAGCGCGGTGATGGGCACGGAGCTTTACAAGCAGCGGTTCAGGCACTGCGCGTCCCGCAGCCTGCTCGTCCTGCGGAACTACAAAGGGAGGGAGATATCGCTCTCCAAGCAGCAGCTGCGCTCCCAGAGGATCATGGAGGCGCTCGTCTCCGATCCCATGTTCCCTGTGGTGAAGGAGACGCTGCGCGAGATCTTCCATGACCTCATGGATCTGCCGCATGCCCTGGAGATCCTTCACGGGATCGAGGAAGGCAGGATCAGGGTGAGGACGTTTGCCTCCGAGGAGATACCCTCCCCTTTCGCGCACGGCATCTTTCTATCAGGGCTATCGGACATCGTGATGATGGAGGACAGAACAGCGCTCCTGCGCGAGATGCATACCAAGGTGCTGAAGAGGATACTGGGGGATGGGATGGAGCCGCTCTTCGAGCCCGAGATCGTGACAGGATACTTCGATACCAAGCACCCGCGCGTGCGTGCTCCGCAGGACATACTGGAGCTGCTGAGGGTCGTGGGTCCGTTGCGCCTCTTCACGAGCAAAGGGCGGCACATGTACCGCTGGAGCGACGTGCCACGATCCACACTGAACGAGTGGTGCCGCGCCCTTATCGCCGAAGGCAAGATCGTATCTGTGAGAGGCAAGGAGATCCTATGGGCGCTACCAGAAGACGCTGCGGTACTGGCTGCGCTCTTTCCTGCCCAAGCGCCGCTGACGAACGATGAAGAGATAGCGCTGTCGCACCTCAAGATTAGGGGAAGGGCAGGGCTGCAGGAGATCGCTGCTCTCCTTGGGAATGCAATAGCAAAGGGGGTGCTGCAGGCTCTGGAGAGGCGTCATCTCGCAACGCGCGGGGACGCGCAGGGCACTGCCTGGAAGCCTCTCGATCTCCCGGCTGTGCGGCGTGAGGATGCCATGCGGGAGATGGCGCTGCGCATCCTGGGGGCTGCGGGTCCTATGACCGCTGAGGAGATCGCCCTGGAACTGGGTGCGAGCGCAGCCCAAGCCAATAATCTCCTGGAGCTCCTGGAGGAAGAGGGGCTCTTGGCTTCTGGCGCCTTCACCTACCTGGAGACCCAGTACATGCTGAGAGCGGATCTGGATCGCCTGCGGGGCAAGGGCAGGACGGAGGATGCGGCACCCGAGCAGATCCATAGGTTGCTGATAGCCAAGCACTTCACAGGGATCGAGGACATAGAGGGGTACTTCCAGCGCTTCCCTGACGCCGGGAGCATCAACGATGTATATGTGCGCGCAGGGCGCTTCGACCTTGCACGCTGGGCAGAGATGCGCAGAGCAGAGGAGATCGTTTCGGGAAGGTTCGTGGGCGGCAGGGTGCGCTACGTGCACAGAAGGGATGCAGAGCTCATGTATGCCGCTGCAGATCATCCCGCCCTCTCTCAAATGGAGAGAGAGGTCATCGAGCTCATCGAGCGCAACCCTGGTGCCGGGCTCGAGGAGATCGTGCGGCACAGCGGGATGCCCAAGGAGGACGCACGCACTGCGCTCGATGCACTGGACAGGGAGATGCTGATTGCGCGAGGCTACCACCATGGCGAGGGATGGGGCGGCAGGAACAGGTATGTGCGCTTCCTGCCCATCCATGAGGCTCCAAAGGATGCAAGGCTGGCGGCAGTGGAACGCCTCGCGGCAGCCCACGGACCGATGACTGCGAGGGCACTGGAGCGCCTCTCACGCCTCGACAGGATCGAGCTGGAGGGTTTGCTCAGCGCCCTGGAGCGCAGTGGCAGGCTGTGCAGTGTGAGGGCTGCTGGCGAGTGGTATCACCTCTCCCCCGAGGACGCAAGAGCGCTAGGCACCTATCCCTCGGATCATGCCCTGAGGCTCCTGACGCTCTCTGACCCCTTCGTCCTCCATTTTATGGACGAGGTGATGGCAAGGTACGGAGAGGGCTGGTACTACCCTGTCTTCAGAGGCGCGCACCCTGTCGGGCTGGTGGAGATGTGGGAGATGAGCGGGAGGGTGGAGGTCAGGAATATCGAGCTCGATCGTCCTGAGGAGATCAATCCCCTCTTAGAAAGGCTCGAAAGGCTCCTCCCCCTCTACTCCCAGTACGGCATGGACACACTGTGCATCAATCTCTCGCTCCCCGAGGAGGTGAGCCATCTGCTTGTTAGCCGGGGGTACCGCAGGGTCCAGGGCTATCTCGCCCTCGGCATAGATACCGAGCGCACGCTCAGCCTCGAGGAACTGCTCTCCTACACCCTCCGGCGCCAGGGGGTGATAGGAGAGATGCTCGCTTCGCCGAGCGCCGTGGAGCATGCGATGCTCGGCCTGCGCTCGGAGATGGAGCTGGCGCTGCGCCTCGGCACCCCTGTGCCCAGCCTCAAGGGCGCCCATGGGCTGTACCGCGCCTTTGGCATCCCCAGCCTGCTGCTATGGTGCTCGATGCAGACTGCGATGCACTACCGCGACGCACTTTACATTCCTCCAACTTACGAAGAGGAGAGGCTGCTGCGTGCCATGCGCGCCGCTGGTGGGATGAGGAGACGAGAGGTAATCGAGGGCTCGGTGGGCGTGGGAAAGGATGTGCTGGAGCGCCTGCTGAGGCGCTGCGCTGTGGTCAGGTCCTCCTCAGGAAGATATCTAACAGTCCAGGGAGCGATCGAGGATCGGGCAGAGGCAAGGAAGGGCTTTGTATGGCATCTGCTGCAGCGTTTCGGGATCGTGAGCCCTGAGTTGGTATCGCACTACACGCGCGGGGCGATCGGCGCACCTGAGGCAAGGAGGCATCTGCAGGCGCTGAGAAGTGAAGGAAGGGCATGCAAGGGGTTTCTGGTCGATGGAGACTCCATTCCATACTGGATCCATCCAGAGGATGCGGAGAAGCCGATCCGAAGGATGAAGGGCATGGTCCTCATCACCCCCGAGGACCGCCTGGGGCAGTATCTCCTCCCCTGGCTCTGGAAGATCCATGGGCTAGGCGGATACCCGTACCTCCTCATCAGCGATGGAAGGCTCGCAGCAGCCTTCAAGGCCAGGCAGCATCACGGGGGATTGCACATCCAGAAGTACTGGGGCGAGGAGGACGCACTGGCGCAGGCAAGGAAGCTGGTGCATGAGAAGGGGATGAAGCTCGTGCGCGGCACGATCCACGAGGGACCGAGCGACGAGGAGATCCAGAGATGGGCGCGAAAGCTGATGCTGAGCAGGGACCGCAGTAAATGAGGTGCGGGGAGCCGGATTCGAACCGGCGAAGGACTAACCACAAGGTCCTAAGCCTTGCCCCTTTGGCCGCTCGGGTATCCCCGCGCATGGTCGCAGGATGGGATCCAGTGCCAGTGATTAGACCGAGAGTGCTTAAAACCATCGTCCTGCGCGGTCCAGGGCTCATCTTTCCTCATATCTCTGACCATACGCGCGCCTCGGCGTCTCCTCATGGATGATCTGCGCCTGTTCCTTGGTCATCAACCCCTTCCTCAGCATCTCCTTCGTTCTCCTGGGCACGGTCTCGACCCCCAGCACAGCGCCAGGCCTGCGTGGATCATCCAGATAGTCTGTCTCCATGAGGAACTGCCCGCCCTGCCTCAGCGCCTCTGTGAGATTGCTGGTGGTAGCGAGCAGAGAGATCGTCAACCCATGGTTGAGCTCATGCGATGCCAGTGGGGGTGAGAAGTGCTTGATCACCCGCTCCCTCTGCAGCCCTGCCCTGTCCGCCATTTCCGCAAGCTCGCGCATGACCCCAGGCGTTGCGCTCTCTGTGTGCAGCACCACGGCGCAATCGAGGACGCGCGCTGTCCTCATCCCGTGCATCAGCACCTCGTTCGACGCATCCAGCACCTCTGGGGCTACATCGAAATGCGGTCTTCCTATCTCCCCCAGACCCAGTGCCCTGCCCTCTTCCACGAATTCCGCTGCCTCGTCCATCCCTTCGAGCATCAGCTCCTTTGCTCTTTCCAGGGGGAGGGTTTCGCAGAGCCGCACCATCTCCACGGGATACGGACCGATCACTGCTCGGCACCACAGACCAGTCCTGCGCTCCACCTCCTCCGCGATGGATATCGTCCTCCTGAACCCCTCGGAAAAGTCGAAGCTCTTGGTCACTGGCAGGTCATGGTAGGGCATGTGCGCCACGATGAGACGCGTACCCCCTGCACGCTCGAACCTCCTCGCTGCATTTAAGAACTCCCCATGAGGTTGAAGATGGAGATGGTTGTCCAGGATCTCCATCATGCCCTAACCCCCCTGTCCAACCTGTCAGTGGTTGGGCTGAGATGAGGATGATATATGCTGGAAGCTCCTCTCATGCCCTAACCCCCCTGTGCAGTCTGTTGGGGGTTGGGCTGAGATGAGGATGATATATGCTGAGATCTCCTCTCATGCGCTCACCCCCAAGCCCTCGATGAGCCAGCTCAGGGTTTCGAACGCCGTGCTCACCCCGCATCTGCCTCTGAGGAGCAGCGTGCCTGTGGCATATATCGCCACGTTCATTGTAGGAGGCTCGATCACGAGGTCGATCCTTGGGTGCGGAGCCACCATGTCTGGCGGGCTGATCCCCAGCGCGTCTGCGACTGCAGATAGATCAATATCCCCCATCTCCGCCCTCACCACGATCTCCTCGATCTCGTATCCCACTGCCTGGTGCACCAGCGCCGAGGATGAGATGAGGTATGCGGTCGCCTCCGCCAGAGCCCAGAGCGCCTCGGGGTGCGCCTCCCCTGCAGCGATCATCCTTCCACTCTCTAAGAGCAGCATCGTGGCTTTGGGGTCGTCGCGCTTGCTCACGAGCCCTTTCAGGTCTTTGTCCAGCGCGAACCCCAAATCCCTTTTTAGTATGCGCTCGAAATCCGGAGGCGGAACGATGCTGCATGAGATCGTCGCGTGCACCACCTGGGGCTCAGTCATCCGTACAACCATAGGGATGCGAGTACATTACTGTTTGGTCACCGGTAGTCTCTCCGCAGCCGCGGAAGAACATCTTTACATAATCAACTTCCTTCGGAGGAGATTGCCGATACACGCGAATAGTTCTTTTACTCGGTTCGGCGCATCTCAGGATGATCAACCGGATGCCCGAGCGCTATGTCATCATAACACTGGTAGTTGCTCACTCGATCTCCGATGCTGCCCTTGCAATGCCGCAGCCTACCGCAGAGCAGGAGAGGTTCGCCAGGAGGCAGATCGTCCATCCGAGCCATGCATGACCAACGTACGCTGGCGTATGCGCGCTCACCATTCCTATGAGGTATGGCGTCTCGAAGAGCACCGCCCCCGCAGTCGTGCCGATGCCCGCCAGGATCCAGGTGGCGAGTATCCCTCCCTTCAGGCTCCGCATGCCGATACCCACACCGGCACCTGCCAGTGCTGGGAGTCCAAGGGTGAGCGCTATCCCCCAGAGAGATGCATACGATGACCAAGGCAGCTCCCAGGCGATGAACAGGAGGGTGGCGAGGCACATCATCGCTGCGGATGACGGCAGGGCAAGGACGAGCCAGGGCACTCTCCTCTGAATCTCGACCTCCCCCACTTCCACCCTTTGATTTTTCCAGTGGGCGATCTCCACCTCCTGCGTCTCCTCTGCTACCCCGCTGATCCTCATCCCTCCACCTCCAGATATGCCTCAGTGCATCCTGTCAGATCGGAGCTCGCGTCCCTGTACGGCGAGTATATCTCAAAGGAATACTGGAGCGTTACGATCTGCGATCCCTGCAGCATCCGCACCTCATCATCATCGAGGGTGTAGGAGACCACGAACACCTCGCGCTCGCCCTTCTCGACGAGGATATCGAGGGGACCGTTGCATCGTATCCACTCGCTGCCCACCGTGATATTCACCTCGAACCCCAGGACACGGGTGTCGAGATGTGATGGCGCTTCATAGCTGAACTGGATGCTGAGCTTGTCCTCCACCAGCACCACGCGTTCCAGGGTCGCGTGGGATCCGAACCCTGCAGTCTCGATATAGGTATGTGTGCTGTACGCCAGCATTGCCCAGCATGCAAGCGCAACGACCACGAAGAGCGTCCTGAATAGGATGAACGGGGAGCGGCTCATACCACTGTATAGGAGAGGGAGATGAAAAAGATGCGGGCTGTCATGCAGGCAGCTCACCATCGGGCGCATCGGCGCTCGCATCCTTCTGGATGATTGGTGACGGCTCTGAATCTCTGGCATCCGTGAGAGCAGAGGCAAGCCACAACATACATTGAGATAGCAAATCTCGATCTGGGCGGTCGAGGCATCCCTACTTGCGTAGTTTTATATAATACAATCGCCATTTACCCGAAGACCAGGGATGGGTGTATCACCATGAAGTCCATAATCGACTCAGCGCTTGCAAAGCATGAGAGCGACAAGAGGCAGGAAGAGGTTCTGAAGGAGAAGGTCCCTACGATCCAGCTGACGAGCCCGGACGATGAGGAACTGATGAAGCTCGTCGAGCAGCTGCACGTGAGCATAAAGATCATCGGGTGCGGCGGCGGGGGTTCGAACACGATCAACCGTCTCACGCAGGCTGGCGTAGTGGGCGCGCAGCTCCTCGCACTGAACACCGATGCCGCGCACCTTCTGCATACGCATGCGCCGAAGAAGATGCTGATCGGAAGAAAGGCTACGCGAGGCCTGGGCGCAGGTGCACTGCCTGAGAAGGGCGAGTCCGCGGTCAAAGAGAACGAGGATGAACTGAAGGGGTACATGGATGGTGCGAACATCGTCTTCGTGACCGCAGGGCTGGGCGGCGGGACAGGGACGGGCGCCACACCGTTCGTCGCGCGGATCGCGAAGGAGCAGAGTGCCCTGGTGATGTCCGTCGTTACATTGCCGTTCAAGGCAGAGGGGCATCTGCGCATGGAGAACGCCCTGAAGGGTCTGGATAGGCTGCGCAGGTTCTGCGATACCACCATAGTGATACCCAACGACAAGTTACTCGAACTGGTGCCCAGGCTTCCACTCGACGCGGCATTCAAGGTAGCGGATGAGGTCCTGATGAACGCGATCAAGGGGATCACGGAGATCATCACCAAGCCAGGGCTGGTGAACATCGACTACAGCGACATGCTCACGATCATGCAGAACGGCGGCGTGGCGATGATAGGCTTGGGCGATTCGGATGCGGACAGGGACAGGGTGGACGAGGCTGTGACCGAGGCGTTGAGCTCCCCGCTCTTAGGCGACGTGGACATCAGCCAGGCAAAAGGTGCGCTGGTGCGCATTGTGGGCGGTGCGGACATGACCGTGAGCGAGGCGCAGCGCGCCGCAGAACTCGTTGGGCAGCGCATCTCCCCGAGCGCGCGGATCATCTGGGGCTGCAGCGTGGATCCCCACGTGGAGAAGGAGGTCAAGGTGATGATCGTGCTCACGGGTGTGAGATCTAAGCAGTTTGCTGAGATCGCGCCATCAGCGGCGGCAGAGGGGATGGATATAATCAGATAGGGAGCGCATTAGATCTCGCTCTTAGGATGGAGCATGAAGCCCTCCCCGAGCAGAAGGAGACCCAGGTACATAGTGGTGACGTATGCCCCCGCAAGGCAAGGCATAAGGCATGCGATAGCGCGTGTGAGCTGGAGAATAGGTCCCCCCAAGCTCATCGAGGCATCGGAGGGCGTGGGGATCGTAAGGACCTGGCACTTAGACACTCAGGAGATGATCCAGAGGCTCAACAGCATCGAGGGTCTGAGGACGATGAAGACCTCAGGAACGCTGAGAAAGGCGAGGGAGATCGCACAGCGGATGAGAGCAGCGCATATTTAATTACCCTACCCTACGCCACCTCCGGTGAGCGCCTCGCATCCTGTAAGGTGTTCTTGTAGACGAGCACCTTCGTCTTCTCGTCGTAAAAGACCTTCTTGTATTTTGCTCTGTATTACCATTGGGTCAAGTGTCCCCCACCCTGAAATACCTGGACGACATGCAGGGCTCGGTGCAGACTATGGCACAAATAGACGAGAGCGAGTTGGTCTACAAGGGACCGTGGGTGCGGAGCGCGCAGC
>JBFMEL010000072.1:0-10433 GCA_040753455.1 Thermoplasmatota archaeon | reverse complement strand
CGAGCGGTTGACAAGCGTGGTCCACACATTCATTATCTAAATCATAGAGAAATCTGGTGCCGCAGTGGTCTTAATCGTTGTTTCTATTTGCTTACAGCACGGCGAGAATACGATTTATGTTTGTTTCCTCGCCGTGGACTCGACCACTTGGTTAGCTGCCCTATTGGTTAACTATGTGGTGGTCTACATCAATGCTTCTTTGTTGCTGAGAGCACGGCGAGAATACGATGTAAGATTGTTTCCTCGCCGTGGACACGGACGTGAGGTGCTTCTTGTTTGCTTTTATGCTCCTCACGTCCTATCCGTCCTGCTTTGCTGTGTGATTGCTGTATGCCGCAGGCCGGACACGGACCACTGGGTTAGCTGTCCTATTGGGTAACTTTGCGGTAGTCCTATCCGTCCTGCTTTGCTAATAGTTGCTGTATGCCGCAGGCCGGACACGGACCACTGGGTTAGCTGTCCTATTGGTTAGCTCTGTGGTAGTCCTATCCGTCCTGCTTTGCTGTGTGGTTGCTGTATGCCGCAGGCCGGACACGACCCGCCTTCCAATTATTGATGCTGATAATCAGGACGGGTCTATCCGCCCTGCTACGCTAATAGTTGCTGTATGCCGCAGGCCGGACTTGAACCGGCGACTTCAAGATCTTCAGTCTTGCACTCTCCCAACTGAGTTACTGCGGCAGTGTGGGAAGGATAATCGGATAGGGCTACTTTAACGTTGCCCCGCAGCTGATTAAGGTGCATCGCTCATCTCGCATCGCGCTTGAACGGCATGCGCCAGGCACGCCCGCAGCGAAGACATGTGATGACCAGCACCCTGTCTGTGACCCTGACCCTGGCGGTCTTTCCAGGAGAGAGGTAGCGCTCGCAACCCCTGCATACCCTCATCCTCCACTGGCGAGTGATCGGGGCGTTGTAGCGCATCCCCACCCTGCGCGCGAGCAGCGCGTACCTGTCTGCGCGGTCTATCTCCCCAGAAACAGCAGCGCGTTCAGCCTCCCCCATCAGGATCGCTATGCGCTCCAGGGCGACCCTCTTGCGCTCTTTTCTTGCTCGCGCGAACCTCCGGGAGGACATCGGGCTTGTATTCCGCCCCATTATAAATAATGACATCCTCACCTCTTTGAGAATGCCTTATATTATCCTTTTTCATTCGTATCAAAATTTAAGTATGAGAGGGAGGATATACAGTGCATGTCTGCGGTATCTGCTAAGGAGCGCGTTCTCATCTATCTCTTGGTCCAACCCCCGCCCAGAAGCACACTCGACGCGCCGTTCGATCGCACCCAGGAGGGGATATCCAAGGGGGTAAGGGTCAAGCAGAACACTGTCTCATGCGCCTTAACAGCGCTCGATAGGGAGGGATGCGTGGGGTGGAGGATGGCGCATGTGAGGGGATTAAAGCAGCGCAGGAAAGCCTACAGCCTGACAGAGGCTGGGATCGCGGCTGCGAAGGAGGCGCACCAGAGGGTTTCTGGGATGCTCCTCACCTTGTACAAGACTGATGGGAGCGTGCTGCGGATTCAAGGGGATGCGGTCTGCGCGGCGCTGAATCTGCCGAACGATCTGGCGAAGGTGGCATCGTGCATAAGATCAGGGGACATCGTTGCGGAGGGCGACCTGCTGAGGTTGATCAGAAAGACGTCCATCGTGAGGGACCTGGTAGAGATGCCCAGGATATCGAGGATGTACGGACGCAGAGCTGAGCTGAGGAAGATTGAGAGATGGTTAACCACCTCTGACCATAGGGCCGTTGGGATTACGGGTCCGCCTGGGATCGGCAAGACCACCACAGCCGCCGTGACGCTGGAGCGGCTGATGCTCTCCCGCCACAGTGTATGGATAAAAGGGACGGAATGGAGCACGGGGGAGGGTTTCTCTTCTCGCATATCCCACTTCTTGGAGAAACTGGGAAGATACAGATTTTCAACCGCTATTAGGAGCAATCTCCCGGGGGAGGAGGTGCGCATTGCCCTGAGAGAGGACCTTGAGAAGGTACCCGTTCTCTTTGTGATAGATGATGCCCAGGTCATTGACGACGGTGCTTCCGAGATGGTGCAGGCACTCGTTGCAGAGGGCTCGAATGCAAAGCTACTGCTGATCGCCAGGCACCTTCGGGGCACGATGGCGCGCCTCGTGAGCGAGATCCTCGTTCTCGAAGGGCTCGATGCTGAGTCTGCCAGGAACTTGGTTTGGCGGTCTGGAATCGCAGAGGAGGATTTCGCTGAGATATACGCTGCTTCGAAGGGTCACCCGCTTCAGCTGAACCTCATCGCGAGTGCGTGGCCCCGCATGCCCCCCCATGGATTCTTCGAGATGCTCACAGAAGAGGAGGCTTCCCTGCTGCGTATGATGTGCGTCGCCAGGTGTCCTGTGCCGGAGCGGTACATACTCCCTGATGGAGGGGAGCGTGCACTCGCCAGCCTCGAAGAGAAGGGGATGGTGATGCGGACGGAGGGCGGTTTCTGGGAGGTGCACGGAGTGGTGAGGGGGATGACCTTGGCGCACACACCCCCTGGGAAGAGGAAAGAGGCGCACAGACGTATGGCATCGCTATATCAGAAGAGCCTGGACTGGAGGTTCAAGGTGGAGGCAGCATATCACTCTGCGCGTGGTGGCGGGATCGAGCGCTCCCTTGGATTGATAGAGGGGACCGCAGAGCAGATCGTTCTGGATGGGGCTCATGAGGATCTCTCGACAATCACAGACGAGCTGCGCGGCTGGCTTCCCCCGGAGGCAGGGGAGAAGAGGCTGCGGTGGCTTCTATTAAAAGCGATGGCACTGGAGCTCGCGGGCGATCTTCCTACTGCACTGCGCCTATGCGCCGAGGCTGAGAAGGGGGTTAGAGGTGAGCGACGAGCCTGGGCACTGGTAGAGATCTCTGGACTGCACTGTAAAATGGGCGATCTCGATCATGCCTCGCGCTGTGCATCCGCTGCGCTTCCGCTGCTCCCGCGCTCGAACATTGGTTTGAAGGCAAAGGCACTCCTCTGCCTCGCGGAGGCTGCAGGTCTCAAGGGCGATCCGAAGGGGGCACTGAGCGCACTGTCCATGATCGACTTTGATGCGCCGGAGCCCTGCTCCTCGATCTGGCTGTTCAGCGCCGCGCGGCATCTCTGGGAGGCTGAGAAGAAGAAGGCTGCAAGGCAGCATTTGAAGGACGGGATAAGGTGTCTTGGTCGCACCCGTCCGAACTACGAAAGGGCGCTGGCAGAAGAAGCACTGGCCCGTGCATACGTGGTCATGGGCAGGGGCGCGGACGCCCTCACTCTATCTTCGAACCTTGTGGCGGTTTCCACCCGCCATGGCTGGACACCCCTGAACTGCTCGGCGCTGGTGGTGAACGCTGAGGCGCTCGTCAGCATGGGGGATCTGAAGGAGGCAGAGGTGCACATCCTGAGAGCGATACCGTTTGCCAGGGCGATGGGTAACGAGCTGGAGCTGCGGCGTGCAGAGAAGGTGCTGAGCGCCTGCAGAGGGGCACGGGATTAGAGCAGGCGGCCCATCTCCACAGCCTCTATGCTCTGCACCTCAGGGATCTCGGATATCCTCTTCTCGATGCGGTCCAGAGCGCCCTCTGCGTCCTCTATCACGATCCTCAGCATCAGTGCCTTGAGCCCGAAGGCTATCGGCTGCTCCTCCACCCCCACGAGCCTCCCGAGGCTATCCGCACGCTTCACCACCTCGTCCTTGAGATGTGCAAGGTCTACAGAGGCGTCATCTGGCATAATCCTGAATGTGACTGCTACTTCTCCCATATGATCATGGTCCTTTGAACCCGCATTGCTCGCACTCGTATTGAACGCTCTGGTCCCTGCACTGCGCGCACCGCCCTATCACCGATTCGTGGCAGTTGGGACACTTGAACACGGTGGAATGCTTCATCGTCAGCCTTATACCGCAGGAGTTGCACATCGTGTCGCCAGTCATGCGCATCAGCGCAAACGCTCGAGGCTTAAAAGGTTTTGGGATGACGCCAGACGATTCGATAGCTATTTATATGGCTCATGCGCATGGTCCTCGATGGACGGATCGGAATGAAACTGAAAATCGTGCTGGAGAAATCGGACGAGGGCGGTTACACGGTGTACGTGCCATCCCTCCCCGGCTGCATCTCTGAGGGGGACACGGAGGAGGAAGCGTTGGCGAACATCAAGGAGGCGATAGCGCTGTATCTCGAACCCATCGAGGACGACATCCTGTCGATACATGCACACAGACCCATCGTCAAGGAAATCGTCGTTTAAAACGGTGTGGACGAGATGGCAAAGGTCCCTTCCGTTGGCTACAAAAAGGTGATCCATGCCCTCCAGCGTGCCGGGTTCGTTGTCGTCCGGCAAAGAGGAAGTCATATAAGGCTTCAAAAAAGGTCCGGCGACGAGCTCATCAAGCTCACGGTTCCTGCTCACGAACCAATCAGGAGAAGCACCTTATCGCACATAATCAAGTGCGCGGGCATGACTTTGGACGATTTCTGACGCTCCTCTGACGTGGGAAATAAAGACGGCGACGGGGGATCTCTTTATCCCCCTTATTCCCCGCGCGGGAAAATGACAAGCATTAAATATACAGCAAGAGGATAAGGGCTGTGATGAAACGACGGCTCAGAGTATATATTGATACTTCGGTCATTGGCGGGTGTTTAGACGCAGAGTTCAAAGATGTCTCGATAATGCTGATCGAGATGTTTAATAGAGGAAACCTAACGGCAGTAATCTCCGAGATCACTTGGCTCGAATTGAGAAGAGCACCAGATGATGTGCGGTCTGTGGTCGAAGGGATACCTAAAACGAGCATAGAAAATGTGGAGCTGACCGAGGAAGCGGCAACATTAGCCAATGCATACGTCTCGGATGGCGTATTGGATAAAAGCAAGATAGCGGACGCGCAGCATATAGCAATCGCCACTGTCCACAAGGTGGATCTGATTGTGAGCTGGAATTTTAAACACATAGTCAATATCGACAAAATCAGGGGTTTCAACGCGGTAAATCTGAAGATGGGGTATCCATTAATGGAGATAAGAAGCCCGCTGGAGGTGACTGTCTATGAAGAATAAAGAGTTCGACGCCGTGAAGTTGATGCGAGAAATAAGGGACGAATTGAGCGAAAAATTCATACACATGAGTTTTGAAGATCAAAAAAAGTATATCAAGACAAGCCTAGAAGCCATCCCCTAGAGCCCATCAAGAGCAAGGATGCGCAGCCCGAAGCGAAGTCCCCTATAAAGGTGGTGTGCAGGCTCAACACCCCTCGAGCGCAGCCAAAAAGTTATTTAGAGCGAGACGCCATTGTCCAATGCAGGTAAGGGCATGGTGATCGAGAGCGAAGGGGTGCTGAGGACGCGCGGGGTCGAGCATCTGAAGAGGTATCTCGATGCATACATGGACGAGGTGCGCAAGGCTGAGCCTGGGAGGGATGAACTGCCCGAGTTCTACAGGACGCATCCGTTCAAGGTCACGGGGATAGTTGTGCCGGATGGAGGGATGATCGCGGTGTATGCGAGGGACAAGGTGCTTGCCATCAGCGCCAAGCTCTTCGACGAGGATATCGAGCTGGAGCACTTCGACTACCTCACGTACCACGACGCAGCAGAGATGAGCAGTGGAGATCCAGATGGAAGGGGGCGGAGGGATGCACGTGCCGACATCGAGCTTGCGAGGGCGCTGGCGTCTCAAGCAAAGGCAAGGGACGCCATAGCACGTCTGGTGAAGGGGATGGAGGAACTGGTCAGGAAGAACCCATGGCTCGACAGCTTCAGGGACGAGCACATGGTGACAGCCTCTCAGTTGGAGGGAGCGCTTGAGCTCCTCGAGCGCACCACGCGGGAGCGCATCGGGACACTGCTCGAGGCAAAGAGGGGGGCGGTCCTTGCCCTCCTGTCCTCACCTGCCCCACGGGCTGCGGTGCCTGAGCCAGGGCTCGAGCAAATAAGGAAGGAGATGCATGAGCGTATGGGGGGCGTGAGCGCCGCCCTCGGTGCGCTGGAGGAGCGTCTGGACAGGCTGGAGCGCGAGGCACTGCGCTCAGAGGACCTGAGCGGGGCGCTGAAGCGCCTGAAGGAGAGCATATCCACGATCGAGCACGAGCTCGCATCGCTCTCTGACAAATTCGAGGAACTGAAGAAGGATGTGGAGGTCTCGGAGGAGATCAAGGCCACGGTATTCAGGGACACGAAGCGCATGCACAGCCTGAACGAGCGCGTGGTCCAGCTGGAGAAGTCAGTGCCTGAGATGAGCGTGGTGGATGCCATAGCCAAGGATCTCAAGGGGTTAGAGGCGCGCCTCGACAAGATGGCGAAGGACCTTCCCTCGCAGATCGCTGCATCGGTCTCCGAGGAGTTCGATAAGAGGGTGACGATCGAGGTTCAGACAGCGAAGAGATCGGTGGGTGCCAAGACCAAGCAAAGGTCGAAAGGGAAGTGAGCCGGGTATGAAGATCGCTGTCCTGCCGGGGGATGGGATCGGTCCAGAGGTGATGCGCGCCTGCCTCACGGTGCTTCAGAGCCTGGTGAGGGACTTGAGGTTCGAGGAAGGAGGGATCGGGCTGGAGTGCCACAGCAGGACTGGAGAATACATGCCCCAGGAGACGCTGGCGCTCGTCAAGGAGAGCGATGCTGTGCTCTTTGGAGCGATCACCACTCCTAAGGACAGGCACTATGTATCTCCTCTCCTCCTCCTCAGGTGGGAGCTCGAGCTGTACGCCAACGTGAGACCCGCCTACTGCCTCCATCCATCTGTATGCGTTAAACCGCTCGACGTGGTCATCGTCAGGGAGAACACAGAGGGTCTTTACACAAGGATAGAGCGAGAGGAGGCAGGCAAGGTGATCACCGAGCGCTCTGTCTCTGAGACAGCCTGTAAAAGGATCATCGAGTTCGCATTTAGGTATGCGGTGGCTCACCGCAGGAAGAAGGTGACGTGCGTTCACAAGGCGAACGTGCTCAGGCTCTCGGACGGGATGTTCCTCAACCTGTTCTACGGTGCTGCGGTGAACTATGCCTACAGGTACAAGATCAGCAGCAACGACCATCATGTGGATGCTGCCGCGATGCGTCTTGTAAAGGAGCCTGAGAGCCTCGATGTGCTCGTCACCCTGAACATGTACGGGGATATCCTATCAGACGAGGCGGCAGGGCTCGTTGGAGGGTTGGGGGTCGCACCCTCCGGTAACTTCGGGGATAGATACGCGCTCTTCGAGCCTGTGCACGGCTCTGCCCCGGAGATCGCTGGCAAGGGGATCGCCAACCCCACTGGGATGATCCTCTCAGCCGCGATGATGCTAGGGCACTTGGGGATGGGCGAGGAGGCAGGGAGGGTCGAGAAGGCAGTGAGGCAGGTGATCACCAGTGGGATCCGCACCCCAGACATCGGTGGGAGCGCCAGCACCATGGAGTTCGCCGCTGCCGTAGCAGCAGAGGTGGAGAACCCATCCACTGAGCCTCGGGAAGAGTAGGCGGTCCACCCCCTTAGGAGGAATGTGCTCTATGTTGTCAGATGGAACTGCAATCCCACTCCCCAAAGGAGGCTCGACAGGCTCATATATCTCGCTGTCTATAGACACTTCATGCGCCTGACGCAGATCCTCCTCGCTTTCGCACTGCTGTCCCTCTCTCTATTGTCATGCACAGGCAGTGCCGGAGCCACATCGCCCATCTCCTCAGCCATCCTCAGTGGCGGGTACTGGCGCAGCGCCCCGTCCATCTCTGTGGGCTGGGAGGCTGCATGCGATGCCGGGCTGCGCAACATCTCCCTCCTCTCAAGGCACAGCGTGAATAATCTCACTTTCGATCCCTGGGTCACTGCGGGGGTCATCGAGCTGGAAGGGGAGAAGAACACATCGAGCATCGAGCATGGGCCATTCTCCATCCTTCTGGAGGCGGAGGGATACTATCAGTTTACCACCGTGGCTGCAGGCACAGACGGCGCAGGGGAGCAGATCCTGGGACCGGACTGCCTCTTAGGGCTCGACCTCACACTCCCATCCTCCTCCCTAACCCAAGGCGCATACTATGTCTCTCTGGGACAGATCACGCTGGATATCGAGGCATCTGATCTTCTCAGCGGCGTCGAGGAGATCCAGGTCTGGGCAAGATCGAGCTTCAACAACATCACATGGAGCTCTTGGAGCATCGCTGTGTCGCACGCGCACGACGGCACTGTCCTCCCACTGATAGATGGGTTCTACCAGTTTCACGTCAGGGCCAGGGATGCCGCGGGGAACATAGAGCTCGCCAAACCTGCGGAGGCAAGGTACTGCGTGGATGCCACACCCCCCAACTGCACCGCGCGTGCAATGGCTCCGTGGTCTAAGGTTCCATGGGTGATCCTCGATCTCTCGCTGGAGGATGCCACGAGCGGCGTCAGTGAGATGGAGATGTGGTCTGCCGAGAGCCCAAACAACCGGACCTGGAAGAACTGGACGAGAGCTCACGCAGCTCTGACAGAGCGTTTCAACTTCACTGCCCCGCACGATGGCTACTTCGGGTTCTATGCAAGAGGGAGGGACATGGCAGGACACTGGGAACCGATGCCCCAGGTGCCCGAGGTTGTAGTGGGCGTGGATACCAGCCCTCCACTGCTGCATCATGAGCAGTCGAGCACTCAATTGTGGGTGGGGCAGGTGCTCAACCTCACTGTGCTCTGCGAGGGGGAGTTCGAGGACCCTGCAGTCTACCTCTGGTACACTGACGTGAACGGCACGGAGCACACTGTGCCGATGTACAAGACAGAGAGCGGAGGCTTCATTGCCCAGCTAAATGTGCAACCAAAGCCAGGGATCCTCAGGTATCGCATCTGGGCTGTGGACAGGGCAGGGAACATCGCCACCACCGAGGAGCGCGCGCTCACAGTGGTGAGGATCGGCGAGGACACCTTGGATGTGTGGGGACTTGCGCCCTGGGCTGCCCTGGGGGCACTGCTCGGGATAGCGATCGTTGGGTGCTGCATTCTCCTGAGGAAAAGGCAGCGTCCCAAGGGGTAAATGATGAGACGCCTGTGGCACTGATGCACATCACACCTCCCCCTGATATGCAGCCGCATTAATACTGGAGCGTTACTTGAATGCCTCGATGAGCCAGGCGCGCATTTCGTCCCTCACCGCCCTGAGATCCTTTAGGGTGATGGGATCCTGGAATCCACGATGTATCACACGTTTGCCTGGAAAGTAAGGGCAGGATTCTCTGGCGTCGTCGCAGACAGTGACCACGATATCAAAAACATCTCTTTTGAACTCCTCTATGCCCTTGGACCGATGCTCGGAGATGTCGATCCCGATCTCTGCCATCACCTGGACTGTTAGAGGGTTCAAGCGGGTGGGGGCGGTGCCCGCGCTGTGCGCCTCGTACCTGTCGCCGTAGATCGAGCGCAGGAGACCCTCTGCCATCTGAGAGCGGGCGGAGTTGTGCGTGCAGAGGAAGAGTACGCGCTGCTTCATGTGATCGTGACATTGCCCTCAGGAAGATAATACCTTTTCTTGAGCCGAGATACATTCACAAGAGAGATGAGCGCAGGTCTATGACTGCAGCCCTATCAGCGCCGGGCATGGCTCGACGAGGTGAAGAATTATACCCGGGCGCAGGGGACAATGCACGTCCAAGGGCTCTATGAGGATAAGCTGACGAGCGTCTGCATTTTATATACACCGAACCTCGTCTGTAAGAATCTTGAGCGCTTCCAGAAAAAGGGATGGCGCGCAGGGCTGCGGCATTTGGTGGGTTTAGGAAAATGAAAAAGCATAGGATACCTCCCCCCATTGTTCGATGCTTGTACCAAAAAAAAAATAAGAGAAGAGATTTTCCCTCTCTATGATGTATCCGAATCCGTCCGGCGTGGAGATTGAACAGAAGGATGATGGGACATCAGGAGGAGTCGAGATGACGAGCGGAAGGCGCGAGAGCGCGAGGAGAGTGGGGCTGGTATTAGCGAGCGTGATTGCACTGTGCATGGTGCTGCCTGCGGGGGCACTACTCGGTGGAAGTGTCACAGCAGAAAGCAATAATAATTTTGAAATCTACGGCACAGTCTACATGCCTAATCATGTCATACCCGCAAGTGGTGCAATGGTAGTGGTCGTCAATGATATGACACACCTCAACAGCACGACTTATACAGACGAGAACGGAGTATACTCTATAATTATCAAGGCTAACGAAGGCGATTTACTGATAGTTGGAGCATCTGATCAGTTCAGAGTGACCAAAACCAGTTTTATCGCAGAGGGCACATCAAAAGAACTGGATTTAGCATTGGAGCACCCGACACCTAGTTCTCCTCCACCGCCGCCACCGAATTTATCTGAAGAGGACGAGTTGCCAGAAATCCCACCGCCGGAGATACCAGTTGTAGAAGTTACACCGATGCCGAATCTGGTAGTTTCAGAGATTATCTTCTCTACGGAAATCCCTATCGAAGGCGATTATGTGACAATTACAG
>JBFMEL010000071.1:0-10553 GCA_040753455.1 Thermoplasmatota archaeon | reverse complement strand
GCAGGGCAACCCAGGCGATCTATCAGAGATCATCACCCAGAGGGACGTAGAGCTGGCTGTGAACCTGGCGCTGGTGATCGACGTGGCTTCGAGGTTCAGGGCTGTGGACTGGGAAGCGGTGAGGGCTATCGACAGCCATCTGGAGGATCTGCTGAAGGATTACATGACCAGCGGCACGATCGACCCTGCGGATTTAGTAGCTCTGCTGCATCACTACGACGAGCGCGCGATCCCTCTGGACACGATCCTGACGCAGGGGATCAGCGCGGTGGTGGATCAGTTCCTGCTGAAGTACCTGGACTACTTCGGACTGATGGATGCCGCCAACGCGGTATACAGCGCGCTCACCTCGCTCTACGAGGCTATAGAGGGGCTTGGGCGCTCGCTCGCAGCCTTCTTGGGCGCTGAGGACGGAGAGAACACCGAGGCACTGTACCAGGTGGAGCGCTGGGTCCTCGCCACCATGTCCCAGGCGAGCAGCAGCGAATATCCTCCCGGACCCCTCGACCCGAGGCTGGTGCCCCAGCCCGCATGGTACGGGAAGCTGGTGCTCTGCGATGTCTACCAGCCTGTGGACACAGCGTTCTCGTACTCCTCAGTGATGAGGTGCAATGTGGCTGAGAGCTCCGAACCTATCCTCAACGAGACCAACGTGGAGATCGGCACCAGATACAACTACACACTCCAGGACTGCACATACACCCTGACCACCAGGACTAGTGCAGAGGCAGGGATGAGCCTCGGGTACCTTGTGGACTTCTTCCCCGTGGAGATGTGCAGGTCAGAGACAACCAGCATCTGGCTCTCGTTCTACAACACCACATACGCCACGAAGGCAAATGAACATTATCAGGACCTGCGCGGTGCTGCATCAGGTATAGCACAGATGCTGGCGGAGCGGGTGACATCGTACCTGGGGACTGCCCCTCTCAAACTGCAGGGCGAGTACCGCATAGACCCCAAGGACAACAGATCCATCGGTGCATGCCTCCTCAGAGCGTTCGACAAGGTCATGGGAGATGTGTTCGCCTACTTCAGGGATAACCCTGGCGAGCTGCTGAGCGCCCTCCTTGACCTCCAGGGCAGCAGGGAGGAGATGCTGCGCGCGCTCTACGGCACCATCGCATCCAACTATGCGGTGCTCGCAGACCGAGCAGATCAAGTACCCAGCGCCGCTGGCAAGCTCTCTGGCGATCTGCTGAACAACTCCGCCCTCACCACGATATATGGGGTGAAGGAATATATCACCTTCTCGCGCTACAACGACCTCGGGCATTCTCAAGGACTCGTGGACGAGCCCTACCCTGCTTATGATTCCTACGGCTATCTCACGGATGCGCAGGCGCGCAGCCTGGTGATCGGCGGGCACAGCGCGGAGGCACAGGGGGACATCACCCCATACGTGGAATGGGCATTCGATTTCCTGTCAGAGGAAGAGGCAGGATATGTGATGCCCAAGGACGTGAACAACGGCTATGTGATCCGAGCGCTGGAAGATCTAGAGGCGCGCAGCGGTTCCGACATCCTCGCCCTCTTCGTGGATGTAGAGAAGGGTCTGTTAGGGATGGCGGAGCGCTGGGTCGTGGGCTGCGCACGCGCCATCATTACCGCGGGGGAGGTGGCGAACACTGACTACAGGCCGCTGGTGGATGCAGTGCGCATGGGAGAGTTCTCCATGCGCCCCTCCGATGCATCGAATGACACGCAGTGGACATCCAGGGAGGTGCTGCATCCATCGCTGCATCCCTCGATGCTGAGCGCGGTGAGCGCTGCGCAGATAAGCGATGGGGATGTCCCAGAGCCTAATACCTTCCTCTACAGCTTGAGCGCGCCCAGCGGCACGCACTTCACAGACCTTACCAGCCTCAGCGAGCGCCCGTTCGAGACCAGGTGGACCCTGAAGGTCTGCGGCTCCACAGAGATATGTCTGAGGAACGACGAGCGCGACCTCCTGGGACCGGGAGGGCACAGGTACACATGGAGCAATGCCACAGTCCCTATATCCTTCGGGATCACAGTGACTGTCTACTCAGGATGGGCGCTGCGCGATGCCGAGGGAAAAATGCTGAGATACGAGTCCACCTCGACCCTGGCAGAAGACCTCGGAACCCTGTTAGATGTGGTGAAAGGGTTCTTCTCCTGGGTCCTGGACAGCATCCTGGCGCCCATAAAATGGCTCATAGACCAGGTGACGATGATCATCGATCTCCTCACCAACCTCCTCAATCGCCTGTTGAGCTATGCGCAGCAGATCCTTGCCTTCATCTCGGAGATCGCGGGCTACGTGGTCGAGCTCATCCAGGACTTCGTGAAAGGGATCGCTAATGCGGTCCTCGGTGCACTGGTGGACTGGATCTTCTCCATCGTGCCTTCCAACAGCATGATCTCCTTCTCCATGTTCGGCATGAACTTCGCAGTTGCACTGAAACCCGAAGGTACTGGGATACCCCCCGAGGCTGGAGTGCCCTTAGTGCTGATCAGCCTCTCGGGAGAGCTGTTCGGTGCCAGGGCAGGGATGCGCGCCACGATCCTCGAGCTCTCGGAGGAGATGCAGGAGACGAAAGATACAGGGTACGACATCCTGCTGGAGATCGATATCAGGCTATGGGACCTGTTCCTGGACCTCTCCATCGATCCGTTCACGGTCCTCCAGCCCCAGATCGTGGACTGCGAGGGCGGTGGTCCGGGATGGAGGTTCGAGATCTCTGCTCCAGAGGTGGCAGAGACCTACGAGTCCTTCGGCTACTCGCTTCACGACATCGCGGGCTTGGGCGAGGTGCTGAGCAACATCCCAATCCCTTGCCTGGGCTTGAAGGCGAGCATCAACGCGGGTTTCAACGTGCTCTACACCCCCCCATCCTTCGCACCCGATCACGTGGTGATCAACGAGGCCGAGATCAACCCCAGGGGCACGGATGTGATGGAGTGGGTGGAGCTGTACAACCCCTCGGAGGAGGAGGCTGTGAACCTGTCCCACTGGACACTTGCGGTAGCCGAACAGCAGATTGTTTTCGAGGAGGGTTTCGTGCTCGAACCATCCTCCTACGAGATCGTGGCGTTCGATGGGAGCGAGCAGGACAGCGGGATCACCATCTCCCTGCTGAACCCCCAGGGCACGAAGGTGGACGAGACGATCGCGCTGCATGAAGAAGGGGGCGAGCAGATAGGGAACGTGCTCGTGCCCGTGGACGGAGGGCAGTACACCTGGCAGCGCTCGCCCAACGCAGCGGACCAGGACCTCATCATGGACTGGTCGTTCCTCTCCTCCACCCCAGGTGAGATGAATTCGGGCAAGAACCTGAGCCTGAGGGACGTAGCCCTGAGATTGCTCGAGGCATCCATCAGGGATGCCTGGGAAGAGCTCAGCGGCACGATGGAGCTCTCCCTCGACTTCATCATCGCATACGCGAGGCTGGTGGTCCAGAAGTTCATAGCAGGGGTGCTGGACCTCGTGGAGGAGTGCATCAAGGAGGTGGAGTTCTTTCTCGACGTGGCTTTCAAGGAAATGACAGGAAGCGCGGGCGGCGGGCTCAGGCTCTCCTTCGTGATCGACAGCGGCAGGGCTGTGCGCAAGATACTGGAATGGATCATCGGCACGATATCAGCGTTCGCAGCCCAATTGGGGATGCCTAACGCTCCCGTGGCATATCCAAGATTGGATCCAATGGTGCCCGAGCACTGCTACGTTCGACTGGAGGGCTATGTGCAGGTGGGCACTCCCAAGCTCATGAAGCGCGCTGTGCCGGAAGGGGAATGCCCGGAGAGCATGACGATCGTCGGCAGGATCGAAGCCAATGTGCCAGCGATCATGGCGCTCTTCGGAAAGGACATGGGGAAGTGGCGCGTGAACTTCGGGCTCTACGTGCGCGAGATGCCCGGGCAGATCGCCAGCAAGCTGTTCGGCACCCCGGAGGACGTGGATCCAGATGTCTGGATATTCAAGGGATGCGCGTACGAGGTGTAGGACGATGCATGGAACAGAATCTTACAATAGCCATAGGGTTAACAGCCACATACCAAGGCCCAATTCAAAGGGAGATTGATAGGATGCTTGACCGCGAGGTTGTAAAGGAATTTTTGGAAGATGAATTGAAAGGGATTGAGATACCAAAGGACATACCATTTGGTAGCTTAGTGGGGACATTCTGTAAGTTCACAGAAGATGACTATTACGAGTGGCTCAAGGACAACTTCAAATCGTTTTTTAACCATGGGAATCCCGATTGGGATTGGATTAGAGGACGCATTGAACACTACTCAGAGGATTGAATCATTGCAGAAGGTAACCAAACAGTGAGTAATTGTCAAGTTTTGGGAGGAAAGAATGTCTCTGGGGGTGTGCGAGGGGGGTAAAGTTGCATGACCATTGGTGCCGACAGGCTCCGCCTAGCTACGCTCTTCTCCGGTGGCAAGGACTCTGTCTATGCGATCTACCTGGCGCAGCAGTACGGCTGGGAGGTGGTGCAGACTGTAGTGATGGTGCCTGAGCAGGAGGGGGCGCATCTCTTTCACGTGCCGAACATCGGGCTTGCGCCCGTGGTGTCAAGGGCGCTGGGGATCGGGCCGATGGTCTTCAGCACAGGCGGGGAGGAAGAGCAAGAGCTCGAAGATCTTGAGCATGCGCTTGGGATCATCGAGTGCGACGGTGTGCTCACGGGCGCCCTCGCATCAGATTATCAGTGGTCGCGGATCAACCGCGTGTGCCATCGCCTGGGACTGAGGACGTACAGCCCGCTGTGGCGAAAGGACCAGCGCCGCGTGGTTGAGGAGGAGATCGCAGCAGGGTTCGAGATATTGTTTTCAGGGGTGGCTGCAGAAGGGCTGGGACAGGAATGGCTCGGAAGGCGCCTGGACGCCGACGCGCTATGCGCCCTGTCCAAGGTCAGGGGACTGAATCTGGCTGGCGAGGGAGGGGAGTTCGAGACTATAGTGCTGGATGGCCCGAACTTCAAGAGGCGCGTGGCGCTGGAAGGCTGCGCCCCGAGATGGAACAGGAGGTCAGGGGTGCTCCACGTGGATTCCGCCAGCCTGAGGTCGAAGAGGAGCTAACAAAACCCATTCTGCGGCTTGAAAGGGCTATTGGGGATGCGCTCCCCTGAGGAGCGCCATTGAGGGTTTGAGTGCAGTTAATCATATGGCGAAAGTTTGATAGTGTAGTATGAAACTTTTGTAGTAAAATTGTATAATAGAAAGTAAAGGATTTTGTTCGAGAAACTTGGTGTAGCACTACCGAGATCTCTCGGAAACCTCGTTACTAACAGGGCGGGAGTTTAGGGTCGTGGGGGGTTGCGGAGCTGCCGCATGGCGCTGTGCGAAGCCAAAATATAAAACCGCTCGGGGCACGGCACTGCTGATCGCGCAATGTATCGCGCCCATCATACTATCTGCACACGTCCTGATGGGGGCGCTACTCCACGGTCACGCTCTTCGCCAGATGCCTGGGCTTGTCGATCTCGCATCCCCGCTCCCTCGCAGCATAGTATGCCAGGAGCTGCAGCGCCACCGAGACAGGGACAGGGGAGAAGATGGGTGAGACCTTCGGCACCCTGAGCACGTAGTCCACGTATTTCTCGGTTTTATCGTCCCCCTCGAGGCACACACCGATCACCGGCGCGCCCCTGGCGCTGACCTCCCCTATGTTGCTCAGCATCTTCTCGTATGTGTGATCCGGGACCACGATGGCCACCACTGGGGTCTCAGGAGTTAGAAGTGCGAGAGGACCATGCTTCAGCTCCCCCGCGGGATATCCCTCTGCATGGATGTAGGAGATCTCCTTCATCTTCAGCGCGCCTTCCAGGGCTACCGGGTAGTTCGTGTGCCTGCCGATGAAGAACATGGTCTGTGCATGAGAGATCTCCTTCGCGATCCCCTCGATCCCCTCCGCTGTGTTGAGCACCCCCTGGGCGACCTGCGGCAGTCCTCTGAGAGCCTGGACTAGGTGCATGAGGGTATCGGGGTGAAGCGTCCTGCGCTGCCCCAGCCTGATGGCGAGGAGGTACAGCGCCGCCAGCTGCGTGATGTATGTCTTAGTGGCAGCAACACCGATCTCTATCCCGCTTCTGGTGTAAATGACTTCGTGCACCTCTCTGGTGATCGAGCTGCCCAGCACGTTGGTGATGCCCAGGGTCATGCACCCCCTGCGCCTCGCCTCCTTCGCCGCGGCTAAGGTATCCGCTGTTTCCCCGCTTTGGGTGATCAGGACGGTGAGCGGGCGCTCGCCGCTCGGCGTGCTGTATCTGTACTCCGAGGCGATATCTACCCTTGCTGGCATCCTGGCGATGGACTCGATGATATACTTGCCCACCATCGCTGCGTGGTACGATGTGCCGCAGGCGATGAGCCGCACCCCTTCCGCTCCTCCATAATAGGGCTCGGTGTCCACCAGCCTGCCCACGAGCGTGTCGTGCAGCGCCCTCGGCTGCTCGAAGATCTCCTTGAGCATGAAGTGCGGATACCCCCCGCGCTCCGCGTCCTCGAGCGTGAAGGTGATCCTCTGGATGCTCCGCTTCACCTCCCTGCCCTCCGGATCTGTGATCCTCACCTCTCCAGGGGCTATTACAGCCACGTCGCCGTCATGCAGCGTGATGACCTTTTCTGTGTGCTCCAGGAGTGCAGGGATGTCCGAAGCAAGGAGATTCTCCCCGTCGCCTAGCCCAATGATCAGCGGGCTCTCCTTGCGCATCCCGACCAGCTTCCCAGGCTCTGCGCTGTGCATCATCACCAGCGCGAACGATCCTTCGATGGCTTTGACAGCCTTCCGCGCAGCCTCCTCCAGAGAGCCCTCATATGCCTCCTCGACGAGGTGTACAATCACTTCAGTGTCTGTCTCTGATGTGAAGACATGCCCCCTGCGCATCAGCTCTTCCTTTAACTTCACGAAGTTCTCGATGATGCCGTTGTGAGCGAGCACGATCTCCCGTTTGCAGTCGAAGAAGGGATGGGCGTTGTTCTTCGAGGGCTTGCCATGGGTTGCCCAGCGCGTGTGGCCGATCCCCCATCTGCCTCGAAACATGGGCATCACCCTCTCAATCTGAGCAATCTCCCCCTTGTCCTTGTACAAAGAGATCTTCTCATCACCTACCGCCACACCGGCAGAGTCGTAGCCTCTGTATTCCAGGCGTTTCAGCGCGGCGACGATGAGCCCCTGCGCCTCCCTGCGTCCCGTGTAACCGATGATGCCGCACATCGCTATGCCAGCCTCACATCACCGTGGTGCCGTCGGGTATGTTGCGCCACACCCTCACCTGTGGGGAGATCCTGCATCGCGCGCCCACTATCACGCCGCTGTACAGCACACAGCCCGCACCTATGGCTGTCTCCTCGCCCACCATCGCGCCCACACGTTCCAAATCCCTGAGCTCCCCCTCGGTCTCAACTTTAGCTCTGCCAGCCTCGATGCCGACGTTGGAGGAGATCAGCACACCCTGCCCTATGACGGCATCGGAGATATGCGCCCCTGCACCGATCGAGGAATTGGACATGATCACGCTCTCCTTGATCACCGCATGTGGACCGATGACCACGTTCATCCCTATGCTCGTGGAGGGGAAGATGCATGCCCCGGGCATGACCTCGCAGTTCTCCCCCAAGTTCACGGGACCCCTGATGTAGGCGCCGGCGCGCACCACGCATCCCTCCCCGAGCCTCACTGGACCAGCGATGTGTGCGCCCTTCTCTATCCTTCCCGCCAGGTGCTGCTCAAGTCCGCTCAGTGCCTCTGCATTGACGCTGGTGATGTCCCAGGGATAGACCACATCTCTCCATATCCCGCGGGCAAAGACGCCCTCTACATGCTCCTTCGCAAGGAGGCGCTGGAGCGCCGCTGTGAGGGTGTGGTTTCCCGCCTTCGCAGCCGCATCTATCTCATCGAAGATCGTTGCGGTGAGCTTGTATATCCCGGTGCTGATGATGTTGCTGATCTGCTCCTCGGGCTTCTCGATCACGTTCCCCACTGCGCTTCCAGCCAACTGCACCACGCCGTACTTGGAAGGGGTGGGAGACTCTGTGACCAGCAGCGCGTTCCTGCTCTTGCAGTGAACGATATCTGTTAGGGTGGTGGCGTCGATGATGTTATCCCCCGCTAGTACAAGGAAGTCATCATCCACCAACTCCCGCGCCATTGACAGTGCGTAGCCAGTACCAGCCTTTTCCACCATCTTCCTTTGGAAGGCGTACTCGATCCTTGCCCCGAACTCCTTTCCGTCGCTGAAGTGGGACATGATCCGCTCCTTGCAGTATCCTACCACAAGGACGATGTCACGCACACCACTGCGCACGAGCGCCTCCACCACATACTCTAGTATGGGTCTGTTGGCGATAGGGATCATCACCTTCGGCTGTGAGTATGTGAAGGGCCAGAGGCGCGTCCCCTCCCCTGCTGCGAGGACCACGGCTTTCATTGGACCACTGCGGTGCCATCCTGGTGATTGGATATAAACTTGTTGCTCATCCCTTGTCCGAGGAATATCCTGGGTATCGCAGGGCATGGAAGGCTGGCACTGTTGAAGAATCAGGGGGAGGTCAAAGGATTAGGTTAATAAGGGGCGTGGGGGTTATCGAGGCGAATGTCCCCGCATAATGGGTTCGTGGTCACGCCCTGGGAGGTAAGGGGCAGGGTGGACTACGAGAAGCTGGTGCAGCAGTTCGGGACCTCCCTCATAGACGAGGCGCTGCTGGAGCGCATTCGGCATGCTTTTGGCGAGCTGCACCATATGCTGCGCCGGGGGCTGTTCTATTCCCATCGGGATTTTAACAAGATACTGGACCTCTTCGCAGCTGGAAAGAAGTTCTACCTCTACACAGGGCGAGGACCTTCAGGTCACACGCATCTCGGGCACATCGTGCCCTGGGTATTCACCCGACACCTCCAGGAGAGGTTCGGCGTCCCCCTGTACTTCCAGCTCACGGATGACGAGAAGTTCCTGTTCAACGACGACCTGGAGCTGGATAATACCAAGGGCTATGCGCTGGAGAACGCCCTGGACTTCATCGCCCTGGGGTTCGAGCCCCGGGATACCAGGGTCATCATCGACACGGAATACATCCACAACCTGTACCCGATCGCGCTGCGCGTGGCGAAGCGTGTCACGTTCTCCACTGCGAAGGCTGTGTTCGGCTTCACACCCAGCAACAACATCGGCGAGATATTCTATACGAGCATTCAGGCAGCGCCGTGCTTCTTGGAAGCTGTGAAGGGGGAGAAGGTGCCATCGCTCATCCCATGCGCCATCGATCAAGACCCCCACTTCCGAGTGGCGAGGGATGTCGCGCCCCTGCTCGGCTATCCCAAGACCGCACTGATACACACGAAGCTGCTTCCAGCGCTCACTGGACCCGAGGAGAAGATGGCAGCCTCCGTGCCCCAGAGCGCGATCTTCACCACCGATGATGCAAGGAGTGCTAGGAGGAAGATAATGAACGCCTTCACTGGTGGCGCAGTCTCGGTGAAGGAACAGCGGGAGAGTGGGGGCAATCCTGAGGTGTGCTCCGTCTACTCGTACTACGTGTATCTCTTCGAGTCAGAGGACACGAAGTTAAAGGAGATCGAGCGGCGGTGCCGCAGCGGCGAGATGCTCTGTGGAGAGTGCAAATCCGATCTAGCAGAGCGCGTGCTGAGCTTTCTCGCACACCACCAGGCGATGAGGGAGCGCGCGCGCGATCACATAGAGGACTACCTGCTCAAGGATTAATCTGAGGGACTTCTGCATCGCTGAGATGCGCCCCACTACCATGCCTGCGGGAGCCATCCCCATAAGGTAATATGAAGGGGTGATATATGCCTCAGCGAGGGTCATGAGCAGTCAAATGGATGCTGTGGTCTCCAAGGATCTGGTCAAGGTGTACGACAAGGGGATCAGGGCGCTGGACTGCGTGAGCCTCGGGATCCGCAGGGGGGAGGTCTTCACCCTACTGGGCCCGAACGGTGCGGGCAAGACCACGTTCCTCAGGATCCTGTGCACGCAGCTCATGCCCACGTCCGGGGATGCGTGGGTGCTGGGGCACGACGTGGTGAGCGAGCCCGAGAAGGTGAGGCTGCAGATCGCTATGGTGCCACAGGATGCCATCGCCTACGGGAACTACTCTCCCTACGATTACGCGTACCATCTCTCCAGGCTCAGGGGGATGCCGCGCGAGACAGCGAGGATGCGCGCGCTGGAGGCGCTGGAAGAGGTCGCGATGACCGAGATAATGGACAGACCCTCGCAGTCCCTGTCCGGGGGTGAGAAGAGGCGCGGACTGATCGCGTCAGCGCTGGCGAGCGACGCCGAGGTCCTCATGCTGGACGAACCTTCCAGCGGTCTCGATGCCATCGGCAGGAGAAAGGTCTGGGCGGCGCTCAGGACAAAAGCCTCCATGGGCAGAACGATCCTCCTCACCACGCACATGATGGAGGAGGCGGAGATGGTCTCCGATCGTCTGGCAATCATTGATAAAGGACAGGTGATCGCTGTGGGCACGTCCGAGGAGATCAAGGGGCGCATGCATCTCAAGTATCGTGTGACAGCCCCTTCCAATGCCATCGATCCTTCCAGATACCCGGAGATGGCGAAGAT
>JBFMEL010000070.1:0-10591 GCA_040753455.1 Thermoplasmatota archaeon | reverse complement strand
TGGAGGATACCTGCGGGCGGCGGCTCGATGGTGAAGCTGACCAATGGTACAGAATACGATCTCAATACCACCACAGGCAACGTCACCTTCGCAGCAGGTGCACTTCAGAATGGGGATACAGTCACAGCGTTCTACAACTACACCACCTACGAGTTCGTGAGCTATGAGGAGGGGCTGGTGAGGATCCTAGACAACTTCGACCTCGACAACGATACAC
This sequence comes from Thermoplasmatota archaeon, assembly GCA_040753455.1. Taxonomy (GTDB): domain Archaea; phylum Thermoplasmatota; class Thermoplasmata; order SG8-5; family JACRNV01; genus JBFMEL01. The sequence continues at coordinate 10,374 of JBFMEL010000070.1, read as the reverse complement.
TATCCTTCTCATACAGCTATGTAGCGTTCGACGACGCTGTGGATAAGATGTGGTCCAGCAGGAGCGAGGACGATGTGCAGGCGCGCTTCAGAGACGCGCACTACGCCGTCGCAGAGCTGCTCCCCGTCCTTCCGCTGCTCAGGTACGACCAGGTCAACTCGTACAACAAGACCGTGTACGAAGGCTGGGAACCCGCCCTCGGGGGCATAAACAACTTCTGGACATACCTCAACCTCTACACCATCCTGAGCGATGCAACGCTCGCACTGAGCGCCAATGCATATCCGGGCTATGTAACAGCAGGCGAAGCCCTCGAAGTATCCATCCGCCTGGAGGATGATGAGCTGGGCACCGGGATACCCGGCGCCTACATCTCCATCTCCGGAGCAGAGGGGTTCTCCAAGCCTGTGGACGAGGGCAATGGAGACTACACATGCACCTACACCGCCCCCAGCGTCACAGACCCGCAGACGATCACAGCCACGATATACGCCGCAAAGAGGAGATACCAGCCTGTGACCACCAAGATAGAGATCACTGTCCATCCATCCATACGCTACTTCCTCATCGAGGTGGATCTGGATAACGCCTCTGTGGATTCGAACACGGTGGTCGGGGTGACTGTAACGCTCACAGATGATACCAGCGGTGACCCCGTAGAGGGTGTTGCCCTCGCACTGAGCATCTCTCCAACAAACATGGACGCATATCTCGAAACCGAGAACGGCACGACGAACTCCGATGGGATCTTCAGGACAGATGTGATCGTGCGGAACGTGACCGGGGACACCTACTTCAAGATCACCGTGATCGCCTCGAAAGAGGGCTACTGGACAGACGACGGCTCAAACACCCTGTTCGCCAGGAGGTATGGCGGCATCACGCCCAATAGAGGCTTCCTGGGGCTCCCCGCACCCTCTACGATCCTCATCTTGGGGCTCATCGGTCTCATCGCCATGACGATTGCAGCCCACAGGCGCCGCAGGCATTCCCAGATATGACGAGATCGCTGTTCGCCATGTCGTGCATCTGCCCTCACCGAGAATTGACCGTCGGCAATCCACCTGTGCGTTTCGGGTCTGTCAAGAAATGAGGGAAAATCATCTCTCGCCAACTGCGTCGTGAGTTTGCTGGCAGCAGAGGCATCAATTCGCTGTGAGCATGGTGATCCCCTGAGGATTTGACGAGCTCTGCGTTTCGTTCACGCTCTCGGCGATGGTTAGTATCTCACAGCTTCGGATTTGCGATCCCTGGAAAGTGTTAAGTATCCTGGCTGTTTCCCCACCATAATGCCCACCCTGGTCATCGCTGAGAAGAACGATGCTGCCAAGCGCATCGCCTCGATCTTATCCGAGCGAGACTTCAAGCAGTTTTCCATAGACCACGTGCCTGTCTATCACTTCGAGCGCAACGGGATCGAGCATTACACAGTCGGCTTGAGGGGGCACATCCTCTCCCTCGACTACCCGAAGCGGTTCGCGCGCTGGCACTCGGAAGATCTGGCAGCCCTCGTCTGGGCAGAGCCGGAGCGCAAGGTGGCTGTGAAGCACATAGCATCTGCCCTGGAGACCCTGGCGGGGCGCTGCAGCAGTGTGATTATAGCCACGGACTATGATCGGGAGGGGGAATTGATCGGTGTCGAGGCGCTCTGGATCTTCTTGCGCAAAACCCCTGATGCAGAGGTCAAACGTGCGAAGTTCAGCGCCTTCACGAAGAGCGAGGTCGAAGAGGCATTTGCGAGCCTCACGGAGGTGGACCATGCCCTTGCAAAGGCTGCGGAGGCAAGGCAGCTCATAGACTTGGCTTGGGGCGCTGCCCTGACAAGGTTCATGTCCCTGGCAACCGGACAGTACGGACGTGATTTTCTCTCAGTAGGGAGGGTGCAGAGCCCCACACTCGCGCTCATCGTGAAGAGGGAGAAGGAGATCGAGGGGTTCGTGCCCAAGCCCTACTGGGAGCTGGTGGCAGAGCTGAGCAACGCGGGCGCGCTCACAGCCAAGCACGAGAAGGGCGTCTTCTGGGATAAGCCAGCAGTGGATGATCTGCTCTCAAAGCTCACGGGCGCGAAGGAAGCTGTGGTGCGCTCTGTGGAGATCGAGGAAAGGAGGGAGCATCCTCCATCACCGTTCAACACCACCCTCTTCCTCTCAGAGGCGAGCAGGCTCGGCATCTCCGCCCCTGCCGCCATGGCGATCGCCGAGAAGCTCTACATCGCTGGTCACATCAGCTACCCCAGGACAGACAACACCGTGTATCCCCCCTCGCTGAGGATCGAAGCCGTGCTCAGGGAGCTGGAGCGTTCCCCTTTCAAGGCAGAGGTCTCCCGCCTCTTGAAGGATCGGAGGCCTTACCCCACTCGCGGAAAGGTCGAAGCCACGGACCATCCCCCCATCTACCCGGTCTCGGCGGCGTCGAAGAAGGCGGTGAAGGGCGATGCATGGCGCATCTACGAGCTCGTGGTCAGGCGCTTCCTTGCCACCTTAGCCCCTGATGCAGTGGTCGAGGACACGCATGTCAGAATAGAGATCGCTGGGGAGGTGTTCACCGCCCAGGGCAGGCGGCATCTCTCCAAGGGCTGGTACGACTACTATCCATATTATTCCCCGAGGGAGACGCATCTCCCTCCAGTCTCGGTCTCAGAGGTGCTTCGAGTGCTCAAGATATGGGCGGAAGAGGGGGAGACGAAACCGCCGAGGCGCTTCACACACGGGACCCTCGTCCAGGAGATGGAGCGCCTGGGGCTGGGGACGAAGAGCACGCGGCATGAGATCCTCCAAAAGCTGTTCGAGAGGAGGTATGTGGAAGGGGGGGCGCTGAGGGCTACGAAGAGCGGCATCGCAGTCGCCGAAGCATTAGGGGAGGGCGCGGAGCAGATCACGAAGCCCATGATGACCGCGCGCCTTGAAGAGGAGATGACGAAGATCGCAGAGGGGAAGAAGGATATGGAGGGCGTGGTGGCTGAATCGCAGCAGATGCTGTCCTCTGCACTCGCAGCGCTCGAATCCAGGAGGGGCGAGATCAGCGAGAGCGTGCGCACCGCCCTTTACGAACAGAAGATGCTCGGAAAGTGCCCGAGATGCGGTGGTGACCTGCTTGTGCGGATCTCGAAGAAAGGAAAGCGCTTCGTCGGCTGCTCCCGATACCCTCACTGCGACGTCACATATCCGCTACCCCAGCGGGGGCTGGTTGTGCCAACCACCGAGGTCTGCGCGCACTGCGCTGCACCGATCATCAAGCTGGTTAACAAGGGCCGGAGGCCGAGGCGCCTGTGCCTGAACATGGAGTGCGGGGAGGACAGGGGCAAAGATGGTGCGCAGATGGAGCATCAACGCAGCTCACGAACCCCAGATAGACGCATATGAAACACGACTTCACATAGACTATTGAACAGAAGATATATATATCGAGAACGCCCTCTCTGTTCTGTCCAATGGTGGTATGATGAAGGTCCCCAGCGGAAAGATCGTGAGCACGGCGTTCGGCAGCACGGAGGTGCTGAAAACCCTCCTCGATGAGGCTGCAAAAGGGCGACTGGATGGTTTTATTAGGACATCGCTGGCAAGCAGCAAGGGGTATGCTGTGGGGGTGCTCGTGCTCAGGGAGGGCACTGCCGCGCTCTCCAGCTATACCAGCGGGGACAGCGAGGTCCTGGGTGAAGATGCTGTAGCCCGCCTCACCTACGATTCGATGGACGAGAACTGTGTCGTGGAGCTGCATTCATATTCCTATAAATCCGCGAGCGTGAGCGTGCCCCACCTGCAAAAGAGGTTTCCAGAAGCCGCAGTGCGGGCTGACATCAACCTCCGGGATGCGGCGGAGAGGGCTCTCAAAGAGAAAAGGGATGCCCTGAGCGCCATGCGCAGGGAGCGCAGGGAGAGGCGTGCAGCAGATGCCCTCATCGGTTCCAAGGAGGCAGAGCTTGCAGAGGAGCAGCATCTGCTGGAAGAGGAGCGCAGGCTCTCTGCAGAGCGCGAGGAGGCGATTGCAAAGCTGCGCGGCGAGCTCAGCGCAGTGCGCAGTGGCAGTGTCACGTTGCTCAGGCATCTCACGGAAAGATCCAAAGGGCTCTCGGAGGAGGATGTGATCGCCCTGGCAGAGCGCAGGGTGGAGGAGATGCGCCTGGACGCGAAGATCGAGGAAGTGGACCGAAAGGAGAAGATACTGAGGAAGGAGGAGGAGACGCTCCACGCACTCGATGCAAAGCTGAAAGAGAAGGAGGGGAGCCTCAGGGAGAAGGAGATCGAGATGCAGAAAGAGGCAGATGCACTCGCCTCCGAGCGCAGAGACCTGGAAGAGCTGTGGCGCACCCTGTCTGCTGAGACCGAGAGGCAGAAGGCGGCGGAGGCTGATCTCAAGCAGAAGCTGGATGCATATCTGGAGAGGGAGCGCAGGCTGCTCAAGATGGGGGAGGATCTCGCTGAGAGGGAGGAAGCGCTGGGGGCGCAGGCTGCGAAGATGCGCGAGGCTGAGAAATTACTGAAAGAGAGGGAGGCAAGGCTCTCTGCTGAGGAGCGTGCCTCGGGTGCGCGTGCAGAGAGGCTGAAGAGTGCCGAGCGGGAGATGAGCGAGCGCTCCGCCCAGCTCACGGAGTTCGAGAAAGGGCTGGCAAAAGAGGCGGAGAGGCTCCAGAAACTTCAGGAGAGCATGGAGAGAGAGCGGGCGAGGCTCCGCGATGCAGAGGCAAAGCTGCACGAGGAGCATGCAGCGCTGGAGGGCGAGGGCGCCGAGATGGAGGAGCAGAGGGCTGAGCTCGCCAAGGTGGAGGAGGAGCTCTCCAAGCGCCAGAAGGAGATGGAGGAGTTGCACGAGGCGCTTTCATCGGAGAAGGAGGCACTGAAGGCGATGAAGAGCCAGCTTGCCAAGCAGGCCAGGGATACTGAGAAGGAGAATAAGAGGCTGGAGGCCTGGGGTGCAAGGCTGGAGAAGGACGAGCATACCCTTGCAGAGATGAAGGCAGAGATGCGCGGGACAGAGCGCGAGTTGAAACGCCTGGAACGCAGGCTGGGCAGGAAGGAGGAGGAGACGCGCGCAGAGGCAGAAGCCCTCAGTGCACTCAAGGAGGAGATGAAAGCAAAGATGGACGATCTCGCTGGGAGGGAGAAGGAGCTCGCAGCGAGCGCAGAGAAGGCTGCAGAGGAGGCTATGCTCAGGGGAGAAGAGCTGAAGCGGGAGCGCCAGGCGCTGGGCAAAGAGAGAAAGCGCCTGGAAGCTGAGAGCAAAGCCCTGGGCGAGAAGGAGGAGGAGATGGAGGAGAGGGCTCAAGGTCTGGAGGGAAAGGAGGCAGAGCTGGAGGCGAGGGAAAGGCAGAGCGCAGAGCGCGTGCTGGAGCTCGAATCCAGGCAGAAGGCGCTCGAGGAGCGGGAAGAAACCCTCACCAGAAATGAAAAGGCGCTCGCAGCAGCCGGGAAGAAGGCGGAGGAGGCGCGATCCAAAGCAGAGGCTGAGCTCCTAGCGCTGGAGAACGATCTGAAGAAGCGCCAGAAGACGCTGAAAGACCAGGAGCGCACCCTGTCCTCTCACGCAAAGAAGCTCGATACCAAGGAGGCAAAGCTCTCCAAGGGCGAGGTCGCGCTGAAGGAGGAGATCGCCCAGGTGATGAAAGAGCGCGAAGCACTCGATGCCAGGTTCAAAGAGCTGGACGAGCGCGAGGAGCTCTTGTCCACCAAGGAGGACAAGCTCAAGACCCTGGAATGGCAGCTCGCCAGCCGCGAGGAGAAGATGAAGGCGAAGATAGAGGAAGAGCTTAAAGAGCGGGAACTGGAGCTGGACGAGCGCGAGGCTGCCATTAAAGAGAAGGAGGAGGCGTTCAAGCGCCGCGAGGATACACTGGCGAAGCTGCGCGAGGGCTTGAAGAAGATATAGCGTTCAATAAGCCCAGGGTCCTTTGCGATATCGGTTCGCCGCAAGCTCTGCGCTCCAGAAAGGCTCGACAGCGCCGCAGCCCAACAACTTTTTCTACAACATCTTGATGGGCTTGGGCGAGGAAGACGCTTGAGAGGGATAGCGATCACCACAGGATTGGTCGGGAGAGAGAAAGAACTGGCGAGGCTCAACGCCCTTCTGGACGAGGCACTTGGTGGAAAGGGCTCGACAGCACTCGTATCAGGCGAAGCAGGGATCGGCAAAACAAGGCTGCTGGATGAACTCCTCGAACTCGCCTCATCGAGGGATGTCATGGTGCTCTCTGGGAGGGCGGCGCAGGACATCTGCGAGCCTTTTTTCGTTCTGTCAGAGGCGATGAAGGCTGTTACCGAGCACCCATTATTCCAAGAAGAGGAATACAGGTCCTTCGCCAAGATACTGGCTGTGGATCAGGCAGGGCTGCTCTTAGGATTGGCTCCGCCTGAGCACGAAGATGAGATGGACGCAGACATCCTGGCTGGGATGCTGTCCGCGGTCCAGAACTTTATCAGGGATTCCTTCGACCGCGCCGGGGAGGGAACAAAGGGGCTGGGCCGTTTGGAGTACGGCGACATGAAGATACTGGTGGAGCATGGAGAAGGGGTCTTTCTCACAGCAGTGTTCAGCGGCTCAGAGCATCCCGACATGCGCCCCCTTCTGACAAGAACCGTGAGGCGCATCGAGGAGAGCGGTATTCTGGGCACCTGGAGCGGAAAGATGGATGATGTGCAGGGTGTGCAGGAGGAGATAGATCGGCTCTCGAAGGCGCGTTTCCTGGTAAGGAGAGACCTGGAAGGGATCAGGCTAGAGGAGGAGCGCCTGAGGATCGGGAATGCAACGCTCACTGCACTGATTAATGCATCAGAGAGAAGAGCAGTCTTGCTGGCACTCGAAGATTTGCACTGGGCTGATGAATCCTCGCTCTTCGTGCTGCAGTATCTTGCAAGGAACATTGCGCAGCACAGGATACTGATCCTGGGGACATTCAGACCTGGGGAGGATGGGGTAGAAAACAGAGTGGCAAAGATGCGGGCCGAGGGCACCATATCTGAGATCGCGCTGGCTGGGCTTGGAAACGATAAGATCATCGAATTGGTGGACAGCGTCTATGCTCCTCACAAGTTCCCGGAGGGGTTCCTGGGCAGCTTGGCGGAGCGATGCGAAGGCAATCCGTTCTTCGTGGGCGAGGTGCTGAGGCACATGCTCAGCGTGGGCAGCATGAGGCAAGAGAACGGGACATACATCATCGCTGATGAAGGGGTTGCCCTCCCGCATACAGTGGAAGAGGCGGTGAACCGCAGGCTTGAGACACTCGATCCAGATGCGATGACCTTGGCTGAATACGCATCGTGCATCGGCAGGGAGTTTCCAAGGGCCGCAGTGCTTTCTATAGAACTGCTCAATGACCCGAAGGGTGCGCTGCAGAAGTTGAACGACGCAGGGATCGTGCACCTCACCAACGGTTCGCTGGATTTTTCCCATGCACTTTTCCAAGAAGTCATATACAGCAGCATGAACGAGAGGTGGCGCGCCATCTTTCACCAGAAGATCGGCGAGTACTACGAAGTGGCTTGCGAGGGGCATATAGACGAGGTGCTTTACGACCTGGCAAGGCATTTCTCAAGGAGCAGGCAGCACGAGAAGGGGTTTGGGTACTGCGTGCGCGCGGGTGAGAAGGCGGAGAGCGCGTATGCCGCCGAGCAGGCGATCGAGTACTACGAGCGCGCTCTCTCAGTTGCGCAAAAAATCAAGCTCGACCCCAGAAGCGAGGTGAGGTTGCTTCATGGCATTGCCACCAATGCCCAGCTCCTCGGAAGGTGGAGCGAAGCGGAGGAGAGGTTGCGCAATGCGTTCGACCTCTCGTTGAAGGCAGGCGAGAAGGCTCTCGCAGCGGAAAGCAGGAGCCTACTCGGTGACATCCTTCGCAGTCGGGGCAAATACGACGAGGCGTTGTCAGTCCTCAATGAGGCACACGCTTACTTCACCGAGGTCGGAGATGCGCGTGGGGCGGCGAAAGCCCTGAACTGCATGGGGCTGGCGTACTGGGACCTTGGGGAGAACGCCAAGACGATGGAGTGCTATGAGGAGGCACTCAAGGCAGCCGACGTGCTTGGTGACAGGAAACTGATATGCAGAGCGCTGAACAACAAAGGTCTGGTATTATGGTCGAAGGGTGAGTACGCCGAGGCGATGGAGTGCTACATGAGGTCGTTGCGCCTTTCGGAGGAGATGGGGGACAAGCTGACGAAGAGCGTCACCATCGCTAACATAGGGATCACTCACTACGCGATGGGGGATTACGCGAAAGCGCTCGCCTGCCACCATGAAAGGATGAAGATAGCCGAGGAACTTGCCGACATGCGCGGCATCGGAAGCGCGGTGGGGAACATGGGTAACATCCACTTCGCCCTCGGAGATTACGCGAAGGCTCTAGAATGTTACAAGCGGAGTCTGAAGATCATGGAGGCGATGGGCGACAAGCGCGGCATCGGGATAACCTGCGGCAACATTGGAAACTTGCACAGGGAAATGGGCGATTATAGCAACGCCGAGGCCTGCTACGACCGCGCCATAGAGATAGCCAGGGCCGCACAGATGAAATTCTATCTCAGTGGCTACCTGCATTACAAAGCAGAGCTGTACTTCAGGCAGGGAAAGGCGGTAGAAGCTAACTTGATCAATGAAGAGGCGCTCGCGCTTGCTGAGGAGGTCAAGCGGACGGAGATTGTGTCGAACTGTACGATTCTGAGGGCGAAGATTATCGCCCTCGAAAACAAGACGAACGCCATAGCCCTCCTAAAGAGGCACCTCTCCGCCTCGAAGGACGAGCTAGCGCTAGCAGCGGCGCATTACGAACTGTACAAGTTATCTGGGGACGAAACGCACAGGAGCGAGGCCATTGTGAGGTACAAGAGGCTTTTCGAAAGGACGCCTAACGTAAAGTTCCGGCAGGTGATAAAGGAGCTCGAGCGTGGATGAATGGCGGACACCCATCCCCTGGGAATGCCCCCGTATGCAAGTTTGTTGGACGAGAGATGTGCGAGACACTGGGCTCGAAGATGTAGACGGCGCAGGAGGGCACTGATCCCCTCTCACGTTCTCAGGCGCTGCGGTCCCATGCCTATAATAAAAACATCATCTACCGGCGCCCCATAAGGGTTATATATACATCATTCTCCTATCACCCCATGGTGACAAGATGACTGCTGCATCTGCGCCATGTAGAGCCTGCTCGGTCAGGCGCCCCATCACACTGGGGCTCGGGATCATGATCGTTCTGTCCAGTATCATAACGATCGGATGGCAGGCATCTGCCCAAGGGGAAAACGTGTTCGTGGACGGGTACGTGAAGGAGAGCGGGACGGGAAACCCCATCTGGGGAGCCACGGTTTTCATAAATCCCGTCTTAGGGGATGGAGGATCAAACATCACAGTTACAGATGTCTTCGGCTATTACAACATGAGCATCTATACCCCAAACAACAACTTCGAAATCACAGCATTCCACGAGAACTATACGAAGAACTCGACGATTGTGTTTCTCTCGCCATGGAACAACCAGACTAATGTGAACATCACACTTGACCCTGCCTCCAACAAGAACTCCTCGGTGAACGGTCAGGTGCTGGACGCCGTGACACTGAGCCCCATCCCGTCCATAGGGGTGCTGGCATGGGGCGACACATACATCAACACCACTGTTACCGCTCTTACCGGGAACTACACCATGGACCTGGAATCGAACCAGAACTACACGATACAGGTCGAGATCCCCGGTTACCTCACCGAGCGCAGGTCCGCATACTTCGGATGGGGGGAGAACCGCACCATCAACTTCCTCATGGAGCCGATGGACTGCGTGCTGAAAGGTTATGTATGGAACGCCACTGGCAACGTCACGAGCGCGACCGTGCGGGTGTACAGGCTGGGTGAGTACGGCGTGGAGTATGAGTACTTCCCACCAGTCAATGCGACGTGGGGCTACTACGAGCTCAACCTCACGAGGGGGGTGTGGCAGGTGGAGGTGACAGAATCCGGGCACTACACCCAGGCGCTCACAGTCCTCATGCTCAACAACCAGACCACCTGGCAGAACTTCACTCTGTATCCCCTGCCGTCCGGGAGGGCGACGGTGCAGGGCTACGTGAACTACTATGATACGGGCTCTGGCTACCCCTTTGCATGGATCAACGCCGGGAACAGCAACGGCACCTGGTCGTCCTGGACCAGTGCAAACGCTACTGGATGGTACAACCTCTCAGTGATCCCAGGGCAGATCACCCTGACGCCCATGGCAGATGGATATCTCTTCGAGGGCACCGCGATCACTGCAGTTGCCAGTGGTGTTTACAACCTCGATCTCACGCTGTCGAGCGAGGCTGAGAATGCGTGGCTCGACGGATACGTGCGCAGCAACGGCACCGGGGTGGGGGGCGTGCAGGTCATCGCCCGCTACAGTTGGAGATGGTACGA
>JBFMEL010000069.1:0-10622 GCA_040753455.1 Thermoplasmatota archaeon | reverse complement strand
AGCACCGCCAGGATCGCATAGAGGAGCGTTCCGAGGATGATGATCCTCTTTCGCCCGATTCTGTCTGAGAGGTCCCCGAAGTATGTAGCAAGGAACGCCCTGGTGAGCATGAACGACGCCATGAGGAAACCGATCTCCAGCGCCCCACCGCCCAACTCCTTCACGTACAGCGGGAAGAGGGGCAGGATGAGACCAAAACCCATGTTGATGATGAGCGCCAGGAGGGAGAGGAGCACGAGGTTCCTCCTTGCCTCCTTCTCAGCCATCCTGGGCAGCAATGAGTTAGATGCATCAGTGCTCATGGTATTCTCGCAAAGGAGATCATGATCCTCACCCAGTACCCTTCTTGCCCTGTGCGGATGCGAGCACCTGCACAATCACCCTCCGTTCCCTGGGCTTGATGTCATACTCTAATAGCACGATCTGCTGCCAGGTGCCCAGCGCCAGCCTGCAGTTTGCGATCGGGATGCACAGGGATGGACCGATGAACGCGGCGCGCACATGTGAATGACCGTTCCCGTCGCCCCAGCGCCTGTGGTGCTCGTAGTCCATACCCCTGGGAAATAATCGCTCTGCTGCGCTGCGCATGTCCTCCACCAGCCCGGGCTCGAACTCGATCGTGGTGAGTGCTGCCGTAGAGCCGACGACGAAGGCGCATGCCACGCCCTCCATCACTCCAGAGGCACTTACGACCCTCTGCACCCTCTCTGTGATGTTCAGCATCTCTCCCTCGCCCTTCGTGGACACCCTAATCTCCTCTGCCATCTCTCAGCCTCCAAGCTCCATCAGCGACATCTGCTCGAAGATGATCTCCGGATCCGAAAGACCAAGGCGCTTTAGCTTCTCAGCGTTTGCCTCGATTACAGCATCGTCCCTTCTCAGGTTCATGTCCCTCAGCACCTTCTCGATCTCCTCCATCGGGCCGAGCAGCGCGATGCGCTCCACGCCGTCCCTGATCCCTATGCGCGAGAGCGCTGCAGAGATCCGGCGCTGCGCCGCCGCATAGCAGATGACCTCCATCTCCAGGTGATTGCACATCCCCCTTTCCCTGTCGAACGCCCTTTTCGCCCGCTCCCATGCGGAGATCAGGTGCAGCCTTCCCAGCACAGCGTCCGCGTCGAAGGCGATTACATGCGCGGATATCCTCCTGAGCCTGACCAAGAATTCCTTGCTGTCCGCCACCCTGCCTGCCGCGCCTACAACCTCCATCTGAACTCCTTCTCCTTAGCCCTGTGCCTGTAGACCCTCATGATGTCGTCCCGCGTGAGGAAGCCCACGAGCCTTGCTCTGTTCGCTGGGTCCACGACAGGCAGATGCCCGTATCCCTTCTCAGCCATGCGCTCGAGCGCGTCCTCCAAGAGATCATCGGGATGCGCGACCAGGGGCTCTTTCAATGCGACGGCATTAGATATCTGGCTATCCGAGAGACCAGCAGCCACAGCCTTTCGTATATCGCTATGGGTGACGATCCCCACCAGCCTGCCCTCCGACAGCACGGGAAAGCCCTGGTAGCCGGTGCTGAGTATGAGGTCCGCCACCACCCCCACGTGAGTCTCTGGGGTGACTGTTCTCACGTTGCGCGCCATCACGTCCTTGACCGCGTGCGTCTCCATGGGACTGACCTCCCTCTCGTATGAGTAGTGAAACCCCCTCATGGTCAGCCTGAGGGTGTAGACCGTCTCCTTGGAGAGGACTGTGCACACAGCGTCGCTCACGACGCATCCGAACATCAGGGGAAGGATCAGCTCATACGAAGAGGTCATCTCGAAGAGGATGACGATCGCGGTGAGCGTGGCCCTACTGGCGCCTGCAAAGAGCGCCGCCATGCCGATGAGCGCATATACCCCGAAAGGAGAGGCGATGTCGGGCAGCATCCAGTTGACCGCTATGCCGTATGCCCCGCCGATCATCGCGCCGAAGAAGAGCATGGGCGAGAATATGCCTCCCGAGCCGCCAGAGCCGATGGTGAGACCCGTTGCTACCATCTTCAGCCCGAAGAGCAGGAGGAGGAGGAGGAAGAGGCTCAGCAGGCTCCCCGAGACCTCGCTCCTGAGCACAGGCATCATCGTGCCGTAGCTCACGCCGAAGATGTAGTAGTGTCCCAGCACCTCGAACAGCACAAAACCCATGATCCCCACCAAGAGCCCGCCGATCATCGGCTTCACGTGCTCAGGGATGCGCAGCTTTTCGAACCCTCCCTCCGTCCCGTACAGGAGTTTGATGAAGGCGATCGCGGCGAAACCGCATATCACCCCGAGGAGAAGGTAGAGCGGGATCTCGTAGAGCGCCTGGTAGAGGGAGGTGGAAAAGGTGTAGAGCCCTTTCACAGGGAGGGTAACCATGTCACCGAAAAACGCTCTAGAGACGATGGTAGCCATCACAGTGGAGATCACCAGAGGGATGAACGACCTTGTGCGGAACTCCAAGAGCACGATCTCTAAGGCGAACAGCACCCCCCCGATCGGTGTGTTGAACGTCGCTGCCAACCCACCTGCAGCCCCGCACGCTAAAAGGATCTTCGTGTCATCGTCCCCCAGACCCAGCTTCTGCGCCAGCCCGGAGCCTGTGGCTGCGCCGATCTGCACGATCGGCCCCTCTCGCCCGGCAGAGCCTCCAGAACCTATGGTGAACGCGGACGCCAGCGCCTTGACCAGCCCCACCCTCGGTCGAATACGCCCCTCCTTCACCAGCATCGCTTCGATGACCTCCGGCACTCCATGCCCTTTCGCCTCCCTCGCGAACCTGTAGGTGAGGAGCCCTGAGATCAGCCCGCCGATGGCTGGGACAAGGACGACCCACCACCCCAGTGGGCTCGTCGTCATGGCATAGGGATCGTGATGCAGCGACACCCTTGTCTCGAGGAAGAGGTTGGTCACGAAAGCCAGGAAAAGCCTGAAGAAGACTGCCGCGAACCCCGCCAGTATCCCGATGGAGACCGCAAGCCCGCTCATCACGCCGTAGTGTGGGAGGTTCACACCACGGGGGTGAGGGGTGTGAAACCCGCGCCTGACGATATCGAGCATCCTCTGCACGCAGACCCAGCGCTGTGAAACGAACGAGCCGATATAAGTCTTGGGGTGCGCGCCTTTCCAGCGCCGTTTAATTTTGTGTGGAGGGGTAAAACAAGAGTAAAAAGATGGAAAGCTTTTGCGGTCTGTCCAGCGCACGTGGCAGATTTACGCCCCGATCTTGAAGACCTTGGTGCCGCAGTACGGGCACTTGCCCTGCGTCGCTGGCTTGCCGTTCTTCATCGTGATCTTCTTGGCGTCCTTCATCTCGACCTTCTTTTTGCACTTCACGCAATATGCTTGAACCATGGAAGTTCACCGCAGCGACATGAAGAAACCCTGATATTAAGGTATCTCCCGACAAGATATATATTAACAGACCGACAAGGATATGATGCCCCAGCGCATGCGGGAATGCAATGGATGTCTGCGTGGTGGACAACGGCGGTCAGTGGACCCACAGAGAGTGGCGCGTGCTGCGGTACCTCGGAGCGAACGCCATCATCATCCCGAACACCACACCCATGGAAGAGATAGAGACGGATGCGCTGGTGCTCTCTGGCGGTGCCCCGAGGATCGGGAGCGATGCCGTGAAGCTCGGCCGCACCGCCGAGTATCTGGACAGGGCACAGGTGCCGATCCTTGGGATATGTGTGGGCTGCCAGTTCATCGCCATGCACTTCGGCGGCACAGCAGGACCCGCAGATACGCCAGAGTTCGGAAGGACTGAGCTGATCGTGGACGCTGATGGGGCTCTGTTCAAAGGTCTGCCCCGCAGGTTCGTGGTCTGGGAGTCTCACAACGACGAGGTGAAGCTCCCACTGCCCCCGGGGCTGAGGCTGCTGGCGCACTCCGAGACCTGCGCTGTGCAGGCGTTCGAACACCTCGATCGCCCAATATTCGGCGTGCAGTTCCATCCAGAGGTGGAGCACACGGAGCATGGGTATGAGATCTTCAAGAACTTCCTCAAACTCTGCAAAGCCTGACCCGCTGTCCCCCCAAGAGGAGGCGCTCCTCGAAGAGGCTGGGGCATCCAGGCTGAAGCACGAAACCTTCGAAAGAGCGCTTGGACGGGTGATCAGGAGGAGCCACAAGGGCAAAGAAGCCTATGCGCTCTACATCCGCTTGATCTCGGAGCGCAGAAAGAGGATGGAAAAGCGCTCTAACTGAGTGCATACGTGGCGCAGGGCGTGGGAAATCTCTGCAATCTGGTATGCCCATGAGCCAGATCTTCCTGCCAGGCTCTGTGCATCCTGCCTGCTGAATAGAGGTCATAGCACCCAGCAACAATGTCGAAAACGTATTATACTGTGTCGAGGATGGGCAGGGGATGCGAAAGATACCGAGCGGTGTCTACGGGCTCAACAGATGCCTGGACGGAGGCATCAACGAGCACTCCACCACAGTGGTGATCGGCAGCTCGGGTGCTGGAAAGACCACGTTCGCCACGCAGTATGTGCGGCGCGGGCTGGAACTCGGTCAGGAGGGGATATTCGTCAGCCTGGACGAGAACAAGGAGCAGATCATCAAGGAGGCGGTGGAGATGGGCTGGAAGGAGATCGTGCGTTACATAGAGCAGGAGCAGCTCGTGTTCATAGACGCCTCCGGGCGCGATTTCTCGGAGTTCATTAAAAAGGAGCTGCCGTCCTTCGTGAGCGAGTGGAAGGGCGCGAACGCCAGAATCGCGATCGACCCGCTCACCCCTGTCCTCTGGGCTGCACCGGACCGATATGAGCAGCGGGATCTCATCGGTTTCCTCCTGAAGGAGACACGCAGCGTCGGCACGGTCCTGGCGACGCTCGAGGAGCATGGGGCGGGAGGGGATCTCTCAGGCCCGGAGACGATCATCCCCATGTATCTGGCAGACTGCGTGATACACCTGAGGTACAGAGCGCTCGACGCCGGGGCTGAGCGCATGCTGAAGATCGTCAAGTGCAGGAACAGCAGGCACAGCGAGCTGTCGCACCCCTACATCATCATCCAGGGGCTGGGGATCGTGCTTCAGCACTCCGCGTACGAGGCGCCAGCAACCACGCAGGGACAGCGGGATATCCTCCGTGCGCTGAGGAGCAACGCATCCAGGATACCCGGACCTGCGCTGGAGCGGTTAGAACGCCTTATCTCCCTTGTAAAAGACGGCGACCTGCGGGGGATCGAGGCCTCGGATATCGCACAGAGCCTGATCTCGGAGTACGAGGTGGGCTGAAGTGCCGAGACGTGTCGGGGTAGCGCTCAGAGAAGCCCTCTCTGCCAAGGGGAGGCGCTCCCCGACCCAGGATCAGAAGGGAAGGGGCGCGGTCCTCAGTCCCAGGAGGCTGCGCATCATATCAGCACTCACGCACTACCCTGGTCTGGGCACGAGCGCTATCGCAAGGGTGCTGGGGATCGAGCCGCACTCCGCGAAATGGCACCTGAAGATATTGGAGGTTCACGGGCTCGTCTCCAGGCTGTCCAGCGCCAGGGAAGGGTTCGTTGTCCCCGGACACCTGAGGAAGGAGGACGAAGGTGCCATCCCAATCCTCTCCAACCCTGTGGGTCGGCGGCTGTATCTTGCTGTAGTCGATGGGCAGGGGATGACCACGGGTGAGCTCGCGGCTGTCACCGGACTATCCCGCCAGCGGGCTGCCGCTGTGCTCGCAGCACTGGTCAAGGAAGAGCTCCTGTACACCCTCAGGGACGGCAGATATACCAGATACTTTCAGAGCGAGAAGGGGGCGAAGGGCGCTGAGGAATATATCCCCCATGGTCTCAAGTTCCTCGATCTCCTGGCGCGCAGGCTGGGCGCCATGGGGGCGAAGGTGAGGGTCGCGCGCGTCTCCTCTGCATCCTCGATCCTCGTGCTGAGGATCGGCACCCTGCGCACCGCAGCAAAGATCGGGGTCAATCCCTATGTTACGGCTCTGAGAGAGGACAATTTTTTGTAAGCGATCCGTAAAAAGATTGGAGAGTCTTTCGCGCGCGCACGCACACAAGTGATATCCCCATCCCATGGCTTAGAGCTAAACGATGGAAGAGCCGTGGCTCTCTGAGCTATCCAATATCCCAGGGGTAGGGCAGGAAAGAGCGCGGGCTCTCTACGCCGCTGGCTTCAGGACCCTCGAGGAGATCGATGCCGCGAGCCTGGACTCTCTGGCAAGAGTCACTGGGATCGGCGAACTCCTGGCTAAAAAGATCAAGGGATTGGCCAGGCGCAGGCTGAAAGAGAGGAAGATAGATGGGCAGAGGTACAGGGAGGAGGCGAGGCTCTTCATATGCCCGAACTGCGGCTCCCTGGTCGCAGAGGGCGCTGGGAAGTGTCCCAAATGCGGTGTGGAGTTCGAGGAAGAGGAAGAACTGGTCGAGATGCCGCTCGAAGAGAAAGAGAGGGCTGTGGACGGCTACTGGTACAAGGATGAGGCGAAGCTCTTCATATGCCCTAACTGCGGTTCTTTGGTCGCAGAGGGCGCTGGGAAATGCCCCAAATGCGGTGCGCAATTCGAGGAAGAGGAAGAACTGGTCGAGATGCCGCTCGAAGAGAAAGAGAGGGCTGTGGACGGCTACTGGTACAAGGATGAGGCGAAGCTCTTCATCTGCCCTAACTGCGGCTCCCTGGTCGCAGAGGGCGCTGGGAAATGCCCCAAATGCGGTGCGGAGTTCGAGGAAGAGGCTGCAGTATGCGAGAAATGCGGAGCACGAATAGGGCCTGAGGGGCGCTGCAGGTGCCACCCCCCTGCGCGAAAGGAGGAGCCGAGGAGGAGGGGGATATCCAAGGACTTCCTGGACCGCTGGTCGAACATGAAGCACCCGGAGCCTACAGGGGTCTCGAAGGCGTTCGCCGAGCGCTGGAAGCAGATCGCCGAGAAGGTCGAAGAACGCCCTAAACCCCCGGCACCTGAACTGCCAGCGGAGGAGGAGATCGATGCCTTCCTGACGATGACTGAAGAAATGGGCGAGCCCCTCTCTGAAAAAGAGATAGAGGAGGCGGAACGCCAGCTCGAGCACTACGACCTCCTCCTAGAGGTAGACCCGAGCCGCGATGACATCTGGCAGGCGAAAGGCGACCTCCTGAGACGCTTGGGACGAATAGACGATGCTGTGAGATGCTTCGACGAGGCGATCAGGCGCTCCTACGAGCAGATCAGAGCGATCGCCCAACCTCAAGAAGGCGTGGGTGCAAGGAAGGGCAGGACGAACGGACTGGTGAACGGTTTGACCAACGGTCTCCGGGCGCCTGGGAGGCTCGGTCCTCCAACAAAGGAAGATGTTCGTGCGCGCGGCTACGGCTTGGTCAACGGCAGGGGCAGGGTCAACGGCAGGATCAACGGACTGGTCAACGGCAGAGGAAGGATCAACGGCTTGGTCAACGGCAGGGGCAGGGTCAACGGCAGGATCAATGGTTTGGTGAACGGCAGAGGCAGGGTCAATGGCAGGATCAATGGTTTGGTGAACGGCAGAGGCAGGGTCAACGGCTTGGTGAACGGCAGGGGAAGGATCAACGGGCTGGTCAACGGCAGAGGGAGGGTCAACGGGCTGATCAACGGTTTCGGACTGGTGAACGGCTTCATTAACGGCGTTGGGGCGATAGGTCCTGGCTTGGTAAACGGCATGGGCTTGGTCAACGGCACAGGGATAGGAGTTCAGAGGTATGGCAGGGCTAGACCATGGATCTTCCCCCCGCCAGCCCAGAGCCTTGCGATCCTTGCGTGCCTGCTGATGGTGATGCTCATCCTCCCTATGATAGTGCAGTACACTGCCGAAGCCCCTCCTGGGATGCGGATCGATGGATACTTCGATGACTGGGATGGTATGCTCGCCTACACCACCGCGCTGCAGAAGGAGGATGTTAACCCCGACGCGAGGATCGATCGCGTGATGGCTGCGATGGAGAACTCCACGCTGTATCTCTTCGTCGAGGTCAGCGGCAGGCACTTCATGGGCACCACCAGCCCTCTGCGCAACACCACCTCCTCCATGTACGTCCTGGTGGACGCGGATGCAAACGCCAGCACAGGTTATTCCGCAGGAGGGATCGGCGCAGAGCACCTCGTCGAGGTGCAGGGATGGCGCGGGAACAGATACCTCTCCCATGTCAAGAGGTTCAAGGAGGGGGAAGATAGGGAGGACTGGAACTCCTTCACGGGCTCCACCGGGGTATCCGTGGCTGCCATACAGGGTGCGGTGGAACTCTCGATCCCGCTGGATCCAGGGATCGCATCGCCCGCCGGCAAACCTGTGTTTCTCATCGGGATCACAGATGGCAACGGCACGCTCGACATCTTCGACGTGCCGATATCCCCAGAGCTTCCGGTGCTCAGGATCGAGCAGATGCGCCCCAGCACAGAAAGCGTTGCACCAGGTGCCACAGCCACCGCTGCCGCTATCCGTCTCAGAGGGTATGGAGAAGAAGTGCGGGTCGAAGGCTTGCGCCTCACCTTCCTGGGCACAGGGAGATACGAGGAAGATTACACCCTCAGCGATATTCGTCTGTCCTCCGGCACCCTGATCCCCTATGAGATAGCCGTGGACGGTGAGGAGTGCACCCTGAGCTTCGAACAGCCCATCAACATCTCCGCAGTCGGAGCAGCCCTAAATATCAGCATATCTGTCTCTCCATCTGCACTGAGCGGAAACACCATTGGTATTGGGGTAACGGGCGCGCTCGTCGCTGAGCCTGCTTATGCCCACATCGATGGCATGCCGGATGGGCTGCTCATAGTCGGTAGCTCATTGGCACACAGGATCGATGGCTCGTTCGCAGAATGGGACACCGCAGTGCTGGCTCCAGACCCGCCTGGAGATGTTGCCGCTGCCCCTGCATGGGGCAACTCGTTGAACGCAAACGTGGACATCAGAAACTCCTCCTGGGCATATGACCAGGATCTCTTCTTCTACGCCGAGGTATCTGGAAGGATGCTCGGAGGCTCCGTATTCCCCAGATACATCCCCAGGATCGAAGCCCCGCCGTACGTCATTATCACTCCGGATTCTGACAGGGACTCTGTGTCCGATGATCTCGATCCCATGCCCCACGACTTCAACAATGATGGCATAGCTGACAGCGAGAGCTTCGTGGAGATCGATGGGATCATGTATCCCGATGTGGATGGCAACGGCGTGCCAGATTATCCGAGGAAGACCCCAGATGGGCTTACTGACCTCTGGCTGAACACCACCCTGCCCCTCAACTTCTCCCAGAGCCCAGGAAAGTTCGTCAGCGTGTACATAGGTCCCGTGGCACCGGTGGTGATAAGGGATCTCGACACCCTCACGATCTACATCGACGCGGATGGAGATGTGACGACAGGCGCAAGACCGAGAGCGCAGATAGGAGCGGAGTATGCGCTGCATGCCACAGGGAATGGTGGTGTGGTGCATAACGCGTCCATATACAACTTCGTGCAGGGGATGCAGGGGCTTCCATGGCAGTGGATATGCAGCACGGAGATCGCTGCTGGAAAGACCAGGCTGGAAGCGATGGTGAGTGGTGAGTATCTTCCATCCCTTACGCCAAACTGCACTGTGCAGATCGAAATCTCGGATTGGAATGGCGATTGTGACATCACCGATCCCTCTGCCCCCATAAACAGCACAAGAGCCATAGCAGGGGACAACGTGGTCTTGAACGAGATCGCCTCCCGTCCTGACGCCAATGAGTGGGTCGAGCTCTGCAACCCCACGCCCAACCCCATAGACATCTCAGGATGGCGGATAAGGGTGCGCGGTCTGTTCGGAGGCTGGACCACCATCTACACCTTCCCTGCCGGAACGATCATCGGTGCCTGGGGCTCAGGGAGCGAGTACCTGGTAGTAACAGATCCGAATGGAGCTGCCAGTGCCATCCCTAACTTTGGAGGCAGCGTGAGGCTCGACGACCCTGCCACTGGGGTGATCATAGATCAGGTTGCATATCCCTTCATGGCTGGTGGACAGACCTATGCGCGGTTCAAGAACGAAACATATGGTATGCCAACAGACACTGATGTGGACGCCAACGACTGGTACATCTCGAACAACAACTGGATCGTGCCCGAGGGTCCTACGCCCGGCGCACCCAACGACCGCAGGCGCCCCGTGATCAGCGTGGAGAAGATGGGAAACGTGACAGCCGCTCCACCAGGCACAGAGGTGCTGTTCACCATCTATTACAACAACACGGGCGATGGGAACGCAAAGCATGTCTGGGTGAACGACACCCTGCCCGCTGGGATGACATATGTTTCATCCAGCGTTCCTTACACCTCTGTCTCAGGTAGCACATACACCTGGTACTTCTCCAACGTGCCCCCGGGCACACACGTATTCACGCTCACGGCGCTCATAAATCCCTCTGTGCCATATGGAACAGTGCTCACGAACCTAGCAGAACTGAACTACACAGACCAGCTCTCCATGCTCATGGAGTACTCGAGCGATACCTGGAATGTCACAGTATCCGCTCCGGCGCCGAGCATCACGGTCTCCAAGGTAGCAGATACAGATGTTGTGAGCCCTGGGGACATCGTGACCTACACCATCTACTACAACAACATCGGCAACGGCGCTGCTGGAGATGTGTGGATCAACGACACACTGCCCTCTGGCATCACATATCTCTCCGCTGACCCGCCACCAGACTCAACCGTGGGTCAAGAGCAG
>JBFMEL010000068.1:0-10673 GCA_040753455.1 Thermoplasmatota archaeon | reverse complement strand
AGGAGATCGGAAGCGCGATCTACACGAGGATCCTCGGAGCGCTGCTGGCGCCATCCCCCTTCCTGCTGATGATCGGAGCGATCCTCATGAGGACAGGCGCAGGCTCTATCCTCGAGGCTGTATGGAAGCGCACGGACTACACACCTTCCGTGATCGTGATGCAGCAGCCTGCGGCTGAGCCGCCACCCGCGCCTATCCCCTCGACCCAGGCAGTGCAGATGCCGCAGGCGCCGTTGATCGATCAACCCGCGCCGCCTCCGAGCGCTCAGAACCCAGAAAGCCGCACTATTTAAATCCAAGGGCGCGATCGCTGGGCGATGATCGAGGTCATGCACAGGTGCTGGCTGGCGAAGACTGCCCGCTGGGAGTTCATAGGTCAGGAGTTCCATCTACCGCAGATCGCCTTCTTCTCCTCGGCAAGGCATTCGCCCCCTTCGGACGCTGAGCTCACCTGCGGCCCCAAAGGGCTGCTCACTGCACAGGGCTCGATCCTTTCGCCCGATTGCGCCTTCCAGGAGGGCATGCTGCCGCCCTTTGACCCGTTCCCCATGGGATGTGAAGATGCCGCATCTCTTCGTAGTGATGGGGCGGTATGCCTTCTCCAGGGTCAAGGATGGCACGATGCCCCGGTACCACGCGCGGAGCTATACGTCCTCGTGAATGCTGCCGAGATGCACACACACCCTCGAGAGTTTGCACAACGCCTGGCAGGCTTCGCAGAGCTTGCGCCGCGGGAATCTGTGCTCTATGCACCGGCATGCGCCACGCCCGCGAACCTTGCTGTCCTGGTCTACTGCGGGGTTGGGCTCGTGGACAATATCAGGGGGCTCGTGGCTGCCAGGCTGGGGATGCATACCTGGCATGGCGGTGATATGCCTGCCGATCCATACAATTACGAGGGTCTCGCCGCGTCGAACAGCGCAGAGCTGCAGCGGGAGATGGAAAGGATCAGCAGGTACATAGAGCAGGGGAGGCTGAGGGAGTATGCCGAGTACAAGGCTGCTGCCGATCCCATGGCACAGGCGCTCCTCAGGCACATGGATCTCAGGCACTATGATGCGGTAGAGCATTTCGTCCCTGTTGCAGGACCGAGGTTCAATGCTACCTCCAGCACATCCCTTCACAGACCCGATGTTGTGCGGTGGCAGCGCCGCATCCTCGAACGCTACAGACCTCCAGTGGGGGTGGAGACCCTTCTCCTCCTCCCCTGCTCTGCAAAGAAACCATACTCCATGTCAAGGAGCCATGCGCTCTTCAAACGCGCGCTCAGGGCCAGTGGATGCGAGCATGTCATTCATGAGGTGATAGTCACCTCACCTCTGGGGTTGGTGCCGAGGGAGCTCGAGGCGTTTTATCCAGCTCGAGAGTACGACGTGCCCGTGACCGGGGACTGGACCATGGAGGAGAGGCACAGGGTGCTGACGATGCTCAGGCACTTCATAAATGTGGGGAGATACAGGCTTGTGGTGCTACATTTGGGTGCAGAGGCGCAGCTCCTCAAGGACGAGATAGAGGCATTTGCGAGCACTGGCGGTGAGGACCCCACCTCCCGTGAGGCGCTGGCAGACCTTGCAGAGGTGCTGCGCACAGCTTCTGGTGGAAAGAAGATGATAGGGAGAATGCGTTTGGCGATGAACGCTCTATCGATGGCGCGCTTCCAGTTCGGGGATGCCGGGGCACTTCTCGCAGAGCAGTGCGAGATCGAGGTCGGACGTGGTCATCTTCGATTCGTGAAGGATGGGGAGCACGTGGCCTCTTACTCGCAGCAGAAGGGGCAGATATCGCTCACGATGGCAGGGGGCAGGCTGCTCGCGCAGGCTCATGCATGGAGAGTGCAGATAGACGACTTCATGCCCCAGGGCAGCGTCTTCGTCTCAGGGGTGTTGGAGGTGGACCCAGAGATCAGGGCCGGAGATGAGGTGGTGGTTGTGCATGGTGACGATCTCCGCGCGATCGGCACTGCCAAGATGAGCGCTGCAGAGATCTCCTCTGCCACAAAGGGAGAGGCTGTGAGGATCAGGAAGCGCTAAAGCGCTTCCTCTACCAGCGCTCTCGCGTCCTTGTACTGCTTCGAGAGGGCTTCCAGGGCGCGCTTCAATGGGGATATGGGCTTCCCCTTCTTCACCTTTATGAAGAGCCAGGGATCGTCGAGCTGGGGGTGGCCCTCTCCATGCTTCACCTCTGCCACGGCATCGTCCTCCATGAGGAGGGCGAGGATGGGTCTGAAGAGCGTCTCGTCCCTATCCTGGATCTGCACGCGTATCGTGTCCTTGCCCTTCTCAGAGATCTTGAACCTCAAATCGTTTCGCCTCCAGGGGGCAAGGCAAACCCCCTCTAATACCTTTTCTGATGGTGAGCGCCCACAATCTATATATTCCCCGACGCATATGTTCACAGGCGCAGGCAAAGGGGGTTCCCTATGGATAGCAAGTTCGTCAAGTACGCTAAGGAGGACATAGAAGGGATAAAGACGATGTACGAATCCGTGATGACCTTCGCGTCCCATGGTCTCTTCTTCAGGACCGGAAAGATCGTGGGAAGGCGCATCGCTGAGCATGCCCTGAAGGAGAGGGAATACTTCGATAAGGTGGCTGATGCGCTCAGGAGCGAGGGATGGGTGGACCACATCTCCTTCGATAACAGCGAAATACGCACCAGAGGCTCGATAGAGACCCATCATGGGGAGGAGTGCACGTGCCATATGCTGAGAGGGATAATCGCATCTGTCTATGAGATGAAGGGGGCGGAGAAGCCTTACTGCCGGGAGGTGGACTGCGAGAGCAAAGGTGCCAAGGAGTGCGTGTTCCTCATCGATCACGAGGTGGTGTGATGGCGAAGCCCCCCATCGTCCGGAGGAGGGCGACCGGCATCCCAGGCATGGACGACATGATCATGGGCGGGCTGCCGAGCCCTTCGAGCGTGCTGGTGGCGGGCGAGCCCGGGACCGGGAAGACCACCCTCTCTGTTCAGAGCCTGTTCTACGGTGCCAGGATGAATGAAAAGGGGCTGTACATCACGGCGATCTCTGAGCCGCAGTGGGTGGTGCAGAAGTTCCTCTCCACCTTCAAGTTCTATGACCAGCGCTTGGTTGACAAAGGGGGTGTATCCTTCGTGGACATAGGCAGGGAGCTCGTCACCAATCCCTCTGGGATACTCGAGACGATCACAACCACCCTGGAGAGGTACATGCCAGAGCGCGTGGCGATCGACCCCATCACTCCGATCAGGGATATACTGCACTGGAGAGGCGAGACTCGGGAATTCATGCATGAGCTCTTCGCCCGGCTCAAGGCGTTCGACTGCACTAGTTTGGTCACAGCCGAGATGACCTACGATGACCTCCCCCAGAGCATCGAAGGATACATGGCGGATGGGGTGATCATGCTCTCATATCCTGAAGAAGAGCGGGTCAGGCGCAAGTTCCTCGAGGTCGTGAAGATGAGGGGAACGAAGCACACCACGGGGCGCCAGCTCTTAGAGATCAGTCAGGAAGGGCTAGCGGTCCAGCCTGGATTGAGATAGTCACCATGCATATCCTGCCGTTCAATAGCTAAGGAGCCAGATGCAGAGGAAATATAGCCTCGAACCAGGGTTGACATACCTCTTGGTGGAGCGCGGGACCGCCCATGGCTATGAAGCGCTCAAGCAGCTCATGGAGGAGGGGTACGAGGGGCTGTGCCTCACCAGGCGGAATCCAGAGATCGTGCGAAAGCGCTATGCGCTCGACTGCCCGGTGATATGGCTTGCGAGGACTGAGGGGGTTCCAGACCACATCCAGGCGATCAACCCGGTGCACATCCTCAAGATACACACAGCCATCAAGGCGTTTCTCGATGCGAAGAAGAGAGCCGCGATCCTCCTGGATGGGCTGGAATATCTCATCGTTCAAAATGACTTCCTCTCTGTGCTGAAGCTGGTGGCGCTCATGAACGAGGCTGTGGCGATCGCGGGCTCGACGATGCTCATCCCCGCAAACCCCAACGCTCTCGAGCCGAAGCAGCTGGGGATCCTGGAGCGCGAGTGTGTGAGGCTGGACCTCTCTTGACTGCACAGCGGAACGCATCGCGTCCTTGCAGCACCGGGAGACTATATCGAGGTGGTGCAGTTAACCAAAGATCAAGCCGATACCGCTGGCAGCATCCTCTTCCTGTTCCTTGAAGCGCCTGTACAGCCCCTCGGCGTCCTCCTTGATCGCGGTGCAGCCAGCGCTCGAGAGCAGGGTCTCAGCCCGGAGCACGCCCTCCGCGCTCCCCTCCACCAGGACGAAGCGCGTTTCCTTGTCCAGACCGAGGGCATCGCCATCCCTGACAACGATGCTCTGCCTGCTGACCAGGTCGTCCTTCAGCACCTCCTCCACCTTCGGAGCGAGGTTCTTTCCAGCCTTGAGTATGATATAGGGCATAGGTCCTCCCTGATGCAATAATCTATTATAAATCTGCGGATATGGGATGCCGTGCCTCGAGATGGACTAGGACTGCTCCATGTCTACACCGGCGATGGAAAAGGAAAGACCACCGCCGCCCTGGGGCTGGGCATGCGCGCCGCGGGTCATGGGCTGAAGGTGGTCATGATCCAGTTCATGAAGGGACAGATCAACTATGGCGAGCTGGAAAGCGCCAAACACATCCCTGACTTCGAGATTCACCAGTTCGGCAGGGCACAGTTCGTGGATAAGAGGGCACCGGACCCCACAGACGTGCGCCTGGCCCAGGAGGGGTTCGAGCGCGCCAAGGAGATGTTGGGGAAAGGGGGTTGCGATCTCCTCATCCTCGATGAGCTCTGCGTAGCCCTGGAATGGAAACTCTTATCCCTGGGGGAGGTACTGGATGCACTTCGCAACCGTGCAACTGGGATGGAGGTGGTGGTGACGGGCAGATACGCGCCCGGGGAGCTGATAGAGATCGCGGACCTCGTCACGGAGATGAGGGAGGTGAAGCACCCGTTCATGGAGGGGGTGCTAGCTAGAGAGGGGATAGAGTACTGAGCATGGCAGATCGCTCCCCTGTGCACAACTGTCGTTGCGTCTAGAGCGCGCGAACTCACAGGCAGATCCCGCAGCCGCAAACTCTTATTAGGCGAGAGTGTGATACAGCAGCGAATGGCAGAGCAGGACAAGCGCCCCCGGGCATACTGGGAAGGCTTCAAGGACGGCGCGGAGAAGGTCTGGGACGAGGTGCAGCGCATGTCCACCAAGGGCTACACCCCTCGGGAGCTCCAGATCATGGCGAAGAGCCGCAGATACGCGATGATCTCCGAGATCGAGAGGGAGCTGGGGATCGAGAAGCCTGTCGAAAAGGCGCGAGCGATGCCTGATCTCTCCCCTGGCACATGCACCCTCATAAGGGAGCAGAAGCCGGAGAAGGGGTTTGCCCTCTTCTCCCGTCTTGTCTCAGAGGGACGTGACGGCTACTGCATTGTTCGAACCCCTCCAGATTTTGTCAGATCGCGCTACGGTATCCAGGGGGTGGGAATCCTCTGGCTCTCGAGCTCGGAAGTGGACACCACCCCTCTTCCTCCGTCAGCGCTGGGCATCTCGGTGCAGGACGCAGAGGAGGAGGCCATGAAACCAGAGAACCTTCCCTTGATCTATGCCAAGGCGGAGAACTTCATGGAAGGGCACCGCGGCAGCGTGCTCTTCATAGAGGGGATAGAGTACCTGATAACGAATAACGGCTTCCAGCCTGTGCTGAGGTTCGTCCAGCGCCTGCGGGAGCTCACAGCCAGAACAAAGTCATATCTCGTTTTGAGCCTCGAACCATCCACCATAGAGCCAAAGGAGTACAGCCTCCTCGAGCACGAGATGAGCGATGTGCTGTAGCGCGCATGTGTACCGAGGATCATAATCTGCCCCTATCTTACATGGATACCTTGCTCAGGCTGCATATACAACGTTCAAAACAAGGATGGTAAAGGGTTTGAACGGCTGGGCACGTGCCCAGCCGATGTGTATCTAGGCTTCCTCTGCCCTTGTCTCTGTGGTCTCCTCGGGCGCGATCTCGGTCTCCGGAACCTCAGTCTCCTCAGGTTTTTCCTCCGGGATCTCTGGTGCCGCCTCTGGCTCCTCCTCTGCCTTGGGTTCCTGTGGTGGTCTGCCCATGCTCTTGCCTGCCAGCAGCCCGACCAGGAGACCGACGATCAGCAATACCACTGCCAATCCGATCGCCATCATCGGGTCCCAGCCCGCAGTCGGTGGGGGCGGTGCAGCCTTCACTGTCCTGGTCGCCGATTCCCCGCCGCCCGAGAACGCTAGTTCTCCTGGCGCAGTCGGGACATAGGTGAAGGTCGCTGGTGTCGTGCCGCCCGCGGGCACGCTCACCACCTTGCTCTGCACCACTGTGCCTCCGATACTCAGATCTACCGTCGCATCGCCTGCCACGGGACCGGTGTTCGTCACAGTGATCGTTATCGTCACGGACTTGTTGACCTCGAGCTCACCGGAGAACGAAGGCGCAGAGAAGGCGAAGTTGGGTATGCCGCCGAAGACCGAGAGGTCTATGGTCCCAGTGTTCGTGCCGCTCACAGCCGTGAAGGTGAAGACGTTAGCACCCGGATCGCCAATGATCTGGCTGAGCACAACCTTGCCGCTTTCGTTCGTCGTGCCAGATGCTGTGCCGCCGTACACCATCGCGCCCTCCACAGCCTCGCCCCAGATATCCTTCACCGTGATGGTGAACGTTGCCTGGGCGCC
Source organism: Thermoplasmatota archaeon (assembly GCA_040753455.1). GTDB lineage: Archaea > Thermoplasmatota > Thermoplasmata > SG8-5 > JACRNV01 > JBFMEL01. The sequence continues at coordinate 3,985 of JBFMEL010000068.1, read as the reverse complement.
CTTGGCTACGAGCGCTGGGCTCACGCTCCCTGAGAGGACGAGTGCTGTGGGTATTGGGATATAAGGCAGCGAGGGCTCGAACGGATAGCCTCCTTCGTATCCTTCCACGTCAGGGTTGTACATCCCGATCGCATAGTCTGGGTTGCTCACGAGCGCTGTGATCTGCAATACCGCGGAAGATGTGCTCTTCTCCGCCAGGTAATTGTACGAGATCTGCCCGGAGCTGTCCGTGGAGAGGGTTGTGAGGTACGACTTGCTCTTTCCAGTGCCCATGTAGAGGTCTATCTTGGCGTCAGCCAGTGGACCGCCCGCATCCTCAAAGCTGAGCGTGAGCTCTGTAGCGTAGTCATCCAGTGTGAGGTAGTTGGTGTCCATCGTCATCTCCGTGAGGACAGCCAGCGGTGCCCTCTTCATGATCACTTCATCCACTATGGTGACGGGTCCCGTTGGGTATCCTACAGGTCCAAGACCATCGGGATAGTTGCCAGCTCCGATTGATACCTGGATCGACATTACTGCGTCCGTTGCGAAGGACGATGTGCTCATAGAGACATTTAGTTGTCCCAAGGGGTCTGTCACCGCGTCCTCCCAGATGTCACCTGCATACCAGGCGTAGTAGCCGTTGTCGAAGTGTCCAGGGACACCAGCAGGCACGAAGGGCATGAAGAGGTTCACTGTGGTGTTGTTAGCCAATGCAGCGGTCTTGTTCCACACACTGACTACCAGTTTAATGTTCGAGTTCGGTCCAGCCACGAGGTCGAAGTCTATGTCTGCTGCAAAGCCCTCTATGGTGTCGTTAGCGAGCATCGTGTCGTTCACGATCAAGAGCTGTACACTGTCTTTGGTGGCGTAGGCACGGGACACTGCGAACGTTGCACTGATGTTCATGTATTCCGTGGAGTTCGTGGTGACTGTAAAGTTCACGTATCCGGTGGCATTGGTAGCCTTGGTATTATCGTCCACCTGGATGAACGTGTCATTGGATATCGTTATAGTCACATCTTCTCCACTCACACCGACGTTATTTATGTCAGTCACATGCACCCAGATCAGGGTGGAGTTCGGGTAGTTTGTCGTGCCGTTGGTGTCAAGGACATAGTTGCTCGCCGAGCTCACATCAACATCGTACCAGTCGCAGTTGTCGTTCTCCACGCCTATGCCTATCGAGGCAGTCTGCATCTCAGGAAGCAGCATATTTTCGGCAGTGAAGTTCGCCTTGAAGATGTCGATCAGGTTCTTGTTCGTTACTAACTCTGGCTCCGGAGCGGTGTATGTGAATTTGGCAACCCCCGTAGCATTAGTTGTTTTTGATGCGCTGTCCACTGTTCCTGTGAGCACCTCCTCATCAACATATACCTTCACGCCTGCCACCCCCTTACCACTCTCATCGGTTACAGTAGCGTACACCGTTGATGTGCCCTGTGTAGTGCCCATGATCTTTGTTATGGGAGAATCGGCTGTGAGGGTAATCGCTCGGAACCTTGGCGCGATCACTACCTCTACATTGTCTATCGCGCTCGCGTTGCCAGTCGCTGCTGTGACCTCTGCCACATAGGTAACCGTACCTGACAGGAACGGCAGCGTCACATCGAACGTTGCATAGCCGTTTGCATTTGTGTTTGTCTGAATGGGAGTCATCGCATACGTGGTGCTGTTTATCTCCACGCTCGCGCCGCTCACGGGCATGTTGTCCTGCGAGACATAGACCTGACCTGTGATGGTGCTCTCTGCCAGCGCGCTGCCCGGCAGGCTGAGCTTCGCTATCAACTCCCCAGGCTCAGGTGTTGGTGGCGCTACTGCGCCCGTCGGCGGGTGCAGTGTGTTCAGCGAGAAGCCGTTGTACACTGTCCCGAAGGCTGGAACCCAGCCCACCCAGACGGATTTGCGGAACGCCTCGATGCTCTTTCTGTAGTACAGGGTGTCGTATGCAAGTTCCTCCATCGTTGCACCGCAGATGTCCTTCACCAGTTTCACCCTCTTGTCCGTGTCCATCTCCTCCAGCATCGCGTCGATCATCGCATCCACAGTGGCGTTGCTGTATCCCTCGGCATTGCTGCCCGCGGGGTTGATCGCTACATCCTGGCTGGTGTGGAAGAAGTCCTTGAGGTAGTTCTCAGGGAACGAGCCCACTGCCCAGCCCAGGATGTACATGTCGAAGTTGTACTGCACGAACGCTGCAGTCACTATGGTGTCGAAGCTCGTGGGCGCTGATTCGATGTTCAGTCCTATGGACTTCAGGTTGTTGGCGATCATGATCCCGGCATCGGCTCTCGTGGGGTCGTAGTCCTTCGGCGGGGTGAGTATAGATAACTTCAACGGGCTGCCGTCCGGCATGTCGCGCCATCCATCGCCATCCTTGTCAGTGTACCCAGCAGCAGTGAGAATATCCTTTGCCTTGTTAAGGTTCAGGGTATCTATATACTCTGGATGGCTCTCGTTGATGTACCTCGGGTTCGTGATCGCGATGGGGTTCGCGCCCTTGATGCCGTAACCACCAAGGAGCCTGTTCACGATGTAGTCCTTGTCCACGCAGTATGCCACTGCCTTCCTGAAGTCAAGGTCGTTCATCGGCGCCTTCCTGAAGTTGAAGGTGAGGTAGAACAGTCCCTGGTCGTTCGGGATCTCGAACCCGATGTTCGGGTCTGTCTTCAGCGAGTTGTAGAACCCGGGTCCGATGTTCCATGGGATGTAGTGTATCTCGCCCTTGCGCAGGGCAAGGATCGCCACGTCCAGCGTGCCGTACTGCTTGAACTTGATGTGCCTGATGTTGGTGGGATAGAACGGATATTCCTTATCCTCCCAGGTGATCGTCTCGTTCTTGCCCCAGTAGTCCTCGTAGACGCTGGTCTGCGCGCCCACGCCCGGCGTCCAGTAGTCCATCTTCCACGGACCTGTGCCTATCGTGGCATCGAGGTGATCTTTGTCCCCATATGAATAGTCCCATGTGTATTCCTTGCTGCCCACGGGCAATTCATAGTCTTCGATCGTAGCTGCATCGAGTACCTCGATGTGATCCTTCCAGATGTGGTACGGCATGATCGGCACGTTCAGTGTGGAGTACCAGAACATCGCGAAGTTCTGGGTGAGGTGGAACTTGACCTCGTAGTCATCAGCTCCGACTTCCACGCCGATGTGCGTCTTCTCTGCCCTGCTGTCAAAAGCTTTGAAGGTCTGATCCTTCCAGAGCAGCGGGTCGAGGATTGAAGTCTGGAACAGCCCCCAGCACAGTGTCTGGTACGAGAACGCTACATCCTTCGCGGTCAGGGGGGTACCATCAGTAAACGTGACCCCCTGCCTGATCTTCACAGTGATGTTCAGTCCTGTGGCATCGGAGGTGAGGGCTACACCGTTCGGTCCAGTTGTATCCTCGGCTGCGAGCACGGGATAGAGTTCGAAGTCGGGCTTGTACGCCACGAGGGTCTCGAAGTTCCAGCTAATCATGTACGATTTCCATACGGCATTGGTGTCTGGATCCCATGGATTGAGGTTCTTTGCGTCGTTCTGCATTCCGATGATCAATGTGTCCTGCGGCTCTGCCGCAGCAGTCATCCCGGGCAGCAGGGAGAGTATCATGGCTCCTACCGCCAGGGCGCAAAGCGCTTTCGTCATCGTCTTTTTCATTCGCATCTCCTCCACTCTTGTTCGTTCGTCATCGTTGTGGGGTCTGTTTTGCTGCTCGGTGCACTGCGTCCTGCATATATAAAAGTTGGGTTCTTCAGTCCTGCCTCCACACATATTGCCGACATGAGTTTCGGCGATCGTTGATGTCATCGCCATTGCTGGGCATGGACACGGGAAGAGGCTAGCGGAGCGCTAGACGCTGGGATTTCCAAGCCCCTGGAGGAAAGGCGGGCAGTTGTGCATCCATCCTGAGAGGACAGGTAAAGCACTCTTAATTTTCGACGACCACGCATCACCCTTATCTATGTGCTGGTGATATCATCCTCCGTGCGCCTCCCGAGATCGCTTGCAGAAAGTGTGCGCC
>JBFMEL010000067.1:0-10685 GCA_040753455.1 Thermoplasmatota archaeon | reverse complement strand
CACGGTGGATCGAATTCAAGGCCGATGGAAAAGCAGTTAGCAGCGATGGTAGTACAGCCACGTGGAAGGACAAAGGAAACGGAAAAGTGGAGCTTACTACCACAGTGAGCGGCCAAACGGTCACAATAACCATGGACTACAAAGTCAGCGGCAACACCCTCACACTTACTTTTACACAGGAAGTGATGGGGGCAACGGCCACTATGGTGTCAACATACCGTAGAGCCTGAGCAAAACCTTTCCCCCCACTTTTCTCATCTGCGCCTCCCCTTGCGCAGTAACCGCGCACCTCTTCGCTTCGTCGTACTTGCCCCTCTTCACAACCTCTATCAACTGGTCACGCTTGAGCGTAAGCGATTAGCGGATGCTATCGCCGGACGCTGGGGGAATTACAGGAAAAGTATATGTAATGGGGGTGAACATTGGGAGTAACGACGGCGATGACCGGCAGAAGAATAGCACGGCAATCCAAGCTCTGGGGCAGCGCAAAGCCCCTGAGTAGTGGCAGGGTGCATCCTTGAATACGCAGAATATCTACTGCCTCACGATCCATGGGCAAGGGCTGTCGTTGATGGCAGGGCAGAGGGGTGGCGCAAGATGAACATCCGCCGTTCATGGATCATCGCCCGCAAGGACATCGCTGAGTTCAAGAGGAACAGGTTCGTGCTCTACACCCTCATCATCACTCCACTCATGATGGCGGTGATCCTGCCCATAGCTACTGTGGTGCCGATGCGCGATCTCCTGGCGACTGCGCACATCAACGAGGAGTTCGATTACGGGGCTGTGCATCTGCCCGAGACATACATGCATTACAATGGCACGACGATCTCAGTGCTCGGACCTTCGCCCACTATAGATGGTGCTCGCATCGAGGACGCTGAGATAGACAGCCTGGTGGCGAACAGCTCGATCGTGAGGCGCTCGCGCATAGGTGCGGGGGTGTTTCGCGGCACCCTGATAGAGAACTGCACCATCACCTCGGGCACCTTCGTGGACTGCACGCTCCTCAACACAACAGTGCGGTATGGTCTGATCATGGGAGGGATCGGGAACAATGTCACAGTGCAGGATGTGAGAAGGGTGGAGAGCGACATCTATGCGCTGCACCTGCCCGAGGAGATCGATGCCATAGGGTTTTACATGCGCATGCTCGACTCTCTCCTCGTCTTCTTCCTCATGATCCCCGCGATCATCCCTACGGTCATCGCCTCGTACAGTCTGGTGGGGGAGAAGAACAACAAGAGCCTCGAGCCACTGCTGGCTACCCCGGCGAGCGACCTTGAGATCATGATCGGAAAGATGCTGGCAGCCTTCGTGCCCTCGATCCTCGCCACCTTCCTCGGCTTCGCACTGTTCGCAGGGGTGCTCAACTATCTCCTGCTGCCCGTGGTGAAAGCCGTCCTCGTCCTGGATACGAAGTGGCTGCTCGGGATATTCGTGCTCGCGCCGTTGTTCTGCGTCCTCGGGATCATCATCAACATCTTCATCTCCACCAAGGTGGCGGACGTGCGCGCCTCGCAGCAACTTGGGGCGCTCGTCGTCACACCACTGGTTGCTCTGTTCATAATCTCGAGCGCCGGGATATTCACGATCCATGTCTGGCTCATGCTCGTGCTGTGCGCAGTCATAGGGCTGATGGACCTCTTGATATTCAGGGTGGCGCTGGGGCTCTTCGACAGGGAGGCGATCCTGGTGAGGTGGAGCTAGCGCTCCACAGTCGCCCAGCGCTCCGCTCCCAAGGATACGATCTCTACCTTGACCCCTGTGCCGCGCTCTATGTACTTGACGTAGTCCTTGAGCCCCTTCGGCAGCGCGGTGAACCCATGCCTTGCTGCAGCCTCCACCTCTAGCTGAGAGAGCTCGCGCCATCCATCCAGCTCATCGTACACAGGCTCGCAGCGCTCCATCTGCTCTGCCGTCGCTGGGATTTGGGTGATCTCCTTTCCATCCAGCACGTATGCGCGGCAGACCCTGACCCTCTCCATCCCGCCCAGGACGTCGGCTTTGGTAATGACCAGCGCATCGAGGGCGCTCAGCCTGACTGCATACCTCACCACCACCAGATCGAGCCATCCGCATCTCCTTGGCCTGCCCGTGGTGGTGCCGTACTCCCCTCCCTTGGTGAGCAGCCTCTCTCCGATCTCGTTGTCCAGGTAGGTGGGCATCGGTCCTTCTCCAACCCTCGTGGTGTACGCCTTCACGACCCCTATGGTCTTGGTGATGCGCTTTGGTCCTATCCCTGCCCCGGCGCACACCGCACCGGCCACGCAGTTGGAGGATGTGGTGAATGGATAGGTGCCATGGTCGATATCGAGCATCGTGCCTTGCGCCCCCTCGAAGAGCAGATCTTTCCCTTCGTCCAGCGCCTGGTGGATCAAAGCAGAGGTGTCCGTGACATGCCCCTTCAACCTTTCCCCGTATGCAGCGTACTCCTCCACGAGCGCCTCGAGCGCCTGGTGGGTGTGGTGTCCCAGCACTCCTAGCAGCCGCTCCTTCGCAGGAAGGATGATAGAGAGCCTATCGCGCAGCATGTTCTTGTCCAGGAGATGGGCGATCCTTATACCGGCACGTGCTGCCTTGTCTGCATACGAGGGACCTATACCTCTGCCAGTTGTCCCGATCTTCCTCCCCCATCGGAAGGCTTCCTCCGCGCCGTCGAGCATGCGGTGGTACGGCATGATCACGTTCGCCCTGTCCGATATCCACAAGCCCTCTGTGCTGTGCCCTCTCCGCTCTATCTCTTCCATCTCGGAGATCAGCACCTTCGGGTCCACCACCACGCCGTTCCCTATCACCGAGACCTTCCCGGGATGAACTATCCCCGAAGGGAGGAGATGGAACTTGAACTTGCCCTCTGGGGTCACGAGGGTGTGACCTGCGTTGTTCCCTCCCTGAAAGCGCACGACCATGTCAGCCTTTGCAGCCAGGAAATCTATGATCTTGCCCTTGCCCTCGTCGCCCCACTGGGTTCCGATGACGACAGTCGCTGGCATCGCTGGGGTTAACGCGCTCCCCCTAATAAACCATGCTGTGCCCTCAGCTCGATGGGGGTTCCTGCCCCTCTTCGGGCAGCTTCGGAGGCTCTATCTGTCTTCTCCTCATCACATAGGCAATGAGCACAGCGATAACGAGCACGATTGCGACGACGAGAAGCACCCACCAATACCAGTCGCTGTCCACCCCCTTACCCCCTGGGATTGTGGGATCAAGAGGGGCTGGGTCCTCAGTGTCCGGCACGCCATCGTTGTCATCGTCAATGTCAGCGTTGTTCCCGATGCCATCGCCATCTGTGTCCACACTTTCATTTGGATCCGACGGAAAGGCATCCTCCTCGTTGAGCACCCCATCCCCGTCAATATCAAGGTCTGCGGAGTCTGGGATAAAATCCCCATCAAGATCTGCGGGGATCGAGGAATTGTTCAGGGGGTCTGTGCCCTCCGCAGCCTCCACAGTGTCGTTGTAGCCGTCGTTGTCATCGTCCTCATCCTCGACATCAGGAACGCCATCGCCATCCGTGTCGAGCAGAGGAACGACATGGACAAGTAGTGTGTCAGTATCGTTGTTGCCAGCATCATCCCACACTGTCAAGGTCACTGTGTAGTTCCCAGGGATTGTGAAATTGTGCGAGGGAGAAACTCCATAGAGCGTCACAACCGTAACACTATCGTTGAATGTCCACGTGTAGTTCACTATGCCGATGTTGTCCGTAGAGCCCGAGCCGTTGAAAGTAACAGTAGTGCACGCGCTCACTGCCTGATCCACTCCCGCATCTGCCACAGGATCGTCGTTGTCGTTTATTGTGACCTCCTTTACAACGGTAGAGTTCCAGTTCCCTGCCTGGTCAACCGCCGCAATGCGATAGTGAAGCAGATCGAGGCTGCTCGAGGGGATAGTGATCCCCCATTCCCAGTTGTCGCCAGTGGTGCGGGTCATCGTGGCGTTGGTCTCAGCGCCAGAGCCGAACCTATAGACCACATAGACCGCCGACAGGTTCAGGTTGTCGGTGATCACGGCGCGGAAGGTGTACGAATCCCCTGTGGTGCCAGCGGCAGGGCTCGAGTCGGTGATGGCGGGAGATGTGGCGTCGTAGGCGCAGATCGCATCCGCGCCAGACGGCGGATCCTCCATATTACCTGCACTATCGTTGGCAATTGAATAGAATTGGTAGTATCCATCGCCATCCGGGAAGTTGAATGTCCATTCCCAGGGTTCTGCGTTATCAGCGTTGAACTGATTCCATGCAGCCCAGGTAGAGTTGTTAGTGCTGAAGCGGTACCAGAGGGTAACGTTGGCTACGCTGCCCTCCTCCCCATCGCTCGCTGTGGCGTAGATATTGAGTGGTGAAGAGGTCTGCCAATACGGAGAAATGACATTGACTAAGGACGTGGGTGAAACGAGATCTGTGTACGGCCATGTCATCAGTGGATAGTTGTCCTGCGCGCCCTGTATGTTGGTGTATGGTGCGTCGCCAATGCCATCGCTGCCTGGGATATCCTGGTTCGGTCCCTTGTAGTTATCCACACCTGCATAATCAGACCAGTAGTTGCCACCAGAGGGATAACCGTTGTCCCAGGAATTGGACCCGTAGCCGTAGGCTTGGATATCTCCATTGCCGGTGAAGTTGTTGTGATATACCATGTTGCTGCTGGAAGATTCGAGGTAGACGCCCCAGGAATTCGAAGAAACAGTGTTGTTTATGATTGTGTTGCTGTTAGAGGCGGAAAGGTAGATGGCGTAGAAGTTCGCGGACGCAGTGTTGTTGGCGATGGTGTTGCTGGAGGAGAAGCCGAGCTCTATGCCCACATAACCCTCGCTGACATTCTGATTCTCGATGATCACGTTTGTGCAGTTGGCAAGGATGACCTGCCCCGCTCCAGATGGCACCGAGCCACCGGTCCGGTTCTTCCAGTAATAAACTGGCTTGCCGTTGACTGTGTTCGATTCATCGATGCTATGCGTGTTCCAGTGCGCCACAGAACTCCCGTATATAAAAATTCCATCGTCTGTGATAGTGTTGTTTGTGAGGATATTGTTGGTGGAGTCCCAGAGGTAGATGCCGCGCCTGTTGTTCGAGAAAACATTGTTGCCAGCAATGGTGTTGCTGCTGGAGGAGCAGAGGTAGATGCCATCGTAGTTGTTCGATGATGCGGTGTTGTTGGCGATGGTGTTGCTGGATCCGCCATCAATGCTAAGTCCAGCCTGGTTGTTCAAAAGGGTGTTGGTGGTGATGGTGTTGTCTATGCTGCCGGAGATGAGGTAGATGCCACTGTTAGAGTTGTCAGACGCGGTGTTGTATGAAATGGTGTTGGAGCCGGAGGAGGTGAGGTGGATGCCGCGGTAGTTGTTCGAGGCAGTGTTGTTGGCGATGGTGTTTTTGCTGGAGGAATAGATGTAAACACCGTAGGAGTTTGAGGAGGCAGTGTTGTTAGCAATAGTGTTGTTGCTGGAGGAATAGATGTAAACACCGTAGGAGCTTGAGGAGGCAGTGTTGTTGGCAATAGTGTTGCCGCTGGAGCCCTGGAGGTAAATGCCGCGCTCTGTGTTCGAGAATGCCGTGTTATTCGAGATTGTATCGTTAGTGGAGAGGATGATGTAAATGCCATACCATGCGTTCGATGAGGCGATGTTGTTAGCAATGGAGCCATTTGTTGTATTATAAAGAGTCAGTCCTGAGTTCCAATAGTAAGGGTCTGAATTTCCGCTCGATTCATGGAGATAGCAGCCCCGCACCACAAAGTAATCTGTTGTGTTGCCGATGTAGATGCAGTAGCCATACCCGGTCCCATTGATATCGTAGTTCTCGATGATCCATGGGTTGCCTGCGCTTCCACCCCCACCACCGTTCGCATGGATGGGGAAGTCTGCGTTAGAGTTGATGCGGAACGGCGGGCGCGGCGTCCTCCCCTCAATGATCTCTTTCATCAGTGGATAATTGTCTTGCGCTCCCTTCCCACCCAAGATGTTCGTGTATGAGGTATCTCCTATGCCATCTGGACCTGAAATATTTTGGTTTGGACCGCTGTAATTATCTGTCCCATTGTAGTCGCTCCAGTAGTTGCCGCCTGTGGGGTATGCAGCATTCCAAAAGTTAGTACCGGTGTCATCGTAGGCTTGATTTGTGTTGTTGATGAAGTTGTTGCGATAGATGGTGTTGTTGCTGGAGGATGAGAGACTAACTCCATAAATGTTGTTCGAGACCGCGTTGTCGAGTATTGTGTTCCAATCGGAAGCCGTGAGGTTGATGCTGTAATTGTTGTTCGAGATTGTATTCCTTGTGATGATGTTGTCCTGGGAGGATTTGAGGTAGATGCCAGAGGCGTTGTTCGAGAAGACCGTGTTATCGGCAATGGTGTTGTTGTTGGCGTAGGCGATGGAGAGCCCGTATCCCTTATTCGCTGCCGCATTGCGGGTGATGATGCTGTTGTTGGACAAGAAAAGCAATATCCCGCTGTAACTACTCAATACCATATTATCAGTAACCTTGGAATTGCTACTGTTGAGCAGGACCAAACTCGAATTCCAATAGAAGGTGGCGTTATTTCCGCTCGCATCGTGGAGATAGCAGTCCCGCACCATGAAGTACTTTGTGGTGTTCCCCACGTAGAGGCAGTAGCCGTATCCTGTACCGTTGATGTCCCAGCCCTCGATAACCCACGGATCCGATGATGTGCCGCTGCCCCCACTAACACCGTGTGCTTCGTCAAAGTCCGCATCGGAATTGATCCTGATCGGCTGATGGGATGTGTACGGCGGTGCTGCGCCCAATGCCATCAACGGATAGTTGTCCTGCGCCCCTACCCCACCCCCGATATTCATGTAAGGCGTGTCTCCTATTCCATCGGAGCCAGAGATGTCCTGTTTCGGTCCTTTGAACCCGTCCACACCAGTGTAATCGCTCCAGTAGTTCCCGCCGGTAGGATAGGTAGCGTTCCAGAAATTAGTGCCGACATCATCATAACCTTGATTTGTGTTGTTGATAATCTTGTTGTGATATATCATGTTGGAGCTGGAGGAGTAGAGGAGGATGCCGTAGGCGTTGTTCGAGGCGGTGTTGTTGGCGATGGTGTTGGAGTTGGAGGAGTAGAGGTAGATGCCGCAGTCGTTGTTCGATGCAGTGTTGTTGGCAATGGTATTGCTGGTGGAGGAGAAGAGGTATATCCCCTCCATATTGTTGGATGAGGCAGTGTTGTTAGCGAGAATGATGTTGTTAGAAGAATGGATGAAGATGCCATGTTTAGTGTTCGATGATGCTGTGTTATTCTCCAGAGTGCCATTCTGAGATTTGTACAAGAATATTCCGCTGTCTGGAGCCCAGAAGGAGCCCACCCCGCTCGCATCGTGCAGAGAGCAGTTCCGCACCACAAAGTAATCTGTTGTGTTCCCGATGTAGATGCAGTACCCATACCCAGTCCCGTTGATGTCGTAGTTCTCGATGATCCAAGGACTCCAAACAGTTCCGTTCCCCGCGCTTACTCCATGCGCGGCGTCAAACTCGGAATTTGAGTTAATCCTGATTGGCGCACTAGCTATGTAATTTTCCTCGGGCGGCTGAAGAACCGCGAGCGGGGTGATGAAGGACGAGCCGGAACTGCCTCCTGCCGCGCACCCAGCGGAGAGCGCGCCAGCTATCAGCGCCGTGCATACCCAAACCACTGCAGCCTTCTGTGTCCTTTCGCCCCACTGCATCGGTTCCATCTTTACACCACCTCTGCAAGATAAGGAGATATCTTCTGTGTATTTAAACAATATCATTCAATATATAATAATGCGATCCTTCGGGCGCGGGGTTAACTCTATTAACCTGCGAGGGGTTGGGGGTCTGATGTCCAGCGAGCGCCCCAGTATAGACGAATACTTCATGCGCATGGCTGAGCTGGTGAGCACTAGGGCGACGTGCCTGCGCAGGGCTGTGGGAGCGGTGATAGTAATGGAGAAGCGCGTTCTAAGCACTGGCTATAACGGAGCACCGAGGGGTATGAGGCACTGCGCCGAGACAGGCTGCCTGCGCGAGCAGCTCAAGGTTCCTCCAGGGGAGAGGCACGAGCTCTGCAGGGGGGTGCACGCTGAGCAGAATGCAATTATCCAGGCAGCGCTGTTCGGTGTGAGCATCCGTGGCTCGAAGATGTACGTCACAGACCATCCATGCAGCGTCTGCGCCAAGATGATCGTCAACGCAGGGATCGAGGAGGTCATTTACAAGGAGGGATACCCTGACGAGCTATCGTTGCAGGTGCTTTCGGAGGGTGGGGTGAGAACACGCCAATACAGATAACACACTTGTGTGCCATGCTATCACAATGCTGGTCTCTCATGTAGCATACAATACTTTAATGTAATACAATCCTAATGTCGGAACAACACTGGTCATCACGTAGCATGCAATACTTTTATGTAATACAACCATCATGTCGGCGCGCCCGTCCCGCATGAGGACGGAAGGTGATCTTCATGACCCTGGACATCGAGGGTACAGGGAGCGCTGTCGTCCTTCTGATGATAGTGCTTTTCGTCGTTCTGGCTATAGAACTGAGGGACCTGGTGAAGGCAGCCATCGCCCTCGGGATCGCGAGCGCGCTGCTGGGCGGAGTGTTTTACGTTATGGAGGCGCCGTTTGCAGCGGTCTTCGAGCTCAGCGTGGCTGCAGGGCTGATCACGGTGCTGCTCCTCTCTGCCATAGGGATGACCGAGAAGACGGAGGGAGAGAGATGAGCGCTCTGAAACCTTACGTGACCTATGGAATGACCGTGCTCCTCTTGATCGGCTTCATGGTGCTCTTCTCCAGCGCCCTCAAGGATGTGAGTGCACCATACGTGGAGGAGGAGGGTTTTGGTACCGCCCTGTGGGTGGACTTTGCCGTGACGATGATCATCATCTCCTTCGCGGTATTCGCGGGGGGGCTGGGGGTCCTCGTGCTGTTAGGGGGTGAGTGGCGATGGCGGTAGATGTGGTGCTTGGGTTCTCGCTCGCCCTTCTCTTCCTCGGCATTTACTGCCTTGCCACCAAGAGGAACGTGATCAAGAGCGCGATCGGGGTCAGCATCATGGTGAAGGGGGCAGCCTTGAGCTTTATTGCTGCTGGCGGTCCACCAGCTCAAGTGGCTGTGGTGCTGATCATCGTCGTGGACGCGATCATCGCTGCAGTGATGCTGTCGGTCGCTGTCAACGTCTACAGGCTCACGGGCAGCCTGAGCATCGACAGCCTGAGACGCCTGAGGGGGTGATGCCGTGCTCCTTGATACTGAGATCCTTGTCTGGCTCGCGCTCGCTGTACCGTTCATAGGGACTGCGCTGGTGCCCTTGGTGGCGAAGGGCGGAAACACTGCACGCGTCATCTTCGCTGTGGTGATGGGCTTCCTCACTGCCGCGATGGTGCTGCTGCTCCTTCCAGAGGTATGGATCGGCGCCTCCCGGGGGCTGGTCTACAGCTTTGCATGGGCACCGTCCATAGGGCTCGAGTTCACTGTGTACATAGACCCGTTGAGCGCGATGATGGCAGCCATCGCCGGTGGCATAGGAGCGCTGGTGCTGCTGTACTCGGTGAAGTACATGGAGGGGCACACGGGGCTCAGCAGGTACTACGCGCTGGTGCTGCTGTTCATCGGAGGGATGATCGGGCTGGTGTTCGTGGACAACCTCCTGGTGCTCTACTTCTTCTGGGAGATCGTCGGGCTATGCTCCTATGCCCTGATAGGGTTCTACACCACTGACCCCAAGGCTGCCAGGGCAGGGATCAAGGCGCTCGTGACCACGAGGGTGGGGGACAGCGCGTTCCTCATCGGGATCTTCGTGCTCGCAGCGGGTGCGATGGGCAGTCTGGGCGTGGGATTCTGGGAGTCGCTGAGCCTCAGATATCTCATCGCTAATGCGGGTGCACTGCAGGCAGGAACCTTAGCACTGGCAGGATTCTGCTTCATCTTAGGGGCGGTGGGCAAGTCCGCGCAGGTGCCGCTGCACGTGTGGCTTCCGGATGCCATGGAAGCGCCGACAACGATAAGCGCGCTCATCCACGCAGCCACGATGGTGAACGCTGGGGTCTATCTCATGGCGCGCACCCTGCCGCTCTTCGCAGGGGTGACAGGATGGACCCAAGCCCTGATGTGGATCGGTGCGATCACAGCCTTCCTGGCTGCGACGATGGCGCTCGTGGAGCCAGACATCAAGCGCGTGCTTGCGTACTCCACGGTGAGCCAGCTGGGCTACATGATCTTCGGCATCGGCCTGGGGTTCGTCGGGTTCGCGGGCGCCACGTTCCATCTGATGAGCCATGCCGTGTTCAAAGCCCTGCTGTTTTTGGGCGCTGGCGCGGTGATACATGCGGTGGGCACGAGGAACATGTACCAGATGGGTGGGCTGGGGAAAGAGATGAAGCTCACGCACCTCACGATGGTCGTGGGCGGGCTATCCCTAGCCGGCTTGATCCCACTCAGCGGCTTCTGGAGCAAGGACATGATCCTTGCGGAAGGGTTGCATGAGCTGGGCGGTCCAGGGACAGTGCCGTTGGTGCTTCTGGTGCTGACCGCGTTCCTCACCGCAGCATACACCTTCCGCATGCTGAACTTGGTCTTCTGGGGCAGGAGCCGAAGGAGCAAAGCAGCGCACGAAGCGCCTTGGCAGATGTCTGCGCCCCTGCTCATCCTGATGGTGGGCGCTGTGATCTCGTGGATAGCCGTGGGCTTCCTCGTC
>JBFMEL010000066.1:0-10687 GCA_040753455.1 Thermoplasmatota archaeon | reverse complement strand
ACAACCTAAGGGCAGTGGCATCGCCTACCAGTCCACAGTCCAGGTGGTGTCTGCTGGTACATAAACCCAGTAGCCCTCGCCCTTCTTGAGCACATAACTGTCTGGGAGCACGGAGGTCATGTATGTGGCTGAGGGGTCGAAACCTTCCACGTACGCGGCGCTGGTGGCTGCCTTCAACTGCCCTACAGTGTAACTGCTGTCGTTCCTTGCCGGATAGCCGATCAGGTTCCAGCCTGCCTTGAGCGGGATGGCGCTCGACACCGGAGGATTCCCAGTAGTGTTCAGCGTGGTCGAGGGTGCGGTCACGTTGAGCCAGAACCCCATTGTATGGTTCAGGTGGGTGAGATCGTTGAGCGCGGGGTCCCACTTCGTGTAGAACTGCCTCCACCCCTCCAGGGGGCTGTACCAGATCACACGATCGTACTCCCCAGAGATGGACGAGAGGACGCTCTCGATCGTCGTGTTGGGCTGAACGAGCGGCAGGGAGACCAAGTTCCATCCCTGCGCCAATGGGATGTGATAGTGGTTCTGCACGTAGTAGCTGCGGTTCTCGTAGCTCGCCCAGCCGTAGGAGTTGTTGAGCCTGAACTGGACGGTGTGCCATCCATCCGGGAGTGTGGTGGTGTCCCAGAGATGGTAGAACTGCGAGAGATGGCTCTGATGGATCTCCGTGGTGTAGATCGCTTTCTGCCATCCACCCTCTGAGATGTTGAGCCATGCCTCCGTCACCCCCCCGTAAGTATGAATGCTCATGTTCACGACCCCGCCGACGACCGAGCCGTTGGCGGGCTCAACATCGAGACAAAAGAGCCCCAGCTTCTCGTCTATCGCATCCCAGAGCTCCGCGCGCGGGCTGTCGTAGCCGAGCGCCCACACGCCCATCCCCGGGAGGTCGAGCTCGTTCACGAGCTGGTACTTGAACC
The DNA here is from genome assembly GCA_040753455.1 of Thermoplasmatota archaeon. Taxonomy (GTDB): domain Archaea; phylum Thermoplasmatota; class Thermoplasmata; order SG8-5; family JACRNV01; genus JBFMEL01. Next base: position 9,764 of record JBFMEL010000066.1, on the reverse strand, counting down.
TCAGCGATGTCGCGTTATCGAACCATACCTGCCTGTAGCTCGTGCCGTTCCAGTACCAGTACCAGGGACTCTGGGAAAAGGCGTCCCACTGAAGCGCAGCACCTGTGGATTCGAGGTTGCTCATCGCGGAATCGTATGTCCTCGAAGAGCCAGAACCCGTGGTGGAGGCTGCTCTCTGGTTGTATTCGGCTGAGGACACAGGCCAATCGAAGCCGAAGTACGGCACCCCGTAGACGAACTTTTTTCTATCTGCACCGAGGAGATGAATGTACCTGTCTATCGCGTGCCAGGCATCTATATCATTGTCCCAGAACAGGGCACCGACCGCTCCCGTGGTGGCGCTCCCGCTGTAGTGATAGTCGTAGCCCATCAGAAAATAGTAGTCGAGATAGCTGTTCATCGCTGACAGCTCCCCATAGCCATACGAAGACCAGGGGTAAGGCATGAGGCAGAAGTGCACCTCGTAGAGGAGGTTCTCCCCTTTGAACCCCGCGCTGATCTCCTGTGTGAACGTGGCAAGGTCCGCATCGCTTCCAGAGGGCGGGTACTCGAGATCGAGCACGATCCCATCTGCATTTCCGTTGATGGTCTGGGTGAGGAGGTTGCTGATGCAGTTCGAGCGCGCGCTCGAGTTGGACAGAAAGCTCGAAACGCTCGACGAGCCGAAGAGGGTCGCGGTGAGGAGCAGCTTCGTGCCGTTCTCTTTGCAGCGGGCGATAAGAGCGCTCCAGCCGCTGGGCCAATTGTGGTAGTTTGTGATATCACCTGCACTGTTCATCTCTACCGAGAACCAGGGCAGGTGGGTGATCAGCTCGTGCCTGAGGCTGTTGTAGCTGGTGCCCATCCAGTAAGGATAGAAACCCACATTCATCCTGGTGAGGTTCTTCATGATCGAAGTGGCATTGAAAGTGTAGCTGGCTGCGCACCACTTGACCATGCCCCCCCACCAGAACGAGCGCCAGTAGAGCCCACCAACAGGATCGTAGCGCATCCCCTTCGTCACGTACCTTGCACCGTCATATACCTGTCCAGCCACTGCGTATGAGGTGCCGGGGCCGTCCCTCACGTTCAGCGCTGTCGAGACATCGATCTCGAACTGCGCCTGGTTGACCATCAATGCATACACACTGCCCGATGCCATCTCTGCAGCGCACCACGCGCTCCTCTCGTCGAACCAGAACTGGTACCACAGATTGCCGTTCGCATCCGTGTGGGCACCGATGGCAACGTACATCTCGAGGGAATGGATGTCGCCGATGTCCTGGTAGTACTGGGACAGTCCGTTGGTGCCCGGACCCACCCGCACGTTCAGCGTGCTGGTTCTGACCATGAATGAAAAGGGCTCGCTGAGCTCGACATGGATGTGATAGAAGTTCGCGCAGTCGAACGATGCATATCCAAGCTCGGTCCAGAAGGAGACGTTCCACACATCGGTCGTGTGGGCTGCCAAGCCTATGTCCCCTGCACCCACCCACACCACGAGCATCGCGTGCATCCAGCGGTCCACAGCATCCTCGCCGAAGATCACCACATCCCCCACTGCGATGTCAGGGGGAATGGTGGCGTTCACCCCCTCGATCACGTAATAGTAGTCCACAGGCTGATAATTCACCAGGTGCTGATGAAGATAGTCGCAGAACGGGATGGTGCCGTTGCTGTACGTGCTGGGGCGGTCCACATCAGGATATACTCCATACCCGTTCCCGTCCGTGCCCTGCCAGAGCGACATCCCACCAGCTATGAGCGCCTGGCTGACAAAGTTCGCGCAGTCCCCGCCTGAGGCTGAGAAGTCGTTGTAGTGCGGGTTCCTCGCGCTGTACCACATCATTGCATAGCCGTACGAGGCGTTGCGCAGGTAGTATGTCCCCTGACCCGACCACCACTGCGGCTCGGCGCTCGAGCCCGTTGAATCTGTGGAGACGCTGCAAAGGCTCAGCACCATGCACAATGCCGCCGAGAGCGCGAGGAACGAGCGCATCGCGTTAGTGCATCCGCACATCCCTCTATCATAGTCTCACGGGTGCATAAGGGTTTCTGCGGTGCCTCTCAGGAATGATGACGCCTGTATCTCAGCAGCGCTCCCCAGCCTCCCAGGGCTTCGAGGCGCTTCCCTGCTTCGTGCACGGTGCTGACGAAGATGACCTTCGCGCGCGTCTCCTCAGCCAATCTCAGCATCTCATCTGCGGAGGAAGAGCGCAGCACCTTGTCTGTAGCCAGCAGTGTCTCCACCGCCCCGGCTCCCAGCGCCTGTCGAACAGCCTCTGGACCGTATGCAGCCAAGCCGTCCCTGGATATCTCCTCCATCAAGCGCTCCACCATCGAGGTCTCCTGTGCCACCCTGCTCTCTGCGAGTATCTCAGCCCCCAGGCCGGATCTCAAGACCTCGTGCACCCCCTGCATCCCGGATTGTCCAGTGCTGAGCACGTGCAGCCTTTCACCCATCTCCGGCTCATGCGCCCTCACATATGTGTGGAACTCCTCCTTCGCAAACCCCGGACCTAGTACGATGATAGCCTCCTCCCCTCTCTCGATCTGCCTCAGCTTTTCCAGCACCTCTTCCATGTAGGCATCCCTCATATCCTTCTGATGGGGATAGTCCTTTCCCGACCTCTGGGACTGTATCCTTGCCACCTCCTGCACGCCGTACTGGCGCATGAGCGCCAGCACCGCCTCCTCATCATCGAGGGCGATGAAGCACAGCACCGGCTGAGCAGTCTGCTCCTCTGCCTCCCTGATCCTCTGGATCTCCACCTCCCTCCAGGACTTCGTGATCTCGATCACATCCCCTGGCTCCAGGTTCAGGGTGTGGTGCGCCCCCAGGTCCTGCGGACCTTCTTCTATCACACCAGCAATGCGCAGGCGCTCCCCGAACTCATGAAACTCCACGTGCTGCACCCTGAGCCCCAGGCGCATGCGTTTCTTCTCCCCTCTCTCTGGCCTGAGCTTGTCGCTCTGCCTCTCCTCCCTGCGGTAGGTCATGGCATGCACCAGATCCCCCGGCATGACCAGGTTGTAGAGGTGCCACAGGTCGTCCATCGTGTGCGTGAGTAGCCTTGCTTTTCCATGCTTCCTGTCGAACTGAAGCAGCTTCACGGCACATGAGATGAGGATGGATATATGGAGTTATCGTCGGCTAGATGAGCCAGGGCAGGATCACCAGCACCGCGCCGGCAGCCACTGTGAAGAGCATGAAGGCGAACTGCTGCCTTCTGCGCTCCATGCGATCCTTCATAATAGCGTTCTGATACCGGCTCGAAAGGGTGAACATTGAACTGCGGTAGTATGCTGCCTCAGAGAGCCCAACTCCCCCCAAGCCGCCCGCCAGGATGAGGATGATCCCGGCGTAAAACACGTATTCCCTCACCTTGTCGCGGAAGGATGCACCAGAGTACGAGTTTGCGAGCGCAGCCGCCAGCACTATCGCGAGCACGACCCCTATGAAGACCGCGAAGCACAGCGCACCCCTCGCGAAGCCCTTGAGCATGAGACCCCATGGGGCTTATGATACTTTAAAGATGTGCGGGGACCCCCCGGGATCTCCATTGGTGCTTGCCCATGTGATCCGCATTGGTCAAAACTTATTAATCTCCCCGCGTATACCGCCTGCATCGGGGGCGTCCGAGTTGCTCAAGGAATGCACCACGCACGGCTACTTCAGAGATGACCAGTGCCCCATATGCGGAGAACCTGGAAGGTTCTTCATGGACGATGAAGAGCTCGACAAGTTAGGGAGGATGCTGGCAGGGATACTGAGGCACTTCCCGGAGCGCTATGGGCTCGCCATGGACGAGCATGGATGGGTCGATCTGGACTCGCTCATACACGCGATCCGCGCCAAGCAGAGGCGCTTCAGGTGGCTGAAGGAGCACCATCTCATAGCTGTGGTGGAAACGGATCCGAAGGGGCGCTATCAGCTGCGCGAGGGAAAGATCAGGGCGACCTATGCCCACTCGATACCTCTGGACCTCGATCTTCCCACCAGGGATGTGCCGGATGTGCTGTACTATCCCACGACGGCAGAGGAAGCTCCCCTGCTGTTGGAGACAGGGCTCAGACCGGCGGATCGGAAGATGGTCCACTTGAGCAGGACCTACGCCTCGGCAGTAATCGCAGGGCGGGTGAGGGTCTTCGAGCCCAAGATACTGCGCGTGGATGCCAAGCGCGCGATCGAGGACGGGATCAGGATACGAAAGGCTGGCACCACGGTCTATCTGGTGGAGGAGATGCCGCCCCAGTATCTATCGCTGCTCGACGCACCACCGGAGGACGAGGCACGATAGGCTGCGTGCACCATCACCACGATTATTAAGAGGGTGCATATCGCCAGGACGAGCAAGCTCCATATCTCCGTAAGGCGCATGATGAGGAGGATGCCCAGGGAGATCACAGCCCAGGATGCCAGTGTCAGGAGCGTGTAGCGAACGAGCAGACGCCCTGCCAGGATCCTCGCAGCCCTCATCGTCTCAGGATGGTATGGTATCCCGAGGAGGCGCGCGTGCCATTCCTGCAGTTCGTAGAGCAGCATGAGCAGGATGAGGTAGGACGCATCGAACGCGATCCCCCCCATGGACAGCTCGCGCATGCCCAGATGCCCGATCCCCAGGAGGACCGCTGGTACCGCATGTATCACCCCGGCTGTCCTGGGAGCGCGCTGCAGCGCTGCACATGAGACAGGATGGAGCCAGAGCGCCGCGGCACCGATGCACACGAGGTACAGGAAGAGATGCGCCGTGGGGACCAAGGAGATGTCCCATGCGATCAGCACGCCCAGGAGCACCGCGATGCAGGGAGCGATCTTCATCCCCTGCCCCTCCTGGGTCCGAGCCCCCTCAGCACAGCGGTCAGAGAACTGGATGGATCCCAATCGATCACCCTTGCGTAGCGTGCGATCTCGGCGATCACGTTCCCGCGCTCGAGCGCTGCGATGCGTTTCGGCACATCCTCAAGCACGCCCGCATGCTCAGCCGCAGCCACGGGCGAGGGGGAAAGCACCACCACGTCATAGCCCTTGGAGCACAGCCACAGAATCGTGCTCACCATCCCTTGCTCGGTCAGGGGGGAGATCACCACGATGAGCGACTCCATGGGGAAGTACCGCTCCACGAGCCAGATGATGTTGTCAAACGGCAGATCCCCGCCTGCCCTCAACTCGATGAGCCGCTCTGATATGCGGTAGAACTGGCGCCTGCCGAACGCAGGTGGGATCATGTCCAGTGTGTCCCTGAGCACCAGCATGCTCACTCGATTCTTGGCAGCAAGGACATGCGCCGAGATCGTGGATGCAGCCCTCACCTCTGCCTCCAAGAGAGATCCGTTCCCTATGGGGGCGGTGCTCCTCGCATCCAGGACGATGGTCACATCACCGCTCTGCTCGCTCACGTACTCGTTGGTGATCAGAGTGCTGGACCGCGCAGACGCCTTCCAGTTGATCCTGCGCATCTCATCCCCCACGCTGTAGTCCCTGAGGCTGAAGAAATCCCCGCCCTGTCCCATCCTCTTAGAGCTGATCTGTCCCACCCAGCTCCTTGTTCTCTTCGGCACGATGGAGAGCCTGCGCCCGGGCTCCACCTCCGGGATCGCGGAGATCGCCCCTTGAGCTTCGAGGATCGCGCTCGAGCTCTGCATGCTCAGCGGGTTCCACAGGGTGGCGCGGATATCGCTGAAGAGATACCTGCCTCTGAGCGCCAGCCTTGCCACATACCTCAGCTCGCATTCCTCACGCTCTCGAAGATGCACCAGGTGCCTGTGCGAGCCCGAGGCGATCTCTACATCCTCCGGCAACGCATCCTCCACCACCATGAGCGGCACCTCCCTTCCTTTATTCCTCAGGCGCAGGGAGACCTCCACATGATCGCCTGCCATCACCCTGGTGTTCGACAGGATGCGCTCCGCCTCGATCGCTGCGGACACGGTGCCTGTGTAGAGTACCAGGAGGGCGATGTGCACCAGCGGCACGACCGCCAGCGCTATCAACGTACCGCTGCGCAGCCACAGCCCTGCGACGATGAGAAGGATGGAGGATGTCCCCAGCCATGCGACCCGGCGCATCAAGGAAGCTCACCCGCTGCCCTCTGGATCCTTCGCCACCTTCGGCACAGGCACCTCCTCCAGGATGCCGGTCACTATCGCCTCGGGTTTCACACCTTTCACCCAGGGGTCTGGCCTGAGGATGATCCGATGTGCAAGGGCAGGCACCGCGCATCCCTTCACATCGTCAGGGATCACGTAATCCCGCTTGCCGAGCGCGGCCAGCGCGGAGGAGAGATGCATCAGCGCCAGGGAGCCCCGGGGGCTCGCACCGACCTCCACCTGGCTGTGGCTCCTCGTCCTCCTCACGATCTCCACCGCGTAGTCCTGGAGACTGGGATCGATGTGCACCTCCTCCACAGCCCTCCGCATCTCTAACACCTGTGCGCCATCGAGGATCTGATCCAGGTCCACCTCCTCCTTCTTCCGCTCTTTCCGCTGCCTCAGGATCTCCACCTCCTCATCCTTCCCTGGGTAGCCGATCCTCAGCCTGACCAGGAACCTGTCGATCTGCGCCTCCGGCAGGGGATAGGTGCCCTCGTATTCGATTGGATTTTGAGTTGCCAGCACCACGAAAGGCTCGGGCAGGGCATGGCTCTCCCCCTCCAGGGTGGTCTGGCTCTCCTGCATCGCCTCCAGGAGCGCTGACTGCGTCTTCGGCGGCGCGCGATTGATCTCGTCCGCCAGGAGTATGTTGGTAAAGATCGGTCCCTTGCGGATCTCGAACCCGCCGGTGGCTCGATCCAGCACATATGTCCCTGTGATGTCCGCAGGCAGGAGGTCCGAGGTGAACTGGACACGCTTGAAGCTGCAGCCCAGCGCCCTGGCTACCCCCTTCGCCAGCTTCGTCTTGGCAAGCCCCGGGTAGTCCTCGAAGAGCACATGTCCTCCGCACAATGCCGTGGCGAGCACCATCTCTATGATCGCTCGCTTGCCCACGATCGCCTTTTCCACCTCCCGTATCACCGCTGCGCACCTCTCGCCAACCTCTTCCGGTCTCAATACATCACCTCCAGCTCTCGATCTTATCCAGGATCTCCATCGTCTCCTTCATGTAGCGCTGCCCCTCCCTGCTCCTTCTTCCCCGCCTGAGTCGGGAGATCGGTCGCCCCACCGCAGCCCTCGAGCGCACGACGAACCTTGCCAGCTCCTCATCACCACATAGTGAGCGCATCCTTTCCTCGTCCCTGGCGCTCGACAGCGCATCGATTGTCGGGATGCCCCTGGCGATCCTCACCTTCTCGACGAACGCATCTGCCACGCGCTCGGACAGCATGACCTGGCTGTATTTGAAGCCAAGGGAGGCGCGCCGGGTCACATCCACGAGCTCATCGAACGCCCCTCTCTCTCGTATGGATATGGGCGGCATCTCAGCGATCACGCGCCCCTTCTTAGGATGTATGGCTGCGAGCGCAGCCACAGCCACCGCACTGATGATGAGGAGCGATAGGAGCCATCTCACAGCCCCGCTGTACATCGCGTAGTTCAGGAGGGGCAGGGCGATGATCGCGATGACGAGCCATATCAAGAGGTAGGTGGAGGGCAGGTGCAGCGCTATCTCGCTGCCGCGGGACATCGTCCCGCCAGCACCATGACCGGGCTGAATGCGGTCATAGCTCGTAGCCCCACTACTGCCGGCCATCATCCACCTCCAGCAGCGCGCCCCTCACCCTCTCCAGGCTCTCCAGCGCCCTCTCCTTCTCCTCCTCGGTGATGGGATGCGTGCTGTACCTTGCCTCTTCGAAGAGCGCGGTGAGCACCTTCACGCTCTCCTCCTTTAGCCCAAGGACGATCATCACCACTGCCTGGAACTCCCGCGGCGTCATCTCCTTGCGCATCTGCACCCCCCTATCCTCAAAGAGATTGACCATACCCGTGTAGCACCTCATCACAGTCCCCCTGAGATCCCTCCCTGCCCTGATCTCCATCACAGCCTCCTGAATGAGCGCTGCAGCCTCGTCCCTGGGGATGGCGATCTCTTCCTCTTCCTTCCTCTCCCTTCTGAGGGCGATGAGGGATATGAATGCCAGCGCAGCGGCGATACAGCCCGCTCCCAGCAGCAGCAGGACATTCCCCAGGTCTATGTGCACGGAGAATGGTCGAGGCAGGGGCACACCGCGAAGCGCCGCGTCCACATATATCACGAGGATCACGAAACCCGTGCTCAAGAGCAGCACGATCAAGGTCTGTGCCAGTCCCCCAAGGAAAACTCTGGCGAGCTTCGAGCGCTCCTCTTTCCACACAGCCACCACTATAGCGAGCGCAGCCACGACAGCCGCAGAGGCGATGAGGGCATACCTCACTGTGTCAGCAAGCTGCGCGTCCACGAACGCGCTCTCGTTCCTCTCGCCCATGGGGAATCCAAAGGGCGCTGGCTCCTCTTTCCCCCATCGAATATGCTCCACGTTGTATGCCAGACTGGAAAGGAGCAGTGCTCCGAGCAGCACGAGGACCACGAGCGCAGGTCTCAGCAGACCCCTCATCGGCTCTATAATCTCTGGGGGAGATAATATGGTTGTGGTCGCCCCGCACAGAGTGCCTCAACGAAGGACCAGCAGCCTGCGGGTATGCGAAGTTGCGGAGCAGATTCGGGCGGGGGCGAACGCAGTTCGCCGAGCCAGATGCACGCCTTGTATGATCCCGCGCCCAGATTTCGCCTAAGTCCGCTGTTGTCCGAGTGCGTTAGCACCGAGCAATCCGAAGGATTGCGAAGAGTTCGGCGAGGCACCATTGACTCATCTCTCATTGCTTCACATCCTTAAGAGCTCTACAAACTATGTTAAACAGCCTCTCTTCACATTCCTTGGATTTATTCATGTCTTCTTTTCTAAAGTTCCACCCCTTCTCATTTACATAATCTCCTCCGTAGAAGATAGCAGCAAGATCCACATTTCGGTACTCACCAACAGCAAAACACGCTGAGGCTTCCATATCAACACAAATTGCATTTGCATTTCGATACATTTTGATACGAGAAGGCGTTTCTCTGTATGGAGCATCCGTTGTCCAAACTTTTCCAGTATAGAAATTTACTCCCATGCTTTTGCAGATGTTTTTCAATTTTTTAGAGAGATAACCTGAAGGTTTCACATCTTTTTTCATAGGATAATAATGATATGATGTTCCTTCCTCTCTTATTGCACCATCTGGAATAATAATTTCTCCTCTTTTGATTTCTTCAAGCAATACCCCAACACCCCCTATCAAGACGAAATATTTGCCCCCCGTGTAGATTAATTCTTCAAGAAACATTGCTGTTGAAGATGCACCTATTGATGACACAAAAAATCCTATATCCTCGTTTTCAAATTCGAATATTCTTAGATTGGGGTACCACTCAATTTTTCTATGTTCTTGAGATTCTACTTTCTCAGAAAATTTTTTCATATAGGGAAAAGTAATGATGAACTTATTTACGTCTTTAACTTCGTTCAATTTATCCTTCATCCCAGATTGGGCAAACCAGATCTCAGGTGTAATAACACCTCCTTCATTGTAATCGTTTAATGTGGGCAACATGTTATATGCCTCGCCGAATTTCGGACAACGGCTGAGCGTATCTGAAGTTCCGAGCGAAGCGAGGAATTTGGGCGAAGTGCCAAAGGCACGGAGCCAGATACGCTCTTGTATATCCACTCCCCCGAGGTCTATATCCTCGTGCGCTATTACGTAGGATAGGCTGAGGGGTAGGCGAAACTACGCTCTGAGGCACATGTCCTCGTATAACAGCCCGCCTC
>JBFMEL010000065.1:0-10793 GCA_040753455.1 Thermoplasmatota archaeon | reverse complement strand
TGTATTCTTCGAGGTAGATGTGTCCGTTCTTCTTCTTGCGTTTGATTGCCATGTGAGGGGGAATACCCCTACATATAGATAAAGTTTTCTGTGCGTAATTTTGAGCGGCCGGGTGCGTACCTGGCTGCCTTACATCATTGAGATGTATATGGGGTGAAGTAGGGGGGATGACCGGAACTGTTCAGGTCGAGATAATATCTGGGCTCAACACTACATGTACATGCCGCCGTTGACGTTTATGACCTGTCCCGTGATGTAGGCAGCCATATCCGATGCCAGAAATACGCAGACGTTCGCCACCTCTTCGGGAAGCCCAAACCTGCCCATCGGGATTTGGGCGATGACCCTCTCCTTCACTTTGTCAGGGATCCCCTTCACCATGTCTGTTTCTATGAACCCCGGGGCTATCGCGTTCACTGTCACATTCTTTCGCGCCATCTCCCTCGCCAGCGCCTTGGTCATACCGATGATGCCGGACTTCGCGGCAGCATAGTTCACCTGGCCGACGTTACCCATCTGCCCCACGACCGAGCTTATGTTTATGACCCGCCCATATCTTGATTGAAGCATGTGCTCCAGGAATATATGCGTGCAGTTGAAGAAGCCGGTCAGGTTGACGGATATCACCCTGCTCCAGTCCTCTTCGCTCATCTTCACGAATAACTTGTCTATGTTTATCCCGGCGTTGTTGACCAGGATGTCTATTCTTCCGAAATGTCTCTCGATCGCATCCTTCATCTTTTTCACATCATGAAGGTTGCTTGTATCCGAGGGATACACCCAGGTCTTCCGTCCGTACTTCTCTATTTCCGTCGCCACGACGTCCGCGCTCTCCTCGCTGGTATGATAATTTACCACAATGTTGGCTCCTTCACGCGCCAGCGCCCTTGCGATCTCCCTGCCGATCCCCTTCGATGCCCCTGTCACGAGGGCATTCCTGTCGTCCAGCAGACCCATGTCACCACCTCACTTGTCAACGAAATGCGGTCGCCTCTTCTCCAGGAAAGCTGTCATCCCCTCCTTTTGATCGTATGTGGCGAATAACGTTGCCCAGCTCTGGACCTCATAGGACAGCCCCGTGTGCAGCGAGGCTTCCACAGTCATCTCGATAGCCTTCTTTGCAGCCATCAGGGCAACCCTGCTCTTCGACCTGAGGATCTCGGTCATCGAGCCCAGAACAGTGTCTATTTCCTCCTGGGGCACCACCAGGTTCACGAGCCCTATCTCCAGCGCCTCCTCTGCGGTGATGCGCTTCCCCATGTATATCATCTCCTTTGCCCTTCCGAACCCTATCAACCTGCAGAGGCGCTGGGTCCCGCCCCAGCCTGGTATAATTCCTATGTCGATCTCGGGCTGCGCGAATATCGCATCCGGGGTAGCGATCCTGAGGTCGCACGCGGACGCTATCTCCAGACCTCCCCCAAGCACATAGCCGTTGAGAACTGCGATCACTGGCGGCATCTCTTTCTCTATCCTGTGTGCGACCCTGTGTCCGAGCTCTGCGAACCTTGCTGCCCCTTGAACATCCTTCTCGCGCATCTCTCTTACATCTGCACCTGCGGTGAACGCCTTTTCGCAATTGCTCCTCAGCACCACGGCTTTTATCCCGTTATCGCTGGCGATCCTGTCCAGTGCGCTGTCCATCTCGAGAAGTGTCTCTTCGTTCAGCACGTTTAGATGCGTGGGGCGATTCAGGGAGAGGGTCGCCACCTGCTCTTTGACCTGGAAGATGATGTTGTTATACTCTTCCATTCAATCCTCCAGGTGCTCCGAGCGCTCCTGCAGCCATCCCACCACCTGGGGCCATAGATGTGTGTGTGCCCGCGAACCCACAGAGACTCCGATATGCCCGGAGACGTTCTCCAGAACCCTTTTGTCCTTGGACTTCACAGCCTGCGCAAGCGGTATGGTCGCCTCGGGAGGGGTTAGGTTGTCCCTCGTCCCGGTTATTAGCAGGAGGGGCATGTTGATACTCTTCAGATTCACCCTCCGACCACCCACCACGAGCTCGTTTTTTATCAGCAGATTCTGTTGATAGCCCTGTTTGATGTATTCCTCGTAGAACCTTCCCGGAACGGCTACACCTTCATGGAGCCATCTCTCCATTCGAAGGAAGTTCTTGACGTACTCTTCATCCTCTATGTGGTCGCACAGCCTGAGGTATTTGAGGTGTGCGTTATCCACAGGGTTCAAGAGCAGAAAGCCGCCATTCAAGAACCCAGGGGGACAGTTGGCGAACGCCCTCACCACCTTTCTCGGGTCGAAATACCTCGTCCACACATGAAGGGGACCCTTGTCCGTGTCGAAGTTTATAGGCGCGGACATTATGATGAGGTTCCTTATCCTATCTGGGTATAGTGCAGCAAAGATAGTGGACAGGAACCCTCCTATGCAGTATCCCATGAGGGATATCTTCCTCGCGCCCCTCTCCCTTCGAATATACTCCACGGCATATCTGATGTAGTAGTCTATGTAATCCTCGATCGTGAGGTACATATCTGCCTCGGTGGTCTCTCCCCAGTCTATCATGTATAGCTCGATCCCTGCCTCGAGGAACCTCCTGACAACACTCCTATCCGGCTGAAGGTCCAGGATGTACGGCTTGTTGATGTTGGCATACGCCAAGAGGAGCGGCGGCTCGTATCTCTTGGGCGTGAGGGGTCTGTACCGCAGGAGCTTCATCTTGTTGTACTCGAACACGACATCTGAGGGCGTGGTGCCCACCTCCACCTCCGGTGGGTTCGCGCATACCTGGGCACACCTGAGGATCCTCCTGTTCATCTCGACGAGATCCTTGAGCGCCTCCATCATCTCCCCTCCTCCGTTTGTTCCAGCGCCTCGCTTATCTTGTCGAGTTTCCTGTTGATGATGTATAGATTGTAATAGATCTCGTGCACGTCCCGCCGTGTGGGCAGCCCCCATGCCTTGAGTATCTCTTCCCTTACCTCATCCCCTTGTATCTTTTGGGTCAGCCCCGTATTCAACGTGTCGCGCAACGCGTTAAGGAATGTCGGGCTCACTAGGAACTCCTGAAGCATCTGGGAATAGGACTGCATGCAGTACAGATAGAGATCCTTATGTTTCTGGAGGGTTTCTGAGCCTCCCCCCAGATCCTGATGGAGTTCCCCCAGCTTCTTCTCGACCCTGTCCCAGTGCGCCCTGAGGATCCTCAGCATTTCCTGAGAGTATCCAGGGGGAGCAACGAAGAACCCCTTGAACATCTCCATCTGGTACTTCCACATCTCTCTGAAGAGTTCTCCCACTGCCTCATCGTCCTTGTCGCCCTTGGGCTCGTCCGCCACCTTTTCAATCCCCTATTCCCTCTTTCCCATCTTCTCCTCGAGGTCCCTCAGCTTCGTCCTCAGTTCCTTGACCTCCTCCTCCAGCTTCTTGACCTTCGTTGGAGCGACGAGCGTGCTGTAAGGACCCCAGGGCCCCCTGTCCAAGAACCCTGAGTAGAGTTCCTCGTAGTTGACCTCAGGGAAGAGTTTGGAGAAGATGGTGCGCGTGGAGACCAGCATGTTCATCCAGTCTTTCTGGAAGTTTGCGGTGGACCTCGTGCACGCCTTGATGTAGTTCGAGAGTTCGTAACTCATGGCGGTGCACATCTCCCGCACGTTCCTAACCACCTCTTGACCCCTGGACTGCTCGAGGCTGGAGATCCCCATCTTCACCTTGTCGAGGAATTCGAACCATGTCTTCGTCAGTTCTTTGTATTCGTTGCTGCATCCCACTACCGCCTCGTTTACGTGCTTGGTCATGGATGTGCTGAGGTCTGTCCATGTCATGTACAGTTCCTCGTTCAGCCCAACCTCTGGGACGTTGTTGTCGATCACAGATGCGAGTCTCACACGGTGCTCGCCCCAGATCTTCGCCATCTCCTTGTATCGCTCTGCCCATGCCTCGTGCGCCTTCTGGATCCTTGCGCTCATCTTGATCTGGTAGTTCTTCCAGAGGTTGTGGAGCTCCTCCGCCCCCTCCCTGTCCTCCTTCATGTACTCAGAGATCGTGGTGCCAAGCACGTTCGAGAACGTCCTCCATTTCTCTGAGATATCCTCGTAGAGCCTTGCATGGCGCGTCATGTTCTCTTCCATCTCTGAAAGGAAGTTGTCTAGCGTCATCTTCCCAGACCCCTATCTTCCCATCCTTTCCTCGAGGTCCTTCAGCTTCGTCCTCAGCTCCTTGACCTCCTCCTCCAGCTTCCTCACCTTCGTTGGAGCGACAAACGCCCCGTACGGTCCCCAGGCGCTCCTGTCGAAGAACCCTGAGTAGAGCTCCTCGTAGTTGAACTCGGGGAAGAGTTTGGAGAAGATGGTGCGCGTGGAGACCAGCATGTTCATCCATCCCTTTTGGAGGTTCACGGTCACCTTCGTGCACATCGTGATGTAGTTCGAGATCTCATGTCCCATGGCGGTGCACATCTCCCGCACATTTGTCATCACCTCCTGACCCCTGGACTGGTTGATGCTGGAAACCCCTTCCTTCATCTTGTCGAGGAATTCGAACCACGTGACCATCAGTTCCTTGTATTCCTTGTTGCACTCCGCTGCCGCCTCGTTTATGTATTTGGTCGTCGCAGTGGTGAGGTCGGTCCACGCGAGGTACACCTCCTCGCTCACCCTTCCTTCCCGAACGCCCTCGCCGATCATGGTTCTCATCTTCAGGCTGCTCTCCTCCCAGACCTTCAGCAGCTCCATGTAGCGCGCTGTTCCCGTGTCATGCGCCCTCTGGATCCTTGCATTCATCTTGATCTGATAGTTCTTCCAGAGGTTGTAAAGGTTCTCCGTCCCATCAACGTTCTCCTTCATGTAGTCGGAGATCGTGCCCCCGAGCACGTTCGAGAAACTCCGCCATTTCTCTGAGACATCCTCGTAGAACTTCCTGTGGTGCGTCATGTTCCTATCGATCTCCGAGAGGACGTTCTCATGGAACCTGCCCCATGTATCTGAAAGATCCGGCTCTTCGTTCACCATATATGTCCCCCACGTGAATTAGAATGATGAGAGGGCTGTCTATGCCCTCTCCTTGCCGCGGAAGAAAGGCTTCGCGGACCTCATCATGGTGTTGACCGTGGTGGAGAAGATATCGTCCCACATCTCCTGGTATCTCTTGTATTCTCGCGTGGAGGTATCCACGAAGTTAGAGATGTCGCTTGTCATCTGCGAAACAGCAGAGTCCCATGTGCCCATCAGTGCTTTGTACATCTCATCCTCGGTGATGACATCACCCACCAGTCTCCCGATCTTCTCTGCGAACTCGAGCCATGTGGACTGAATATCGAGAAAATCGGAGACCGCGCCTTCCCCTACTTCTCCCGCCCTCTTTGCGAGGTAATCGGAGAATTCCGCAGACTTTCTCTGGATCTCCTCGATACGTTCCGGTTTTATCTCCGCGGGCGGGACGAAGAGATCCTCAAGCATACCTGTGAGATCCCTCCAGTGCTCCACAGCATCCGTGTATTCATTGAGGTTCTTCCTCGATGCCTCTAGGATCTTCGCGTTCAGTTTTTCGTAGTACTCGCTCCAGAGGTCGTAGATGCTGGAGTATTTCTTTCCACCCTCCGTGGCGACCTTCGTCATGTTCCTGTAGGTATCTGCGGAGAAACCTAACCACTTGTCAAGGATCTCTCCGCATGCCTTCTGCTGCGCGGTGATGCTCGCGCTCACCTCGTCCAGCACTCGCAGCTGCTGCTTCCTCAACTCCTCCGCGATGTGTGAGGTGCTCGGGTGCACCTCTGCCTCGCTTGTCCGTTGAGCGTCTTCGGTCTCTTTCTGCGCTTCTTTTCTCTTTGTTGTAGATTTTTTAGGCATACTACTAGCCCCCATGGCGACTGCACACTCAGAGATGATATCCTCCTTGAGGCACATCGCCAGGAGGTAATAGTTTTTCCTGCTATAAAAAACTTTGGAGGGCTGGAATATATATCTATTGCACAGCCCACGACTGCGACAGCACCCTTACCACAGCGCCAGGGAGCCTGTGATCTTGTCGATCCTCGCGCTGCTGTCGGGTCCGATCCCGAGGCACGTCACTGTCCCCGGGGGTACCTCGGTGAGCCCTGCGTCGCTGACCAGCGATGTCACCAGCCCCATGGACCTTGCCTTGACATGGAGTGCCCTAAGCTCTTCAAGCCCAGCGCAGCGCACCACGACCTTTCTCTGCCCCTCGGACACCCATCCCTCGAATATGTTGGGAATTGAGTCCCTGGCAGCCATCGCGCATGCCACTGCCGCGTGGGCGACCTGGACTGCGATCTTTCCCTTGGAGAGCTCCAGGTCCTCTCTGACCGCGATCACCATCTTGTATTCCATCTCATCCCTCAAGGTTCTCACCGCCCGTGAGCCTGGTCAGTTCATTGTCCAGGCGCTCGATCTCCTCCAGCGCCCTCTGCTTCTTCTCTGTGTAGATGCGCCTCTTGACGCCAGTGTGCATCGCCTCCTTGCGCTCGTATGCCTCGGCGTCCCTTGCCATGCGCGCCCTCTCGGCAGAGAGCGCCTGTATCCTCGCTGCGATCTCAGGGGATCTCTTGACAGGATGGAAGCTCCGCGGCTCGGCTCTCGTCATCCTCAGGAGCCTGGGATGCACCTTCCCCAGGATGGGGTATGCGCCACGGTACCAGCCGATGAGGAAAAACACAAGGGAGAGCACACTGAACGATAGCCAGAGATAAGGGGCGTCGATGTATCCCAGGCCTGTCTCAGGGTCCACTCCCAGGGCGTTTAAGCCGAAGCTCACCAGGATCGCCAGCACCATGCTCAGCCCTATCCCGAACACAACGCGGTAGAGCAGGTCAAGCTCGGTGTCCAGGGATCCTTTGCGAGGGAAGACCGCGTTCATGAGCAGGTACCCTGGGATGAAGAAGACCATCAGCAGTCCGAGGAGCATCTGCAGGAGGTTCGGCACAGCCCTGGTATCAGGGGGTGGCTGAAAAGGTTTGCGAAGGAACCGAGGCGTCCCATGAGCCTATGCTTGAGGTTGTTGCATCTTTGCAGGGCAGCAGCATTATCCTCAGGGGTATATCGAGTAATATTTGATCGAGCGCGTGTCATCGGCTTCTCCTCCAAAGCCGACAGCCCAGAGCAAGGCACTCGGGCTCCCTGCTCACAAAACTATTAACCCTTCTCTCCTTCCCGCGCAGGTGTGAAGCCCAAGCCTCTCCGGTTTCAGGGGGTGTACTCCCGCGCTCGAGACATCGCGACGCTGAACCTCGTGCCAGGTGAGAGGGTCTATGGGGAGGAGATCTTCAGGTCAGAGGGACAGGAATACAGGGTCTGGGACCCGAGGAGGAGCAAGCTATCTGCATATCTGCACAAGGGCGGAACGATCTTTCCATTCAAAAGGGAGAGCCGTGTATTGTATCTCGGTGCTGCGAGCGGCACGACAGCGAGCCACTTATCAGACATATGCGCCGAGGGGCAGATATTCTGCGTGGAGATCGCGCCCAAGCCCTTTCAGAAGCTCGTGGCGCTCTCCTCAAGAAGGAGAAACCTGTTCCCGATCCTTGCTGATGCGGCACAGCCCGGGCGCTACGCACACGTGGTGGGAAGGGTGGACGTGGTGTATCAGGACATCGCCAGCAGGGACCAGGCGCAGGTATTTCTCGCCAACCTTCGTGCCTGTCTATCGAGAGATGGTGCGGGGATCATCGCGGTGAAAGCCAGGAGCATAGACGTCTCTTCTCCACCTTCACAGGTGTATGAGAGGGTGAAGGGAACGATCTCCAAGGGTTACGATCTGCTCGAGGCAATACGCCTAGACCCCTATGAAAAGGATCATGCGGTCATGGTCTGGCAGTCTAAGCCTCGAGATAGATGGCAGCCCTCCCAGGGACAGCAGCCGCAGCCTTGCCCTTAGGGTCATGGCACAGCTCATCAGCAGCATGCACCTCGACCCTGCAGCCTGTCTCCCTGGAGAGGAAATCTCTAGCCTCGTGGAGAAGCGCGTGCTCGTTCTCCGGAGCGATGGGCAGATGGCTTGCGGCAATATCCCTCGTCAGCTTCTGCACGAAGCCCGCAGCAGCCTTTCCATGCGCCCTCGCCTCCTTCATCTCCATCACCGCCCTGAGGATGGCGCCATGATCCTTCGTGCCAGTGCGATGAAGTTCGAGCACCTTCTCCCTGACCCTGCGCTTCCAGTCCTCAGCCACGTAGAGATGCAGCACACCCTTTTCAATCTTCGTGACCCTCTTTATCTGCGCGATGTCTTCTAAAAGGGAGAGGATGTAATCCTCCTCCTGCAGCACCCCCTCGTCAATATCTTTAGGGGTAGGAAGGAGAGCAGTGGACACGAAGCCATCGCCTCCGATGAGCTCCCATAGTTCCTCGGCGATGTGGGGGGTGAAGGGAGCCATCATCTGGACCCAGAGGCGCAGGCTGCGCTGGACCGCTCCACCCTTCCCTCCGCGCTTCATGTACCAGCGGATCTGCTCAGGGATCGTGAAATAGACCTCCCCAGCCGCAGCCCTGAGGTCGAACCTCTCGAATGCCTTGATCACCCTCGTCATGGACTGTGCTGTCTTGGTCTCGAGCCACCGGTCGATCCTTTCCTCCCCTCCTCTTTGAAAATTAGAGAGCTCCATGCACTGGGCGAAGATGCGCTCCAGGCGCTGCCTGTAGCCGCTGACGAGCTTCTCGTCCCACTCCACGTCCGCGAACGGGCTGGCAGAGTGCGCGTAGTACAGGCGCATGGCGTCCACGGTGTGCACCTGTGCCGCATCCGGGATGGGCACCGCACCGCCCTTGGATTTCGATATCTTGCCACCCTTCATCACGATGTACCAGTTGACCACGATCCCCCTGGGCAGCATCTCCTTTGGAAGGATGGCTACGTGGTTCATCAGGAAGACAGGAAAATGCACGGTCATGTGCTCCTTGCCGCCAAGATTGATGTCGAGCGGGTACCAGTAAAGCACGTCTTTCCGCACGCGCTCCGCTCCCCCGCCTAGTTCTCCTTTCCCCAGGAACACGGCATCGAAGAACGCGTCATCCATCTCCTCAGGATGCAGCTCCCTGGCGTTTACGTACTTCGACACCAGATAGTACAAAGGGTACAGCGTGGAATCCGAGATCGGCTCGATCGTCCAGCGCTCGTCAAGCGGGAAGGGGGTGCCGAGCCAGTTCCCCTGCCTGACGCACGCCCTCTCCTGGAACCACTCCAGCACCGACTGAATGTTGGCATGGTATTCCTCGGGGGCGATCGTCATCTCAGCAGCATGCGCTTTGGAGCGCTCCGTGAGCTCCGCATCCCCGTAGTTTATGAACCATTGGTCTGGGATCCGCCTCACCACCACCCTGCCGCCGCACCTGCATGTGACCCTTTCGGACAGGTCGTAGAAGAGGGCAGCATCCCCCTGCCGAACCATTGCGTCCCTGATCTCCTCCTTCGCCCTCGCCACTGGAAGCCCTGCGTACTCGCCGCAGCGCTCGTTCATCACCCCCCTGTGAAACCCGGCGCTGTATATCTCCTTGGTCGCCTCTTCGAGCCTGGGGTCA
Organism: Thermoplasmatota archaeon; assembly: GCA_040753455.1. GTDB lineage: Archaea > Thermoplasmatota > Thermoplasmata > SG8-5 > JACRNV01 > JBFMEL01. Next base: position 1,302 of record JBFMEL010000065.1, on the reverse strand, counting down.
TCGAGGCTGCTGATACCCAGCCGTTCGCATATCTCCACAGCAGGCAGCGGACCGTAGTTAGGGGTTTCGATGATGGGGATGGGCTCTATCCTCCCCACCTCCTCCGGGTTCAGTCCATAGGTTCTGCACCGCTCCGGGTCGTTGATCATCTCTAGTAACCCAGCCCAATCATACGGGGCGTCGGAGGGCACGCTGGTCACCAGCCCAGTACCTATAGCCGGATCGCAGAACTTCGCTGGAAGGACAGCCACCTCCCTGTGGATGAAGGGGGGACGGCACCTCCTGCCTACGAGGGCTCGTCCGCTCACGCTCCCCACCACCTCCACATCATCCATCTGGTATGAGAGCTTCTCCGCGCACTCCCTGCTGACGATCCAATGCTCGCTCCCCACCCTGACCCTCGCGTACTCCACCTCAGGGTTCGCCCAGAAGTTGGTCTGACCGAATACAGTTTCAGGTCTGAGCGTGGCAGCAACGAGATACTCCTCCCCGGCCCTGCACTTTATGAGCGTGAACTCCAGCTTCTCCGCCCCTCCACCCTCCGAGAGGTCTGTCTCCGAGGGGTCCACAGCCACAGGGCCACAGTGGATGCATGCGGTGCCGAAGTAGGGCTTCTGAATGAGCAGCCCGCGCTCCATCAGCTTCTTGAACTGCCACTGGATGAAGCGCTTGTAGCCCTCGTCGATCGTGGTGGTGAACCTGCGGTAGTCTGCGGAGAACCCGAACCGCTGCCAGAACTGCTCCACATATACCTGGGAAAAGAAGCGCACGACCTCTGATGGCGATGCCAGGCGTGGGATCATCTCCTCCGGGCATCCGTTCTCCCTGAGAGATGCGAGGGTGGCTGGGTCACCGCGCTCCACCCTGCGTGCCAGGGAGATCGCCACGTTCCCAGTCGGATGCACCCCCACGGGGAACAGGACGTTCCTCCCGCGAGATCGCATGTATCGTGCCAGGATGTCCGCGTATGCGTAGCACCGCATGTGTCCGACATGCAGATAGCCGCTCACCCCGGGATAGGCGAAGATGATGAAGAACTTCTCCTTTCCCTCGATCGGCTCTGCCTCGAAGACCCGCGCCTCAGACCAGCGCTTCTGCCATTTGTTCTCTATCTCCGCAAAGTTGATCGTATCTTTGGGCATTGCGCCAGGATTAACGCTCTCTGTATATTAGTCTTCTCTAACTTCCCAAATTTTGCGTAATAGGTATTTCTAGCTCGTCGATCAGCCGCCGCGTTGACTTGGTCACCTCGCTGACGATGTCCTGCCCATCTACAGCAACGATGTAGAGCTTAGAGAGGCC
>JBFMEL010000064.1:0-11553 GCA_040753455.1 Thermoplasmatota archaeon | reverse complement strand
TCAGGAACTCTATCCCGTGCAGCATCACGACCCCCCTGGACTCCTTCAGGAACGCGGATATCATTTTGTACAGTTCATGGTCGTACCGCTCAGGTTTGATGGAACAGACCTCGTCAGAGCTCTCTGTGGTGCTGAGCCATATCGTCTGGAAGTGCACCGGGCAGGCGTCCTCGTACCTCTCTGCCACCCTCGGAGGAAATATTCTCGATATGCAGAGACCAGGCATCCCTCCCCTGACTGCGGTGATGAATATCTTGAAGGTGCTGGGCGCGTTCTTGACCTCGTCCACTATGAGGTAGGACTCCCCCCTCTCAAGGTCGGGTATGTTGACCTCGCCAGAGGCGCTAGAGAACAGCCAAGGCTCGATCCTTTCCGAGGAGCGCACTATCGCAAAAACACCCTCGCGTATCTCCGCCACATGCTCCTCTCCTAAGAGCGCGGAGACCATGCCCGCTAGGTAGCCGGCGCAGAAATGATCGTCATTAACGCTCCGCTCCCCATGGGGACTGACCACTATGCCCTCCTTCGTGGAGACCTCTATGCTCAGTATGCCGTCCGAGATCGCGAGCTGCGCAGCCATCCGCGGCAGCTCATCGACCATGCACCTCAGCCCTTCGGTGTTGGTGGTGCCGATGCATTTTCCGTACTGGTACATCAGCCAGTTTGCGTCCTCCATACCACCCTTCTGCATCTCGAGCGCCCTCAGCGCCTGGATGTTCTCGGCATCAAGCGATATTCTGCTTCCCATCTTGCTCACCCAGCATTAGCATTCCAAGTGTCCTGAACGCCTCCTCGACGTTCTCGCCCGTCTTCGCACTCGTCTGGAAGTATGGGAACTTCCGATCGAATTCGTTGCGCCCCATCCCTGCCCATTTCAGGACAGATGCCAACATCACTGGCTCGAAGATGGGCACACTGCCGAAATGCCTCTGATAGTACTCCACCACCCCTTTGTGATGCTCCTGCATGTAGGCGTGGAATTCCTTGGGCGCCGTGGCAGCTGCCCCCACCTCTCTCTCGAACTCCTTGATGAGGTCGTACTTGTTCCCGAGCACCACCACAGGGATCTTCCCGGTCACCTTGTAAAGGTCAGAGATCCAGCTCGCCATGCTGGCAAAGGTGGACCTGCGCGTGCTGTCGTACACCACAAGCGCACCTTCCGCCCCGCGGTAGTTCGCAGCATGGAGTTCGGGTCTTGTTTTCTGCCCGTATATGTCCCACAGCATGAGCGTGAGACCCATGTCCTCTATCTGCTTCTTCTTCACATTGACGCCGATGGTGGTGATGTATTCGTCCTTGTACTTCCCTTCCACGAACTGCCTCACCAAGGATGTCTTGCCGACAGCGCCCTCGCCCAACAGAACAATCTTCAGCGTTCTGGAGCTCCCTGCCATCGTCCCCTGCGAATGCGCAGAATGTATATAATGCTTGCTGAGCACACAGTCTCTGTCGCTTTCATGTGCTTGTATATCCACCCTATCGAGGTCTATTATCCTCGTGCGCATATCCCGAGGATAGGCTCCTATCCGAGCATGAGGAGGGAAAAGGGAGCACATCTTCCGAGTGAAAAGGGTATCTCCTCGCCCCGATATATACAACTGCGCAGAGATTGGTACAAAGGAGCGCTGCAATCTCCTCTGCTCAACCCTCTTCCTCGAACGATATGACCTCGATATTGTGGTCGAAGCCATCGTAGTATATGTTGCCCTTCGCTGTCTCCACCTCCCCCCTCTGATTGTCCCATGGGTCAGAGCGCCAGTGCCTTTTCGGGGGATCGAAATTACCGCCCAACTCAGCATTCGCAATCATCCTGAATCCGTCGAGGTTGCCGCAGTAGAACCTTCTGAGCCTCTCCTGCCGCCTCCTGGCGCCGCCGAAGGAGCAGTCCACAGGCAGCCATTTCCCGCAATAGAACAGCGCCCAGTCATGGGGGCCTGCGAAGTTGGGAGTGACATACCACCCGGATTCCCATCTGGCAGGCACTCCGACTGCGCGGCACAGCGTGATGAATCCAAGTGCTTGAACACCACAATCTCCCTTGAGGGCGGTCAGGCAGAGCTCTGAGAGGTTATCGTACAGGCAGTACTCCCGCACGTATGAGTAATGCACGCGCTTGGTGATCCAATCGTATATTTTTCTGGCTTTGAGGTAAAGATTCTGCTCATCCCCCACGATCTCCTTTGCAAGCGCCCTGACGTACGGTGTGAAGATAATGTGGGGCGGCTCCTCCTTCAGATACGCCCTGGGGAGTTCATGGGCTATCCCCTCAGGATGGATCGCGTTGAACCTCTCTGAGATCGTGTACTCGAACTCGACAAAGAATCTTCCTGCCCGCTCCTCGAAATACACAGTCCTCTGAGGCGCTCTTTCGTGTGAGAGGACGTGCTCATGAGAGGCGGAGATCACCCTTGCACCCTCGATACAGCCTTCGACCCTGGGAAAGGGAAGCCAGCATCTCACCTTTCTCCCCTCCCTCTTCAGATCCACAGTGATCCTTGCCCTGATCCTGTACCTCTTCTCCTCTCCCGTCTCTATGAGATCCTTTATTCGAGCATTGAGGAGGGTTCTCATCTCCTCCCTCGTGCGATCCTCTGTCTTCTTTCTTTTTTTTAGCCTTGGATCCGCATAGAACAGGTTCGGTATGAACCGGCGCTGGAACCGATCTTCGCTCTCGATGGTCCTGCGGTCCACGAGCCCCTTCTCGATCCAGCCATCGAGCTCTTTCTGCCTGAATCCCCTGACCTCTTCACGAAGTTGCCTCACGGCTTCCTCACGATCGTACGGATACTCTACCACCAGCCTCCTCGCCCGCTCCCTCTCCCACCTCAGCCTCTCCTTCAAAGCATGTGGTAGATTGCTCTTGAGAAGACCGCCTATCCGCTTCTCTGCCTTCTCGATATCGCCACGCTCTATCTCCGCCCTTACAAGCTCGAACATAGTGATGGGCTGACTACTTTCCCTTTCTCTGATGGGCACGCACCGAGGGCCGCACCTTCTCAGCACCCTTGCCCTTGTGCCTGAGCCCCCTGCCCCTCTTGCCCGCGGAGGTGAGCCCGCGCGTTGCGCGCCCGCTGTGCTGCGCCCCGCATATCCAATTGATCTTGGGATCGCTCCTGATCACAGGGTGCTGGGGATCGACCATGATCACCTCGTAGTACTTGTGCCTGCCATCCTCACCCACCCAGTAAGAGTTCAGCACCTCCAGGTTGGGAAAGCGCTTGCCAACGCGCTCCTCCGCGATGCGCTGGATGTTCTTCCCCATCGTGATCTTCAGTATCCCCTTGCGCTTCGGCTTCCTCCCGCCCCTGATCGCCCTCCTCCTCATCCCCCCTCTGCGCACCTTGATCCTGGCGAGGACGTAGCCCTGCTTCGCCTTGTATCCCAGTGCCCTTGCCCTGTCCAACCTTGTTGGGCGCTCGATCCGCGTCACCTGGGGCGCTCTGCGCCACTCGATCATCCTGGACCACTGGAGCTCATCGACAAAACCGTCCTCGGGGACAGCCCATGCATCCCTTATGTAGTGGTACATCCCCTTCGCAGGGCGCCGCTCCACAGGCGCAGGTTGGTCTGCGGGGGTCTGCATCGCCCCCTCCTCTATCCTGGCTTTCTTCTTTGGCATCGTTGTCATCTCCTGCAGCATGCGCTGCGTTTCTGGATTCTCCTGCGCTCATGCAGGAACATCTCCAACGGGACTGGTCCCGTGACTGACAGGTTGTCAACACCCAGCCCCTATAAAAAAGATGTGGTTAACGGGTTTGCGTGGCTCGATTTATACGGCGCATCCACACCCCCTGGGTTTTGATCCCTCCTCATCTCAGTTGGGCATTATTATGCGTTTGATGCTAATCCCTGACCTCGACTCCCTACCCCATGGAATTAATGCTGGGAGCGTGGTTAAATCTATACGACGCATCCATTTTGCTTGGAGTTTGATTGGGATGCGTCTGTGTTTCGGTCAGGTATCGCTGAGATTATGATTCCTAACCTCAACTCCTACCCCTATGGAATTAATGCTGGGAGCGTGGTTAAATCTATACGACGCATCCATTTTGCTTGGAGTTTGATTGGGATGCGTCTTCGTTTCGGTTAGGTTTAATGTGTGTTTGATTCTAATCCCTAACCTCAACATCCACCGCCCCATGCACCACGCCTGGTGCGTAGCTCTTGATCACCCTCGTGCCCACCGTGCTAATCCCCCACCCCTCCCTCTTCGCGGCCTCTCCGATCCTCTGCACCGCCCTGTCAGGCCAGAGCGTTAGGGGGGAGGTCTCGTGATAGTGTATCGTGCCCCCTCGCGCGCTCAGGATCCTGAACGCCTTTGGAAGGTATTCGTGTGTCGTGCCAACGTATCCCATGATCACCCTGTCCGCAACACCCTCTTCGGCATCGCGGCAGTCGCCCAGCACAGGGGTGACATTCGTGAGGTGATTGAGCGCTATATTTTCCACCAGGTAGCGGTACGCGAGCGGGTTGATCTCGTAAGCCACGATCATCCTGGGATGCGAGTGCTTCGCCATCGGCAGGGTGAAGTATCCTATCCCTGCGAACATGTCCACGACGATCTCTTTAGGGCTGGAGGCATATGCCATGCGCTTGCGTTCAGCCACGTTCCCCTGCGAGAGCATGATCCTCAGCGGGTCGAACTTGAACAGCACCCTGTTCTCCACATGCACGGTCTCTGTCTCTGAGCCACATATCAGTTCCACACCGGGCTCCCTGTAATCACCACTCACCCTCTCCTTGCGCCGAAGCACAGCCTTCGCCCCCAGGATGCGGGCATAGGTGCTGGCGATCTCAGCCAGATAGGGATCAAGCTCCGGTGTCAAGCGGAGGACGAGCACATCTCCGATCATGTGCCACTTCCTGGGGAGGAGCGGCTTCAGCGCCGCAGGAAGGGGGAGCAGCGCAGCGATCTCTTCGAAGGGCGTGCAGCGCATCTTCCTCGGCGATGCCTTTCCAAGCACCGTCTCTCCGCCCCATTCCCGGAGCTGCGCTATCTCTGCCTCCCCGAGCCCTCTGGAAAGTGGTATTTGTACCACCATTCCCTCCTCTATTATTTTCAGGTCCCTGCGCACAGCCCCTGCCTCTGTGAGGCGCTGCCTGGTCTCTTCAGCCATCTGCCTGGGCACCTGCGCGAGCGTGACTTGGGATGCGCCCCCTTTCCACTGCCCTGCTGCTCTATCATAGAGTGCGTGGTGCATCTCTGCCCTCGATGGATATGATATAAGGGTTGCTACCGCTTCTCGTGCATCTCGGGCGGCAGGAGGTTCGGTATCCCGTCCTCGATCGGGTAGTCGAAGTCGCACTTGGGGCAGCGCAGTGTGCCCTCTAAAATCTCGTGCTCGTCCTCCTTAGTCACTGTGAGGCTAAGGTCCCCCTTGCAGACAGGACAGCATATGATCTCCATCAGATCCCTGCGCATCTCACTTCCTCCCTCTGTGCATCTCCATGATATCCCAGTCCAAGGTGTGCTTGAGCTTCTTCTCGGTGAGGAGCTCGCTCATCGCCTCGGTCACCTTGGCTACGTCCGTGTTCTTAGCCCCGTGCTGAAAGCGGTATATGTACATCTCCACCCTGTCCTTTTTGATCGGGAAGATCAGCCTCATCTTGCCCTGGCGGTTGAACCCCTCGGGCTTCCTGTTCAGCTCGAGGTCCATGAGGTTCTCGCGTATCAGCATGTGCGTAATCTCAGGGTCCTCAGGCATCTGCCCGCTCTGCTCGAGGAACTGCAGATAGAGGTCTTCGAAGATCGGTGCCAGGTCCTTGTACTTCACGTACCTATCGAAGATGATGTGTCCGCTGCGCACCTTCATCGGCATGGGGGAGAAATTGGGGTGATGATATTTAATTGTATCTGGTGTCGAGACAGCTAACCCAAAGGGATATAACGCACGAAACGCTCCCCCGGGCACAAGGAGGTTCGAACATGGCTTTCAAAGAGGCATACATACCATACCGCGGCTATTGGAGCACCCCCTTCTGCAGGTGGCAGGGGAGCTTTCAGCACCTTCACGCGATCGAGTTCGCGGCTGAGATCGGCAGGAGGTTCTTGGCTGAGCGAGGGATATCGCCGAAGGAATTCGATGAGGTCATCTTAGGGATCACAGTGCCGCAGCTGCACACCTTCTATGGTACACCTTGGCTGGCAGGGATGCTCGGCGCTGAGGAGATCACGGGCCCCATGATCGCCCAGGCATGTGCCACTGGCGCGAGATGCATGGCGAGCGCTGCCCAGGGGATCGAGACAGGCACCGGGAGATGCATCCTGGTGGTATGCGCAGACCGCTGCTCCAACGGTCCGCACCTCGTCTATCCGAACCCCCAGGCACCAGGGGGGACTGTTGATAAAGAGAGCTGGGTCTGGGACAATTTCGGCTTTGATCCCTATGCCAAGAACGCGATGATAGAGACAGGGGAGAACGTGGTGAGGGAGGCTGGGATCACACGAGAAGAGCTGGACAGGCTCACCTTCCTACGGTACACTCAATATCAGGACGCGTTGAAAGAGGATCGCGCATTCCAGCAGAGATACATGATCGCCCCTATCGAGATCAAGGATCGCGCAGGGCGCAGTGTCATATCCACGGTGGATGGGGACGAAGGGGTGTATCCGACCACACTTGAAGGTCTGGAAAGGCTCAAGCCTGTGCTGCCGGGCGGCATGATCACCTATGGAACGCAGACCCATCCTGCTGATGGCAACTGCGGCATCATCGTGACCACTAAGGAGAGAGCCCAGAGGCTGGCGAAGGACGAGGATGTGGTAATAAGGCTCGTGTCCTATGGCGAGAGCAAGGCGAAGAGGGGGTACATGGCGATGGCTGTCGTGCCCGCAGCCAGGGCTGCACTGAAGCAGGCAGGACTTTCCATCGCAGATATCTCGGTCATCAAGTCCCACAACCCCTTCGCAGTCAACGACATCTACTTCTGCAGAGAGATGGATCTAGACTGGAAGGATATGAACAACTACGGCTCCTCGCTCATCTACGGACATGCGCAGGGGCCCACGGGCGCCAGACTGATCATCGAGCTGATCGAGGAACTGGTGCTGAGAGGCGGGGGATACGGGCTCTTCGCGGGATGCGCAGCAGGGGATTCTGCTGCCGCAGTGGTCGTAGAGGTGAGGATGCCGGGCAGGAGCTGACGTGAGGGATGGAATGACTATAAAAAAGGTCGGTGTCATCGGTGCCGGAACGATGGGCAGCGGGATCGCGCAGCGGATCGCCCAGGAGGGCATAGAGGTCGTGATGGTGGATACTGAGGAGCGCTTCGTGCAGAAGGGGATGAGGATGATCCGCGAGACCCTGAACGAAGGCGTGGAGCGCGGGATCTTCACCCCTGAGCGTGCGGAGGAGGTCCTCAGACACATCCATGGCACCACGGAGCTCGAGGCTGTGATGGATGCTAACATAGTGATCGAGGCTGTGTTCGAGGATATGAAGGTCAAGGAGGAGCTGTTCAGGAGGCTGGACGCTGTCTGCGAGCCCAATACCATCCTCGCATCGAACACCTCCTCATTCTCGATCGCTGCCCTCGCCGAGGCTGTGCATCGCAGGGAGAGGTTCATCGGTCTGCACTTCTTCTACCACCCTGCCAAGAACAGGCTCCTGGAGATCGTTCCCACCAGGGAGACGAGCCCTGATGCCCTCCTCTTGGCAGAGAAGTTCACCAGCACCATAGGTAAGATCGGGATCGATGTGAAGGATGCGCCTGGATTCGCTGTGAACCGCTTCTTTGTGCCATGGCTGAACGAAGCCACGAGGCTGGTGGGAGAAGGGAAGGCAGAGATTCCGACGGTTGATGCCGTGGCGAAAAGTGTCTTCGGCATAGGGCTCGGACCCTTCGCACTAATGAACGCCACAGGGATACCTGTCGCCTACCACTCCGCCGTGAGCCTCGGCGAGCACCTCGGCAGCTTTTACTCCCCCTCTGCACTGCTGAGGCGCCAGTTCGAGAAGGGAGAACCCTGGGAATTGAGAGGAGAGAGCGATCCAGATGCTGCTGGGATTGTAGAGGAACGGCTCTTGGGAGCGGTCTTCACCATCGCATGCCAGGCTGTGGAGGAAGGCGTGGCGAGAATGGAGGACATGGACAGGGGTGCAAAGATAGGCTTGAGATGGAGGTACGGTCCCTTCGAGATGATGAACAGATATGGGATCGAGCGGGCGTATGCCGTCGTCGAGAGCTTCACAAGGCTCCATCCGGAGCTGCGGATCCCCGCGAATCTGAGGGAGCGGTACGAGCGCAGGGAAGGCTGGCAGATCAGCTATGTGGATCTTGTGATCAAAGACGGGATTGCGAGGATCATCTTCAACAGACCTGAGGCGATGAACGCGATCAACGAGGAGGTCATGCGCCAGCTGGAAGAACGATTCAGGGAGGCCGAGAGCGATCCCGCCGTGGATGCGATATTGCTGGAGGGTGCTGGAAAGGCGTTTGTCGCAGGTGCGGACATCCAGTACTTCATAGACAAGATCGATGCAGGGAAGATAGAGGATATCGTTGCGTTCACAAAGTCTGGACATGCAGTGCTTCAGAGGATTGATAGATCAGAAAAACAGGTCATCGCGAAACTGGATGGATTGGCTCTGGGCGGCGGCGCAGAGATCGCCCTGGCTGCAGATACTATCGTCGCCACGGAGAAGGGCAGCATCGGCTTTCCAGAGACAGGGATCGGGATATACCCGGGGCTGGGGGGGACTCAGAGAACACCCAGATACATAGGAAAGGAGCTGGCAAAGTACATGGTGCTTACAGGGAAGATCCTCGATGCGCGCAGCGCTGCAGCCATAGGGCTGGTGGAGTACGTGGTGCCCTCGGAGGACGCAGACCGCAGGATCGCTGCGCTGGTCCGCAGCAGGGATGTGCTGAGAAAATCGAATCGAGAAGAAGTGGTGCTTTCCGAGGAGTTTGAAAAGATCAAGGAGCAGTTCTCGGACGCCAATATAGGAAGGCTGCTCTCGGGTGAAGCACAGGATCCTCTGGGACAAACGCTGTGGAAAACGATCTCCGGGAAAGCACCACTGGCTGTGAAGCTGGCGAATAAGCTCGTGGACGACGGAACGATCGTTGACCTGAACGAGGGGCTGCAGATGGAGATCGCACATCTCACGGAGATCTTCTCGACCAGAGACGCCTACGAAGGGCTGCGCTCAGTGCTGGAAAAGAGAAGACCCGTCTTCAAGGGCGAGTGATGCGATGTCCAGTGCTATTCATCCCTCCACACGGGCTGCCGCTTCTCTAGAAAGGCTGCCAGGCCCTCGCGGGCATCGCTGGTCCTCATCAGGTCGTTGAGGTAGAGCGCTTCGATCCTCTTTATCGCCTCGCTGTAGCTCCGGTGCATCCCTTCCAGGAGCGCCCTCTTCGTGAGATGGAGCACAACCGCGCTCTTGCTCGCTATCATCTCCCTTACAAACTGCTCAGCCTCGGCATCGAAGTTCTCCACTGGGATTACATGGTTCACGAGCCCCGTGTCCCTGGCATCGCTGGCGCTCAGGCTCTCGCCCGTGAGCAGGAATTCTATCGCCTTCTTGCTGCCCATGATCTTGGGAAGGAGCGCTGCAGCCACTGGTGCAAAAACCCCCACCTTTATCTCGGGCTGCCCGAACTTCGCCTTCTCAGAGGCGATCACGATGTCGCAGAACGATGCGACCTCGCAGCCGCCGCCCAGCGCAGCGCCGTTGACGAGCGCCACTGTGGGTGCACCGATCCCCTGAAGATTCTTGAATATCTCGTGAAAGACATGGATCATCTCCTCGACCTTTTCTGCGGTGTGTTCCGCCACATCCACCCCTGCGGAGAACGCCTTGCCCTCTGCCTTGATGACCAGCGCCTTCAGCGTTTTTGTTTGGAAAGAGGAGAGCGCATCGTTGATCTCCCTCATCATCGCTATATTCAGGACGTTCAAAGGTGGTCTGTTGAGCACTATCCTTCCAATGCTGTCCTTTTCCTCCACTATTATGTGCGCGTATTCCATTCGCATCCCTCACACGATCGATATCGTTGCCCTGCCTAATATCCTGCCCGCCTCGAGATCTTGTATCGCATGCTCCAGCTGGTCGAGCGTGTAGCCTCTGGTCGTGACCAGGAGGTGAAGGTCCACCGCCCCGGAATCCACCGCAGAAACCACCTCCCCCATCTCGGAGATCGGACATGCCCAAGTGCCGTTGATCGTCAGGTATTTGTCCATGATCTTCTGGTTCAGGAACTCAGTCACAGGCTTGGGAGGCCATCCCACCTGGATCACAGTCCTGTTCTTGCTCGCGACCTCCACAGCCACTGGAAAGCTGTCGGGCACCCCTGTGCAGTCCACCACCAGGTCCACCTGGAACTTCTCTGCCGCCAGATGCGAGGTGATGTGCTTGGATAACGCGGAGATCGCCTTTGCCCTGTCCTTTCCTGAGAGGTCTCTGATCTCTATGCCGGCGTCCTCGAAAAAGGCGCGGGAGTTGACTGTGTGCGTAGCCCCAAGTTTCTTGGCGAACTCCAGCTTATCCTCGATGACATCCACAGCCACCACATTCTTAGCCTGAAAATACCTTGCCGCGAGGTTGATCGCGGGTCCGCCCACCCCACCGACGCCGAAGACCACCACATTCTTGCCGTGCAGCCAATGCCCCCTGCGTCCCAGCAGCTCCCCGGGCATGCTTGCGCCCTGGTAGATGTGCGGAGGCACGGATCTGCTCCTCAGCGCGTGAAAAGGTGTGGAGACAGCATCTGGAACGATGCACGCCTCATCCAGCGGCACAGCTTTATCCACATTGAATACGTATCTGGCAGGTACAGCGATCAGCTCCGCATCCCCCCCATGGACCCCGTGTCCGATGAAGACAGCATTCTTGCATCGGTTCGTGAGCCCCTCCCTGCATGCGTCGCAGCTTTCGTCCTCGCACCCTGGGAAGACAGGAGGGATGATCACATGATCCCCCACAGATATATCTGCTGCAGCGCTGCCCAACTCTTTGACGATCCCTGCGATCTCATGCCCCAGGATCAGAGGGGGCTTGAAGGGCACAAAACCCCTGTACAAACTGCGATCCGTGCTGCAGAGCCCTGTGTGCATGGGCTGTACGAGCACATCCCTGTCCCCTAAGACAGGCTCTTCGAAGTCCTTCACCACCCTCAGATCATCCTTTCCATACAGCACCGCAGCCTTCATTTGATCGCCTGCGCACGGATAGAGAGGTGCCTAAATAAAGTTTCGTCCTCCATAGTCTCTGCGAAGTGGTTTTCTCCAAACAGAGGTGGGCTCTCGCAGGAGGGGATTCAAAAGGGCAGTCCTGTGGCAGGGACAGGGGTGCATTGGGAACAAAGCTGAGGTAATGGGAGGTGTGAAATATATATTTTCCTACACTGGTAGCAACCTCGCAGAGACTATTAGACAACAAACTTTACAAACTTTAATATGTATAAATGAGTATAACCACCTAGTGGTGTGTAACATAATAACGATAAATTAATAACCTGCACCCCTATATAGGGGCATGCGCGTCGCCCCACTGATAGTCTTTTCGGGAGAAGAGCGAGAGCAACTCCTCCGGTGGTCCCGCAGCC
>JBFMEL010000063.1:0-11659 GCA_040753455.1 Thermoplasmatota archaeon | reverse complement strand
TACCTCTTATTTTGTGCAGTCTCACCCAGGCAACTCTAATTCCGACAACGACTACTTAAACGACAAACAGGAACAGGAATACGGATCGACTTTGACTCCCTCAGTGACCTATGGGACAGATCCATGGATAGCGGACACCGATGCAGACATGCTGAGCGATGGAAGTGTAGATGAACCGAACGCGTTAGACCCAGACACGGATGGGGACGGGCTGAGGGATGATTACGAGCACACAACAACATATACGGCTGGAGATAGTGCAAAGACCAAAACCTCCAAGACAAACCCTGATACAGATGGTGATGGGCTATACGATGGATGGGACGATGATGACAAAGACCTTCACTGGGATGCGAAAGAGTGGAAGGGTGATGTCGGTGATCCCAATGCATCTCCGGCTTTCAGTGGGGGGTATCGCTCACACCCGTTGAGGTTAGATTCGGACAACGACTACTTCAACGACGGAGAGGAGGCAGCGTACTGGGACTCTCTTGGTGAGGGGAAGTGGGCTGAGAACTTCGATGGAGGGACTGAGATAAGTAACCTACTAGACGCTGACGCAGATGGAGATGGCCTCGGAGACGGCACGGAGGTTAAGGTGTATGGCACCCTTCCCGATAATAAGCACTCAGATACAGACACGCTGGATGATGGGGATGAGATAATGATATATGGAACTAGCCCTCTCAATCCAGACACAGATTACGACGGATTAGATGACGGAACAGAAGTAACCGCATTATATAAGAGAACCTTCTATGGCAGCACCACATGGTTGTATTACCCGCCTGGAACCCCATTATACATCACGAACGGTGTAACAACAAAGAGTATCGGCACTCCTCCTACTCCAGTGATACCTTTTGTTGTTGACCTTACAAACCTTGGCTTCGCCGGGTGCGACTTTTATGCTGGCTACGATTGGGACATAAGGGACGGTGCGGGTAATATTTATGCGACCGTGAGTTCGCTAAATGTTGGCGATGCCCTGTTCTGGGGCGCCGAGAGCGTTACGGTGTGGGTTTATTTATATGTCGGCATCTTCGAGATCAGTTTTTTGTTACTCAACATCGAAATAGAAGCGGGAACCAACCCATTAATTGACGACACAGATGGGGATAACCTTCTTGATGGCGAAGAGGTTACTACCTGGAAGACCAATCCGATTGATGAGGATACAGATGATGACGGGGTGGACGATGACGATGATTCTGATCCTTTGGTCGACATATGGTTGAGGATATGGATTAAGGAAATCCTTGTGATCGATGATACGGATAATTATCCTTACGGAGATGCTGACCTATACATAAAAGTAAAAGTTCATGACACGTGGTACAGCAGTCTTGAACCTGCGGGGAAGGACACTAATATCTTACGAGACCCTGATCTTTTCGATGTAAATGTGCCTGACGAAAAAGCATCGTCCGAAATTCCAATTGAATTGAAAGTTATGGATGATGATAGTGAATATGGTGATGATATTGACCAGAACGACGATATATGCGACATTGATGGGGAAAGCCTAGTAGGATATTCCCTAAAGCTATGGTATCTCTTGGAGGATGGGATATGGGTAGGTGATGATTATCTTGGGGATTCCAATGGGTATGGACATGAAAATGGAGCAGATGATGGAAGAAATGACGAGAACGACTGTGATATTTGGTTTGACATCTGGCAGAGTGATTTTGATAATGACGGGTTAACTTATTGGAGGGAAATTGACACGTACGGATCAGATCCTACCGTTCCCAACCTTGATAGCGATGGGGACTTAATTCCAGATTGGTGGGAGGACAAATATGGGCTTAATTTGAAATCGAATACTGATGGACCGGACGATAGCGACAAGGATGGTCTAAGAAATTGGGAAGAATTTTGGTGCGGTAGACAAATACCTGTTGCAATAAATGATCAAAATTTTATCACTCGAGATATGTATACCTTTGGTGGGAGCCCTGAATATATGGACCTCTTTGTTGAAGTCGATTGGATGCCAAGCCACGACCTTCCAATCGAAGCGATATGGAAACTTAAGAAGGCTTTTTCATCGGGCCATATCGCACTGCACATCGATAATGGATGGATGGGCGGAGGCACAGTAACTAATGAAGATCCATGGTGGATTTGGTTTAGCGGTACTGGCGATCCAAATACACTAGATACCGTAGAAGAGTTTAAGGATGTATACTTCACCCCAAGCCGCGACGGAATCTTCCATTGGTGCCTCATGGCAATTTATGAGCATGATGGTCCAACCGTCATTGGAAGAAGCGAAGCAGGCGGGTCAACGTTCGTAGTATACCACGGAACACTGCAACTTCTTGGGAAGGCCGACTCACAGCATGTAGCCAGTGCGTTCATGCATGAACTTGGACATAATATCCTCGGCAAACTAGATGCATCACACCAATCGGATGACTCATACCACTGTAAGAATGATTGCGCTATGCAGGACGCCCCTGGAAATCGTGTCTATTATTGTAGTGAGTGTTGGAATGAATTATTCCGAGATGGCCTAGATGGTGTTGATTGAATATGGAAGTGGGAAAATGCAAAGAAAAAAGGTATTTTTTATCGGTGTGATTATTTGCATCATTATTATTTTTGCCCTGAATTTCTTGGTATGCAAACCGAAGACGGATGAGAATTTATTCATAAACTTCTTAATAGTTGCTCCAAAATCGAATATCAGCGATAATTATACATTTGTAGTAGTGTTAGGGAATGTCACGCAAATAGATGAGGTGCCAGGAAGCGTTAGTTTTGCGATTAAGGAATCCGTTACCTATCCATTTGAGGTGTATATCCCAAACTATAGATTCATAAATTCGAGTAATTGTCTCAGTGGGTCACTATCGGTAAAACCTCCGAATGACAACCTTGAAATTGTGATTGATCGAGATGCCCAGAATTATTGTACTATACAACCATTTGAAGAGAGTTCACGCACATACAAATATGAGATAATTGCTAACGGAATAGATGGACTTGCAACTATATCCATCAGGGTGTATAGAGTGGTACCCTAATCAGTCAATTGATCAAAATCATTTCTAGGCACGAGCACTCCATATTTCCTGCTTTTCACCCCGCTTCCCACTTCCCTTCCCACTCCCCTGGCTCCCCGCGCTTGTCACTCTGCTGGCTTGCGCTTTCCGCACCTTGACATGACGAAAACCTATATACCACTCCGCATCACTTGCTCCGCATGTCACAGATCGAAGTTGATAGCGAGGTGCGCGATGCCCTGCGCAGCGAGATAGCCCTGGTCTTTTCCCAGGCACCCGGGGTCGTGAGGCTCAGGGCTTACCTCTTCGAGAGGTGCGAGGGGAAGAGCATAGAGAAGGCGGTGGCGCTCGTGAGCAGGGAGATCGGAGCGGACAGGAACGACGCTGCCGTGCTTGCCGATTACCTGGAGATCATGGTGGACCAGGGCGGGCTCTATCGTGATAGGGAGAGCAAGCTGCACATGCGTTATGGGCGCGGGACAGAGGGCTAAGTCGAGAAGCACCGAGCGCATCGCCCAGCTCGATCTCGAAATCAGTCCCATTTATATGGAGAGCTTGGGTTCATGGGCAGTGGATCATGTAGCCCCTTCTCCCGATCATACGGTCTCAGCGCATCCAGGATGGCATCAGATACCTCACGCACCGCCCTCCTCGCTGCGTCGCTCAGCGCTGTCCCTGCGCCCCGCGCGCACGGCTGCATCCCTATGATCCCCACCGCACAAGCGCATCTGCGCCTCAACTCCCCTGCCACCTCGGTCACCGGGATGGTGTGCGTGGTAAACAGCCCCTCGGCTATCTCCTCCTCGCCCAGCAGGCGCCAGGCACCGGGCTCTGCACCGAGTTCTGCAGCATCCAAGATCAGCACGTGGGTGGGCGCTGCACGGCACACGGGCGCGATGAAGGCATCAGGTGCGGTGTGAGCCTCGAAGACCCTCAGACCCGCTCCCTCATGCTTTTTCAGGCTCCGCACAACCTCCAGCCCCACAGCGTCGTCCGAGCGCAGTTCATTGCCCAGCCCTATCACCACGAGCTTCCTGACAGATGAGAGAAAGGAGGAGATCTCATCTGACATCCGCCTTCCCTCCTGAGCCATGGCTGCTGCCAGAGCGCTCGTTTCCGAGCATGCAGGGACTTCGAGGTATACTGGGCATATGGGATCTCACCATCCCCTCTCATCCTTGATCTCGAAGCTACTTCGAGGTGTGCTGCACATATTGGATCACACCCGCCTCACCCTCACCATCCCCTCTCCCTCCTCGATCTCGAAGCTCCTTCCGAGGAACTGCTCGATGACCTCGATGTTCGTTTCCGCATGGGTGCTAAGCCCCCTCGCGCTGAACTCCGAGCCTGCGGGCGCGAGAGCCATCGGAAGCAGGTGCTGGTCTGCTGCGCAGAGGTCTGCGGTCGCACCCGCCTTCACCTCCCCGAGCAGGTGGTCGCCCACCTGTGCTGCCAGGTCCTCGGAGCGCAGGCCCTTCTCCCCCACGCCCGCAGAGCCCAGCACGCAGGCATCGAACACAGCGAGGCAGCAGACGCTCACACCAGTGCTGTGCGCCCTCGTGCTCCAGTCCTCGGTGCTCACCACCACCTCCCCATGCGGAGAAAGGAGGCGCCTGCACGCCGATGCTATCCTATCTGGCACATGGCCCGGCAGCCCCGCGCTCGCGACCAGCACATCGAAGCGTTCGAGGATGCCAGGCTCGGACAGCCTCAGGGGTCTAAGGATCTTCGAACCACAGACCTCGATCCTCACCTCCCCGCCCCCCCTGGGATAGAAGCCGCGCCGCACGAGGGCGAGCGTGGCGGATGCCCCCATGCGCTTCAGTGCCGGGAGGATGACATGACTCAGATAGTCGATCGGCGGGGACCATTTCACATCCGTGCCCCCTCTTATTATCAGCCTGGAGGTGCCGGAGGCAAGGGCTAGGGGCAGAAGGACTGTCTGCGCCACGAGCGAGATGCTGCCAGCAGTGCCCACGTCGAAGATGTAATCTCCGCTGCTCACCCCCGCAGGTGCGAACTCGAGCCTGGTAGAGCCCAGCTCTGCGCCCTTGACCTCTGCCCCGGAGATCATCGCCGCTGCTCGCACAGCGGTCAGGTGCTGGTGCGCCAGCCCCGGGTGCGGGCGCTTGACCCTGATCGAATGGATCGAGAATGGAGCGCCGAGAGCACATGAAAGCGTCAGCGCTGTCCTGAGCACCTGCCCCCCGCCCTCCCCCCTCGAGCCGTCTATCTCTATCATCCTTCATCTCCCATGACGATGTGGATCCCTGCGCCCTCATGCCCGGCGCTGTATACCTTGTGCCCGCCATCCAGTGCCTCATTGAAGCGCTGCTCGGGGACCACGATCCTCGATGAGAAGAAGCCCTGCGCACCCAGGGATGTCCATTCATCAGAGAGCACGAGCGCATGACCACTGGCCTCCATCCCCTCCCTCAGGCGGTAGGGCAGGGTGGAGTCGCACGAGAGCTCGAAGTAAGGGGCATAGATCTCGTAGAGCCTGGAGTTCGTGCTTATCGGCTCCAAGCCATGCTCCGATGCCCAGACGCCAGCAGTGAACTCATGTGGATCTGTGTCGTTCCTCACACCATACAGGCGGTCGCCGCTGTATGCGAGCGATGCGCTCGCAGCCAGGAGAAGGACAAACGCCAGGCATGTCACCGCGCGCATGCTAAACCGCCAGGCTTTCCGCGCAGCCCAGCGCCGCCCAGCCAGTGCCATGAGAAACGCCAGCCCCACACCAGCACCGAGCGCTAAGAAGGGGTCCAGGTAGTCCACAGCCCTGTACGCCAGCGCAAAGGAGAAGGGGTCCAAGCCCCTGGCAATAGAGAATACCAGGAGCACTATGGGCGCCAGAGCCATCGCAGCCACTGCCCCCCTCTCCTGCATTGCAGAGTAGCGGATGAGGTTGTAGCCAGCAATGGCGAGAAGCGCCAGCGGCACGAGCGGCAGCACCCCTATCAGGAGGGCGGTGGTGGTGAGGATCGTGCCCTGAAATACGAGGATGCGGCTGTTCAAAGCCAGTACCCCGAAGCATATCAGCACGGCCAGGGACTTCTCGTCGAAGAGCAGCGCAGAGGATATCCTCCCTGGGCTCACGTCCACCAGGAACCAAGGCTTCGAGAGCGCGGGGAGGGAGAGGATCACGCAGAGCACCATGGCGAGGAACGTGATCGCCGATAGCAGGGCAAGATCGTGCATGTTGCTCACCCCGGTGTAGAACTCCATCGAGACAGAATGGTAGTATGCGAGGGCAAATATCCCCAGCGCAGGACCCAGGCATGCCTCCTCCACGATGATATGTGCACGGAGCTCTCCGCTGCGCCATCGCTGTATGAGGTGAGCGGCTGTGGTCATCCCCACGTACAGAAAGGCGATAAGGGCTGTGAGATGATGCACCAGGGGAAGGAGCAGCAGGATGATGGCCGAGAGCATCCTGCACCTGGGCTCGCTCCTCTGCTTGTACAGGAGGAAAAGGAGGATGAGCAGCGGGAGCCCCAGCGCCTCCTTCATCGCTGCGGCTGTGAGATACACGAAGAACCCGTGCATCGCAAGGAACAGGGCGCATCCCAGGCCTGCGATCATGCTCCCTGTAAGGCGCCTGGCGAGCGCAAACCCCAAGAGCACAGCACCCAGCCCGAGGAGCGGGGTGAGGAGCTGCACAGCCCTGAGTGGAGGGATACCAGTGAGGGCGGCGAGATGTGCGAGGAGCAGGGAGAAGCCAGGCATCTTCGCGTTGTACGCCTCTATCCCCGAGCCTGAGTTCTCTACAGTCCAGTGTCCTTCTTCGAGCGCCCGCTCCGCACCTCTTGCCAGCGGATAGCCGTCCACGTTGTAGGGATAAGGGGATGCAATGTAAGGCACCAGCCTGAGAGCCAGGGCGATAACCACCACCAGTGCCAGGCTCAAGAGCGCCGAGCGCCTCAATCCCCAGCCTCCAGGAACCCCCGGATCTCCAAGTGTGGGGCTACTTCTTCCCCGGATTCCCGCATCACCCTCTCCGGGCGGGCGGAGGCGTGCACCCAGGCAGAGGCTACAGATGCCCCGAGGGAGATCGAGAGCATCGCCCCTATCATCGAGAGGATGAGATGCATCGTGAACACAGGGGTCACGGGCTGTCCAAAGACCACCAATATCCCCATCTGATCCACCATGGATGCCAGAGCGCCGCCCAGCATCACGCCCGCCACCGATGCCAGAGCGCAGGCAGGAATCGCCTCTAGAACCACTATCCTCACGATCCTCCCCCTCGTGACACCGATCGCCCCCAGGATCCCTATCTCCACGCGCCTGTAGGCGAGCACCCTGCTCATCACCGCGATGGAGCCCACGAACGTCAGAGCGCCCTCAAGCACGATGAAACCCCCCACCACCACCTGCACGTTCTGCGCCCCTTCCTGCACGAAGAGGCTGATGTAGCTCCCGTTGGATGCTTTGAACGTTGCGGCATCCAGATACCTCAGCGCCAAGCGCTCTTCCGTGCTCAGGGAAGTAGCGTTCGTATTGATGGGTGTTGACACCCCTCCACCCTGAGTGAGCACGAGACGCTCCTCTGTGCTCTCGAGGTATGCAGCGACAGCGCTCATGTTCCCAGCCCTTACCCTGATCGTGTGCACCATCCCCTCCCCCAGGCCTGCGTTCGCCCTGCCCACCCAGAGGGGTACCAGAAGATCGTTGCCTCCCGAGGGCATGGAGTATGTGCCTGTGATCTCCAGCTCCATGACCCTCGGCATGACAGAGCCCGTGAGCACGACCCTGCTCCCGATCTGCACCCCCAGCCTCGATGCCAGGCGTGCGCCGACCACCGCAAAGCGCCATGTATCGTTATCACGGGTCTCCAGCTCTGCCCCTTCCAGCGCGATGTAATCGCTCAGCACCACACCCCTCACAAAGACAGGCTCGTCCCCTATGGCGCTGAAGGAGTATATCTCAGCGCTGACAGCCTCCACCCCCTTCACCCCCTTGAGCCCATGAGCCAGCTCTTCCTTCAGCGGCTCTGCAGAGCTCGCCTGCGAGAGCGTCAGGATATCCTGCCCGAAGCTCTTCTCCGGGATCTCGGCTATCCCTAAAAGGAGAGGGATGGAGAGGGAGAAGAGTATGGCACACAGCAGTATCCCTGTGAATGCAGTACCTCTCTGCACGATCATCTCTTACCCCCTGAGAGCGCTGCCCTCAAGGATGGGAACGCTGCGCCCGCGACACCAGCCAGCACCACCACAGCGATCGGGGCGAGCACAGAGCCGACGCTGGCTTGGGGCACGATCATCGTCATCATCCCCTTGAGCGCGGCTAGGGAGACCAGCAGGTTCGCGGCAAGGTATCCGGCAGCCACACCTATCCCTGCCCCGATGAGGGCAAGGTACCCACCACGGGCTACGAACACACCCGCGATGAGCCTCGATGGCGCCCCGATGCAGCGCAGCAAGCTCACATCCCTTTCCCTGAATGCGATCTCGATAGACAGCGCGCTGTACGTGAGGATCGCCACAATGACCCCTGTGACCACCAGGACAGCCCAGAGGCTCCGCTCGATCTGGTAGATCCCCAGCTCGAAGAACCGCAGCACTGCCATTGAGGTCTGGACAGTGTACCCCATCTCCTCCAGCGCTGCTGCGTCCTCCTCGCTCCCCTCCGGGAGGATAAGGAGCGAGCTGTGCCCTACCAGCGTGGGGTCCAGAGCTTCTAGGATCGAGCGGTTCAAGAGCAGCCAGTCAATGGAGAGGATGGAGCTGTCCCCATATATCCCGGTGAGCTCGACCTCGTGCTGCGCTCCGCCCACAGTGATCAGGATCATCGAGCCCTGGACAAGCGCTGCACCCAGCTCCTCGAACCTCGCGGCGAGGGCGGAGCCGATGTAGGCCCCATCGTCGATGGAGAGCCCTATGACCCCCTCCGGATCATCCACGGAGGCGATGTACGCGGATAGTGTAACCCCGGTGCCGCGCGGGTAGAGCTCCGCCATCACCAGTGATACCCTGGCTGCAGGACCCTCCAGCCCCTCCATATCTGATAGGGGCATTCTGCTCCCCTCCAGCTCATCGCCATCGTACACTACGATCGGACCTTGGTGAAACCTCGACGCAATCCCGCTGGTGGTCTGATGAAGCCCCTCCACCAGCGAGATCGTACCCGTGAGGTACATGGCGCACAGCGCGATCCCTATGATCGTCCATGTCGAGCGCCTGCTGCGGCGCACCACGATCCTGCTCCATGTGCCGCTCATCCCGATCCCTGCGCTCCAAAGTTTTTTATCGGTCCACCAGATTACGAGCACTTGATAGGCATGGAAGATAAATCCCTATCGGTGCACACCCATGCACTAAAAGCAGAGGACGTGTGGAAGACCTACGACGGGGCGTACAGCGTCCTCAGGGGCGTGAGCCTCGAGCTGTCCCCTGGGGAGATCGTGCTGATCTGCGGGCGCTCAGGCAGCGGCAAGACCACCCTCCTCCACCTCTTAGGGTGCATGGACACCCCTACCAGCGGGAGGGTGTTCGTCAACGGCTTTGATACCAGCACCCTGTCCCCGAAGGAACTGGCATGCGTGCGCCTTCGCAAGATAGGGATGGTCTTCCAGAGCCACAACCTCCTCAGCGACCTCACTGTCCTGGAGAACGTCATGCTCCCCATGAAGATCGCGGGGAACAGGCATGCCAAAAAAGAAGCCCTGGGACTCCTGCGCACCTTCGAGATGGATGGATGCCAGGGGCGCATCCCCACTGAGATCAGCGGCGGTGAGAGGCAGCGCGTGGCTGTGGCGAGAGCGCTGGCGAACAGTCCATCGGTGCTGCTGGCCGATGAGCCCACAGCCTCCCTGGACGATGAGAACTGCGAGGTGGTGATCGACGCCTTCAAGAGGGCGAATCAGGACTTCTCCACCACGGTGGTGATCGCATCCCATGATCCGCTCATCAGGGGGCACGTGCGCCGCAGATACGCGCTTTACAGAGGGGAGTTGAGGGAAGAGTAGAGATCACTCAATAAAATACTGTCCAGGGTCCTCGAGGATGCGTTCGCAGTAGGCGCAACGCAGTCTGACAGGCTCCTCGGACTCTATGGTGAAGAGCGGCTCCACAGGCTCTGATGGTAATCTCTGATTCGTGATGCAGGTGGCGTTCGGGCAGCGCACGATCCCCTTGACCTCCCTCGGCAGCTCGACCTTGAACTTCTTCGTCACCTCGAAGTCCCGAATGATGTTGATCGTGGCATGCGGCGCTACCAGCGCTATCTGGCTCACCTCGCGCGGTTTCAGCTCCTTCCCCTCCACCTTCACGACATCCTTCCACTTCGTCTTCTTGCTCGGTGCCCTGATCAGGACGCTCACCGTGGTCTTGGGCTTGGTATCGGACAGCCCCATGATCTTCAGCACCTTCAGAGCCATGCCGCATGCGATGTGGTCTATCACCGTCCCGTTCTCTATCGGCTGCACCTTCATCTCCTTCGGCATCTACCCCACCTCCCCGAGGACTAGCGCGAGGATCGCCATCCTCACAGGCACGCCGTAGAACGCCTGCCTGAAGTACACCGCATGCCTTGTGCCGTCCACCTCTGGAGCCACCTCCGTCACCCTGGGCAGCGGGTGCATGACGATCGCTCCTTTCTTTGAGGCTTTCAGCACTTCGAGGTTCACCTGGTAGCCTCCGGCGACCTTCAGGTACTCGTTCGGGTCTGGGAAGCGCTCCCTCTGTATCCTGGTCACGTAGACCGCATCTATGTCCTCCACCACGTCCTCGAGCAGCCTGGCGCTCCGCGGTTCGCAGCCCTGACCCCTCAGGCGCTCGACGATCTCCTCCGGCATCTGGAGCTCATCCGGAGACACAAAGGTGAGCGAGGCACCGAAGAGCGCAAGTGCATATGCGAGGGAGTGCGCGGTCCTCCCGTACTTCAGGTCGCCCATCAGGGCGATGCTCTTCCCCTCTATCCCTCCCAGCTCCTCCCTGATGGTGAAGAGATCCAGTAGGGTCTGGGTCGGATGCTGCCCCGCGCCATCCCCCGCATTGATCACTGGCTTGGACGAGAACTCCGCGGCCAGCCTTGCCGCCCCCTCCCTCGAATGCCGCAGCACGATCACATCTGCATAGACCTCTGCCATGCGCACTGTATCTGCAAGGGTCTCCCCCTTCTTGGCAGAGGTTGCCTCGGGGTCTGCGAACCCCACGTACTGCCCACCCAGCCTGGCGATCGCGCTTTCGAAGGAGAGCCGCGTGCGCGTGCTCGGCTCGAAGAAGAGTGTAGCCAATATCCTCCCTGATAGAAGAGTGCTGCGCTCCCTGCCCTCGGCGATGGGGACCATCTCCCTGGCCACATCAAGGATGTGCGCGATCTCGTCCACTGAGAAGTCCCGTATCGACACCACGTCTCTGTCCTTGAATTTCATGTCAATCGGGCAGGGTGTATCTCTAGCGATACTAATATCCTTTGGGATGCGGTGCGCGGAACTTTTGTTGTTGGTGAAAAATCCCCTTCGTCAATAGCACTCCCATAGCCTTATCTCCGACGATGAAATGATGAGAGATGCGCAGCGGGAGCGCACGTGCGCCGCCCACAGCGGGTAGCGGTTCAGGTCCTCCAACGGCACGATCGCAACCCTTGCCATCTCCTCTTTGGAGAGGCATGCCCTCACCATCTCGTAGCGCTCCCCTGCG
>JBFMEL010000062.1:0-11713 GCA_040753455.1 Thermoplasmatota archaeon | reverse complement strand
ACGAACCTGTTTCTCTGGGTCAGGTGATACGTGACAGGGATCCCGCCAGCAAGCATGACGTGTCTCTGGTACAGCACAAAGCCCGGGTCAGGGATCAGCACCTCGTCCCCTGGGTTGATGATCGTTTGCGCGATCACCATGAGTCCCTGAGTTGCCCCGCACGTAATCATGACGTTTTTTTCATCCACACCAGGGCAGAAGCGCCTCAGCCTCTCTGCCACAGCAGCGCGCAGCTCGGGTATCCCTGCTGTCGGTCCGTATCTGTTCCTGTTGGACCTCACAGCGCTCATCAGCGCCTCGATCACGTTGGGTGGAGGTGTGAAGTCCGGCTCCCCCAGACCCAGGTTGATCGCGCCGGGGGGCGCGGACTCAAACATCCTCCTTATCCCCGAGACCTGTATCCCCTTTATACGGTCTGCGAACCTCTCAGGCATCGTTGGGTGATGCCCCTACCTCATATAAACGCTTCCTGATAACAGTTACCACTGCGCACCAGTGGATCGGACAAGAGCGCCACGTGTGGTCTCAGCAAGTTTTATTTAGGGGCGCGTTGCTATCCTCCTTCCTATGCGAGCGAGGCAGGAGCCCACACTGACGAGAGGTGCGGAGATGGACGCTGAGAGGGGGGCACCCAAAGGATGGATATGCGACATTAATGTCGTCTATCCCCCTAAGTCAGAGAGATATACGACAACTCTGTCGCATATGAACGAGTTATACGCAATCGCAGAGGAGAGGCTGCAGGAACAAAAACGTGTAAATACTCGGAACATTATGTAGTGGTGGAGCAATATGAAGCCTGATGGCTGTGTAATAACTGGGGATATAATAGGGTCAAGGAGCATAGATAATTGGTCTAATGTTTTCAAGAAGTTGGATAGAACTTTGAAAGAGATAAATAGAGAATTCGCTAATGATATTCTTGTAGACTTTAAACCAACGGTTGGCGACGAATTTCAAGGCATACTCATAGAGCCAAAAAAAGCCTACATAATTTATAATTCTATTAAGAGTAAATTGCCCGTTGGATTTTATTGTGGGGTGGGGATAGGTCTTGTCGAAAGACCACTATCTGAAAATATCGGTACGAGAGGCAGTGCATTCTATCGCGCTAGAAATGCATTGGAACTATGCAAAAAGAGGAAGAGGCGTATTATTATCCTATCTTCCGATACACCAAGGCAGATAGACGATGTGATTAACACGTTGTTATACTTCATTGAGGTCTTGGGAAGTTCGTGGACAAAGAGACAACAAGAAGTAGTGAGTTATTATAGAGCTCATATAAATTATACTTATGAACAATTAGGCAAACACTTTGGCATATCGAAACAATCTGTATCGCAGATCTTAAAGGGGGCCAATTGGAGCGCAATTTCTCAAGGTGAAGCTGTTGTGAATAAATTGCTAGATGGTCTCCTATGCTATGAGAAAACCAATGTAAAGGGTGTAGGCTTTACAAATGAAAATGAAGCAAATATGCTTTACATGGTGAGTAAATGACATTTGAACTAAACGTTGGAAGTGTACTGATATATTTTCTTGCATATGTACTAACGGTAATACTTGGCTATTTTGTGATAGAGGCTATATTGAAAAAATTTCCCTTACCAGAAAAAGGAGGAGGGTTGAAAGGAGCAGGGGCGGCTATCGGAATTCTTGAAAGAATTTTTGCATTGACCTTTGTACTTGCCAGCGAATATACTGCAATGGCGATAATCTTTGCCGCAAAGTCCATAGCCCGTTTTGAAGAGCTTAAGGATAGAAAATTTGCAGAGTATTATTTAATCGGGACTCTCTCAAGTATACTATTTGCCATGATTATTGGCATCATCACGTTATGGTTGTTGAAAACGTTATGATTATAATATTCCTTAGAGAAATCAGAGGCACTTTCCTCTGCGACTCTCCGCTCCCGTGGGTCGCAACCTCGTATAGCCCGAGAACACTATATGAAATTGCCTCTGGAGAGATGCAAAATGGAAATTATAGGATATTCTGAAAGGGGAATGCTAAATTCACTATTCTATGAGATAGCATATTCTAAGAATAATCTACAACTTCTTAATCAATTTTTTAAGTTAGTCTGCTTTCCATATAGAAATGTGAATTTCCAAATCTCAGACGCTAAGCTATTGCTCGAACAGTCCTTCTCAGATTTTGGAGATGCAGATGCGGTATTTTTGCTTGATAACAACAACAGACAAGTTGCCTTTATTGAGGCAAAGGTAAACACTCCTCAGAGGTCTTATATTTCTAAGGGTGGTTTTGACATCTCTATGGAATTTGAAGAGTTTATGCAGGGGATGAATGAATCAGATCCTCACAGGAGTCTGATTTCTAATTTATTTGTTCAATTATATCTTAAACTCAGACTTATCAAAGCCTTACAACACGGAGACCTAAATCAACTCAAGGAGGGCCTGCAATTTCCAAGATGTTTATCAAAGAAGAGCAGAAAGACCCACAAAAGGGATATGCCTCGAAAAATCGGCGATAATGACGTAGTTTTGAAGGCAATAAATCTATTGAAAGAATACTCTAGAGATGCTTTGTTCATTGCATTAGTCCCTGAAGAAAGTTCGGAGTTGGCTATTTTTTACCGTAAACTAAGAGAGCACAAGCTAGAAGAATTCCAGGAGTGGGATGTTACGGATTGGGGTTATATTTCTTGGGCAGATGTTGAAATATTCTGCGAGAAACATAATTTAGTCGGGACGTTGAAGAACTTTGCGTTTAATGGCAAAAGAATATACGCTAAGAAATCAGCAACAAGAGATAACAGGGTCCTATTAAACCTATCGATGCCAGATCCCATGTTGCCAGGCAGATCATAACTGGCACTGTTATGGTTGAAGACTATGAAAAATAACATCTATCGAGATGCGCGCATGACTGCTCATCCTCGCTCCATGGTGCTCGATACGAATGGATGCCCAGGGGTTCGTGCCAGAAAGTGCTCAGGAAAGCTCAAGGTCGCGATCCCTCTTCTCATCGTTGATGCCAGGCAGTGCGATCCGAAGAAGTGCACGGGGCGCAGGCTGGCGAGGCATGGGATTGCGATGGCTGTGCGCGCTCCCAAGAGGGGTTCTATCGTGCTCGATCCATATGCTAAGGTGTGCCTCTCCCCCCAAGACGCTGAGAGGGCTGCGGAGCGCGGCTTGGTTGTCCTGGACCTCTCCTGGAACAAGGTCAGGGGGCGGTTTCCAGATGTGGGGAGGGCGGTGAGGCGCAGGCTGCCCTACTTAGTGGCTGCCAACCCGACCAACTATGGGAGACCATGGGAGCTGTCGAGCGCCGAGGCGTTCGCAGCCGCGCTGTGGATCCTTGGAGACAAGGAGGGCGCAAGGGATGTGCTCTCGATCTTCAAGTGGGGTCATGCCTTTCTCGATATCAACAGGGAGCGCCTGGATGCATATGCGTCGTGTGCGAGTGCCGAGGCAGTGGCGGGGGTGGAGAGCGGTCTTCTGGAGAGGCTTATCCCAGCAGATGCACGTTCCCCAGCCTGACGTTCCTCAAGCCTGCGCTGGTGGCTGCAGATAGTGCTGCCTCTGCTTCATTCCTGGATGTGGTGGGAAGGTCCATCATCATGAAGTCGGGATGGAACGCAAGGAGCGCATATGGGATCTCAGGGTTCAGGCTTGCGATGAAGCTGGCGATGGCGCGCACCTCCTCGGCATCCACATATCCTGGGACGATGAGGGTGGAGGCGATGAGGGGCGGGGGATCGCGCTCGCCAGCGCGCTTCGCCAGGCGCCTGAAGTTGCCCAGGGTGCGCTTGTTGCTCACACCTGTGAGCGCGATGTGCAGATTGTCAGAGTATGCCTTGAGGTCGAACTTCATGCATCCCCCGGAAGAGAGGGAGAGCTCGAACGCCTTCTCAGCCAGCGCAGGGGACATGGAGCCGTTGGTCTCCCAGCATATCCTGAGTATGCGATCAGTGGTGCGCTCCAGTGCTGTTCTCGATGTCTCCAAGGCATGGTCGATCTGCGGTGTCGGATCCCCACCGAAATAGCAGATGCAGGCTGTGCGCCTGTCCACCATGGATGCCAGCGCGTCAGGGCTGAGCACTGCACTGCGCTCCTTCAGCACCCTGCGGTAGTGCCAGTTCTGACAGTAGAGGCAGTCGAAGCTGCAGGCGCAGTAGAACACTGCAAGGTTCCTGTAGCCCCACTCCCCACCCTTGTCATAGGAGTATCTGGGGTAGCCTCTGCCGGTTGCCGCGCATGTCCAGCCCGCCACGCAGTTGGTGGGGAGGGGATCGTAGTAGCACTGGACGATGGCATCGGTGCCCAGCACGTGCCCCACCTCCCCGTTAATGTTGGATCTGACGCCGCAGAACCCCACCCCACCCTCGGAGATGCGGCAGGCATTGGTGCACTGGCTGCAGACAGCACCTCCTCTGTCCCTCGGCACACTGGTGGGAAGGGAGAACGGAGCGCGGCTGCGTGCGTGCGCTGCGGTTATATGGGACAGAGCGTCACCGAACCGCTCCCCTATGCAGGAAGAGCATATACCCAGGCACTCAGCGATGAGCGCGGGCTTCTCGCATATCCTGCAGTGCTCTGGACCCATAGGATTCTATTCACCGAGCCCCATCGCCCCAAGCAGTGCTTCGATCCCGACACCATGCTTCGCATCCGTGAGGAGCACTTGAGCCCTTGGATTCACCCTCTTCGCATCCCTCACCAGGACCTGGGGGTCCACCTCTATAACCTCTGCCAGATCGATCTTGTTTATCACCACCACATCTGATGTAGTGAAGATGAGCGGATGCTTGCGCACCATATCGTCCCCCTCTGTTACGGATATGACCACGACGCGCATCTCCGTGCCCAGCGGAAAGTCGCCTGGACATACCAGGTTCCCCACGTTCTCCACGAAGAGGAGATCGATCTCACTCAAGGGGAGGGCTTCCAGCGCATGGTCCACCAAGTGCGCATCGAGATGGCATTCCTTCCCTGTGTTGATGTTGAGAACAGGTATATCATGTGCAAGATAGCGGCGGTAGTCGTCATCCCCTGCTACATCGCCAGCAATGGCAGCAGGTCTCAGCCCCTGTGCCTTCAGGACAGGGATCATGCGCTCGACGAGCAGCGTCTTGCCGGAGCCTATGGAGCCCACGAGATCGAACGACCTTATACCATGGCTGCGCAGCAGGGCAAGGTTCTCCTCCGCGATCCTCCTGTTCGCGGCAAGGAGGTCCGCGCCCATCTCCACCTCGACGACCTTGTGCAACTCAGCCCCCTCGCTTGGGCCTGCTGCAGATCGCAAAGTCGTCGCCGTCGAAGTAGACCTCCCTGTCCGGGTGCTCTGCCTGTATCTTTCGGATGATGGACAGGACCTCGTCGAGCGTCCTCTTCTCGTCCTTCTCCAGCTTGAGATGGACAGTCTTTTTCATTCCACTACTCTCTTGGTCTCAGGATACTTTTTGCAGATGGGAGCCCTCAGGCGCCGAACAGCGGCTTCAGCTCGAGCAGAGGCTTTCCCAAGGGCAGGACCTCAGATCCTGCAGTGGCTTTCAGCACGAGCGCGGCTGAGGCATAGAACGAGGAGATCGAGACGCCGAGCTCTGCCAGTCCTGCGTATATCCCGCTGGCGCCCATGAAGATCTGGAAGAGGAGACCAAGGAACAGCAGCTCGAAGAAGAAAAAGACCATGAACAATGCCTTGTTGATAGATGCCGCGCCATAGAGCATGTAGGTATTGAAGATCAGGAACCCGAGGAAGCCGAAGCCCAGGCAGCGCTCGTATGCAGCGATATCGATATTCTTCTCGAACGCCCACAGCCATGTCAGCCCTAGGGCGAACCAGAACATTCCGTATGCGCCGAAGGCTGTCGCGCCAAACGCATTGTTCCTCCTGTATTCGATGATCGATGTCACGAACTGCGCGAGGGCGCCGAAGAAGAGCGCCCATGGCACTATGAAGAGCGTTCCCTGTGCGAGCTCGAGCTTCACGCTCGAAGCCACCAGTGTCGCGATCGCCAGGCCAAGCAGCCCGAACGCCGCCGGGTCTGCAGCCACAATCCTTACCTCTCTTGGTGCATCCGTCATACACATGTCCTCCTGACGTACCAGACCGCGCTTCCGGCGGTCGGGTATATACGAGGGTAAACCCTCTTGGTTCTTAAAACTTTTCATCGCTGCCCTCTGAAGCCGAGATCGCTGCTGGCTTCCGATCCTCGGTGATCGCCAGCGCCCTGGAAGATCATCGCTGCATTGCACAGAGAGCTCACGTACCACAGCAGCCCAGTTCTTCAAGCGCACAACGGATATATCGTCAGAGGATATCTGGGTGCGTGCGCCGCCGGGCACATGCGCTGTTCGCAGTGATGCTGGCAATAGCCGCTGCCTACGTCATCCACAGATATCTCGCTGCTCTCTCGATTCTGATCGTAGGGTTTGGGACAGCGGAGGCGTTCGCCTCCTCTGCACTCCCCGACATCCTGGAGCCTGGCACGCACCCGGAGCACAGAGGGATCTTCCACAGCCGGCGCGCACTTGCTGTCTCTGCACTGCTCTCTCTCCTGGGAGCGATCCTCATGCTCTCCCTTTCCATGTGGCACTATCACGTCCTGTTCTTCGGTGCGCTGGGCTACAGTTCCCACCTGATGCTGGACGGGATGACAGGTAGACTCCCACGATAACCTCACATGCCCGATGCCAGGCGCGCAGCCCGCACAGTGTTCTTCATGAGCATGATCACTGTCATGGGCCCCACTCCCCCGGGGACAGGGGTGATCGCGCTCGCCTTGCGCACCACAGCATCGAAGTCCACATCCCCCGCGAGCCTGTATCCGCGCTTCGCCCCTGGGTCTGGTACGCGGTTCACCCCCACGTCTACGACCACCGCCCCCTCCTTTACCATATCCTCTGTGATGGAGCGGGGTCTGCCCATTGCAGCAATGAGGATGTCAGCCCTGCGCGCGTGCGCCGCCAGGTCCTTGGTCATGGTATGGCAGAGGGTGACCGTGGCATCCACCCCCTTGCGCGTGAGAAGGTTGGCGAGGGGTCTGCCGACGATCCTGCTGCGCCCTACGATCACCACATCTTTCCCGTTCGGCGGGTTGCCGCTTCTTACAAGCAGCTCCACGATCCCCTGTGGAGTCGCGGGGAGGAACCCCTCCTCTCCCGAGAGGATCCTTCCAATGTTGAGAGGGTGGAAGCCGTCCACGTCCTTCTCCGGGGATATGGCTTCGATCACCCGTCCTTCGTTTATCTGCTCGGGCAGCGGCAACTGCACTATCACGCCGTGCAGATCCTCCCTGCGGTTCAAGGATTGGATCAGGGCGATGAGCTCGCATCCCTCTGTGGCTTCAGGCAGTGCATGTGTCTCGGAGATCATCCCCAGCGCTGCGCACAGCCTCTCCTTCGATGCCACGTAGGTCTTGGAGGCAGGGTCATCCCCTACCAGCACGGCTGCTAGCTTGGGGATCACCCCCTTCTCTTTGAGGGTCCTCACTTCTGCAGCCAGCTCCGTCTCGATCTCCTGCGCGATCCTTTTTCCGTCGATGATCTTCGCTGTCAAAGCTCTCAGAGGGATATCGCGCTCATTGCTTAAGGGTTGTGCGTTGAGATCATGCGACCCTTCTAAAGCTGAGATCGCTGCTGGCTCGAGGGGATGCGCTCATCGCCCCTGCCGGCGCACTGCATGCCCTCTCTCCCCATCAAGAGACAGGAAGGTTCTAATCCTGCAGGAGGATAGAGGGACGTGCGCCCCTATGTGATCATCAACTGCGCGGCTTCGCTCGACGGCAAGATAGCTCTCAAGACCAGGGTGCAGACCAGGATCTCTTCTCCCGCAGACATGAGGAGGGTGCAGCGCCTGAGGGCTGGCTGCGATGCAGTCATGGTGGGTGTAGGGACTGTATTGAGCGACAATCCCACGCTCCTGGTGAAACCAGAGTTTGTCATGGGGAAGAAGCAGCCGCTGAGGGTGGTGCTCGACTCGCGCTGCCGCACCCCCTTGGGGGCTGAGGTGTTGGACGGGAGAGCAGAGACCATCATCTTCGCTGCGAGGGGGCATGGGCGCTCGCTGCATGGGGGGGAGGTGATCGAGGCTGGAGAGAGGCAGGTGGATCTCGGGGAAGCGCTCGACATCCTTGCCCGAAGGGGTGTAAGGCGCCTCCTAGTGGAGGGGGGAGGAGAGGTGATCTGGTCCTTCCTGAGCACTGGGCAGTGGGACGAGCTGAAGGTCTTTGTGGGCAGCATGGTCATCGGAGGCGGGGGACCGACGCTGGCTGAGGGGGAGGGGGCAGCCAGCATGAGCAAGGCGGTGAGGCTGCGCATGACCCGAGCCACTGTGCTTGAGGACGGCATCCTGCTGGAGTATGTGCCCCATGTCTAAGTTCGTCGCAGACACCATGCTTGGAACGCTGGCGAAGTGGCTGAGGATCGCTGGCATAGACACTGCCTATCTCCCGCACGCAGAGGATGACGAGATCATCGCCCTTGCTGCAGCGGAGGGCAGGATCATCCTAACGAGGGACAGGGACCTTGCGAGCAGGGCGCCTCCTGGGGCTGCGGTGGTGCTGCCCGATGGCACGCTGGAAGAGCAGATATCCTTCCTCAGGGCAGGGCTGGAGATCAAACCCGAGGATCCGCTCAGCAGGTGCATCCTCTGCAACACCATGCTCGTGCGCGTGCCCAGGTCAGAGGTAGAGCACAAGGTGCCATCCCAGGTCTTCGACAGGGAGAGGGTGTTCTGGCGCTGCACACAGTGCGCCAGGATATACTGGCCCGCCAGCCACTACGACGCAATGAGGCGGAGGCTTCAGGTCCTCTTTCCATCGTCCGAGTAGAACTCCTCGCTCACGACCTTGCCCGTGGCAGCGTTGAGGATCATCACCCCATGGGCGCCCTCCACGCACCACATGGGGACAAAGATCAGTCCCTTGGGCACCAGGGTCACATCATCCTTCTCGGGTCTGGCCAGCACACGCTCGACCACAGTGGCGTGCTCCTTCTCCGTCACAGTCTCCACGGTCTCTGTGCTCATCTCCACCACCTTCAGGAGCGCGGTCCTCTCCGCCCTCGCCTGATCTATCTTGGGTTCCAGGCGGATGTGTGCCTCCTCTAGATCATGCACGATCTCCCCGATCCCCTGCCAGGGCTGGGCTTCGCCAGTGAGCGCGTTCACCCCGACCGTCCCCGTGCGCTTGTCCATCCCCTCCACCCCCTTCACCCTGACCACGCACAGGTATTCGAAGAAGTAGAACGGAGCGAGTTCCATGTGGTAATTGAAGCCAGAGACAGTCTTTCTCCCCACCTCCTGAGCATCTTCCAGACCGAGGATCGGCTTGAGCACTGCCTCCCGCTCGCCATCATCCTCCACCAGCAGGGGAAGCGGGGTCTCACGACCCTGTGCCGGCTCACGAGCCGCCAGTGGTGCGAAGAGCCCCCTGCCTCCCGATCCAAGGTGCGTGAGGATCGCCTGTCCTATCTCCTCCTCGAGGGCGTTCTTGTCCCATACCACGATCCCTCTAGATTCAAGGAGGGCTCTGGGCTCATCCCCGATCTCCACGAGGAAGGCGGCGATCACCATCCCTTCAGCCCCCTCGACCTTCTTCAGGAAGCGCTCTATCTCCACAGGGTCTGCAGTGGAGAACGTGCCTATGGCGAGCGTGGTGCCGTTCCTCACCCCCCTAAGGATGCCATCGGCGGTCATCACATCGAAACCGTATGCGCCCAGCACACGGGTGATTAGGTTGTGGAAGCTCACCATTGCGGGAGGTGGATGGGGCTGCGGTTAGAAATGGTTTTCCATCTCTTTAGAATCTCTATCCCCTACAGCCCGCACACAGGGGAGCAGCCTTCTGAAGCCGAGACCGCTGATAGCCTAGATATGCTGTGGTTTGCAGCCGATACCAGAGATTCTTCGGACCATTGCTCGATCTGCTTTTCGCTCACATCCTCAGCGATATCCAGTATCTTACGGCATCGAGCCGGTGCTCTTTCCAGATATATGAGCGATATATAATCCCGAAACGTATATATATGGAGGGGCTATTACGCGTCTTGGACCTCGGAACCTCTGTCAGAGTTCCACAGGTCTGTATTCCCACGCGATAGGAGGGAGCACGATGGAAGATCCTAAATCAACACACGGTGGCAGGTGGCTGATCACTGCCTCGGTTGCCCTGCTGCTCCTTGTAGCCACGTTCCTGGGCACGCTGCCCACGAAGACGAGCGCGGACAGCACGTCCCTCGGCGGCAAGTACGGAGGAGAGCTCCGGGTAGCGCTACGGAACGAGCCGCTGGAGATCAACCCGCTCATGGCGAGCACCATAGAAGAGCGCCAGGTGGTTGACCTGATCTATGATTCGCTGGCAAGGGTGGATCCGAACACCCTCGAGCTGATCCCTTGGATCGCACGCTCCTGGGATGTCTCAGTCGAAGATTGGATGAACGTCACCGTCTATGTCAGAGATGATGTGGTGTGGCACAGCGGTGCCACCCTCTCCCTGCAGGACATCGAATACACTTATAAGATAGACGGATACGCGCCGGCGTACATCACAGATATCACATTGAACGAGAGTGCAAACAGCATCACCTTCCACATCGAGGAGCCGAACGGCACCTTCTTCACAGATGGGCTGTTGCTAAAGCTTGTACCCGAAGGCTTCAGCAACTCCAGCGCCCCGAACGGTTGCGGGCCATACCTGCTTGGGGAACAGGTGGATGGGGATCACTTCACCCTCGAGGTTTTCGAGGATTACTTCAAAGGGCGCACCTACCTGGACAGCATCACCTTCACCTATTATGCGAACGAGACCATAGCGATAAGGGAGATCATCAACGGCACCCTCGACACCATCGGCTGGAACCTGAATCCTCTGGCAGCGACGCAGGGCGTGGTGGTGCAAGGCAGCAACACGAGCCTTCAGAAAGACAACGCGACCGCGGAGGTCAGACCTCCCAGCCTGAAGATGCTGTACCTGGGGTTCAACTGCAAGGATGGAGCACCCCTCTCTACCATAGCGCTGAGGAAGGCAATCGCGCATGCTGTGGATAAGGTTCCGCTATCGGAATACCCGCAGCAGATTGGAAATGCAAGGGTTGCCAACAGCATCGTCCCACCAGAATACATGGGATGGTACAACACCTCCATCCCCCTATATGACTTTGACCAAGATGAGGCAAACAGCATCCTCGATGCGGCGCGCATCATAGACTACGATGGCGATGGTTACAGGAACCTTTCTGATGGCACGCCGTTCCACCTGCGCTTCCTGGTCCCCATCGAGGATGAGGACCTAGCCAACTATTCCGATTTCCACTACACGATGGCTGAACAGAACATCAGGAACGCCCTGGATGTGATCGGCCTGAACGTGACCATTATCGCGGATTCCGCAGAGAACCGCAGCGCGATGATAGCGAGCGATGACTACGACATTTTCATGGAGTTCGGCGAGCCTCTTTCCCCATCCCCCGCATCCCTCGTTCCCCTCTTCCACTCGGATGGCAACGTGTTCAATTTCGATGGCATGCTCAGGGTGGAGAACGCCACAGCGCTCGTGAACAACGTGACCAACACAGCTCAACTTCCGCACACTCATGTGAGTTCAGAGGAGATCACAGCATGGAGGAACGGTGTGTTGTGGGGCACGGCGGTAAACCAGACGATCATGACCTATACAGGCACAGACTACGCCCTGCTGGGGAACGTGAGCATCTCATGGGCAAATGCGAGCTTCTGGAGGATA
>JBFMEL010000061.1:0-11780 GCA_040753455.1 Thermoplasmatota archaeon | reverse complement strand
TCACCGTCGGCGCGCCCGTATCATAGACAAGGATGAACTCGTCGAACGCCGTGTTGCCCGCGCCATCTGTGACTGTCAGCCTCAGTGTGTACGTGCCATCCACGCTCGGCGTTACCGAGGTGTTCAATGACCACTGCGCGCTCCATGTGATTACTCCTGGTCCGGCTGTCATAGACCACGTGTAGTTCGATATCCCGGTCAATGTGTCCGACGCGCTCGCTGGCGTCGCCCTGTATGCCGCAGTCGTCCAGATGACGAAATTAACAGTCTCGTCCGAGCCCGCGTTCACCGTCGGCGCGCCCGTATCATAGACAAGGATGAACTCGTCGAACGCCGTGTTGCCCGCGCCATCTGTGACTGTCAGCCTCAGTGTGTACGTGCCATCCACGCTCGGCGTCACCGAGGTGTTCAACGCCCACTGCGCGCTCCATGTGATTACTCCTGGTCCGGCTGTCATAGACCACGTGTAGTTCGATATCCCGGTCAATGCGTCCGAGGCGCTCGCTGGCGTCGCCCTGTATGCCGCAGTCGTCCAGATGACGAAATTAACAGTCTCGTCCGAGCCCGCGTTCACTGTTGGCCCGGTCGTGTCCCATACCAGTATGAAGAAATCACTGGCTGTGTTGCCAGCAGCATCTGTGACGTTCAGCCATATCGTGTATGTCCCGTCTGCGCTCGCGCTGATGTCTGTGTTGAGCGCGGTCGGCGCGCTGAATGTTACAATGCCAGGACCTGATGCCTGCCACTGGTATGTTAGGTTGTTCGATGGAGTCTCAGTACCTAGCGGGTTGTCTACGGCACTTGCCGGTGTGGCTCTGCCTGTTACAGAGTTGAACAAGGCGTTCCTGGTTTCGTCAGAGCCTGCGTTCACAGTCGGAAGAATTGTATCAAACCCTATCCAGGTGTCCGCAACCCCCACTGCCTCGATGTTGCCCGCGTTGTCGATCGCGTAGCTCCTCAGGTCGTAGTAGCCCACGCCGCTCGGGAACGGGAAGGACCACTGGTACGGGAACGTGAAGTCAGTGCCGAAGAACGTCCATGCACCCCATTCGTAGCTGTACTCCAGCGTCACGTTCGCCACCCCGGCGCCACCCGTGTCGCTTGCAGTGGCGCCCACTGTCTGCGGGAAGGTGTTGTACCAAGCAGCCACCGCGGTCACGGTCGACGTCGGCGCCACCGTGTCCTTCGGCAGCCAGTTCGTCCTCGTGCCAAAGTCGTGACCGCAGTCGTTCGTGTCCTCGCCTGGTGTGAAGACAAGTCCTGGCCATGTGCGCCTGGCGATCTCCTGCCCTGCGGCAGGTGCGGCAGAGTTGTTCAGGATCGTGTTCTCCGGCGATGTTGCTATGGCGCCGTACTCGACCCTGTCAACGATGAATCCAGTTGCATTGTTATATATCAGCTTTATCGAGTTCCCTGTATTGCTCAGCCCGCCCCACTTCGTCATGTCGATGACTATGAAATCGTTCGCTGGAATCGGGTTGGTGATCCAGTCGTACATCTGTGTTGTATAGATATCAGTTGCAATGATCTGCAGGGCAGGGGCAGTACCGACTGCCAGATAGTATGCCGTAACATCATCAATTCCTGCAACGATATCTGGGTTGTAGATAACGATATAGTCTGTCGGTCCGCCAGTGATCGTGGACTGCGAAGACACATTGTTGATCTTTAGGTGTTCAGGCTGCGGCCCAGCGCTCAGCGGTCCCTCTACGGTTACATTAGAGAGCCATGTGTCTGTCTGGGCTGCGAAGCTGCCAGGAGAGGCTGTAGTGAGCCTTCCGCCCAGCACGTATTGTACTGGATCGTTATTCAGCCCCCCGTCCTTGACGTTGGGGCTATCGGTCGTGTCGTCTCCCTGGACGTCTATGGAGTAAAAGCCGCTCGATAGAGAGGTATTCCAGCTGTACTCCACGCCATCCACCCATGCGGTGATCAGGGTGCTTGGCGTGGTATCATTCGTAGGATCGTCCCCGAACCTTGTGAACGGCAGTGGCTCCGCGCCCCTCACAGGGTTCACGCCCGCGAAGACCATCGCCACCAGCAGTGCCCCTATCACCAAACTAGCTCCTTGCATCATCCGCTTCTTCATGCTCTGTTCCTCCTTTTCAACTATCGATCCTCAGTGCGAACAGCCCGATACGCTCCCGCGACCCCTATCCCTCTGCGGTATTTAAAGATTGAGGTGGGCATGTGCGCACTCATCTGTGCCCCCTACAGGGTAGGTATTTAAATTCGCTTTGGTACAAGCCTCGAACAGTTGCTATATCTCTCTAATATATCTTACAAGGGGCTGCGCCGCGGAGATCACGCTCGCCTCTGTCTCGATCGTGTCGCAGGCATACACAGCATCGAAGGCGCTGCGCAACCTCTCCAGTGCACCGGAGGAGAAGAGCCCGTGTGTGCATGCCGCGCATATCTGAGAGGCGCCCTGAGCCCTCAGATGCTCCGCAGCCTTAATCATCGTGCCCCCGGTGGCGATGACGTCGTCCACGACCCCCACGCGCTTCCCTGCCACGTCGAGCTTCTTAGGGGCTATCTGCACGGTGGACGGATCTGTTCTGGTCTTCTCCAGGTGATCGAAGGGAAGCCCTGCAATCTCAGCAGCCAGCCTCACCCTCTCCACCGAGCCCTTGTCTGGGGAGAGCAGGAGGTCCACCTTTCCCCTCAGGAACTGCCCTACGGCGGGCATGGCGCTCGCGTTCACAGCAGGCTTGGAGAACGCTGCCATGGTCTCTGGGTTGTGGATGTCCACCGTGATGATGGCATCGGCATCCATCTCTATGTGCCTTGCGAGCGCGAGGGCGCTCACCGCCTGTCCGGGCAAGAAGAGCTTGTCCTGCCGCGCATAGCCGAAGTATGGAATGAGGGTGATGATGCGCCCTGCACCCGCCCTCCGTGCAGCGTCCTGCAGGAGGAAGAGCTCGATGATGTTGTGATCAGGATAGGAATTCTGCACCAC
Organism: Thermoplasmatota archaeon; assembly: GCA_040753455.1. GTDB lineage: Archaea > Thermoplasmatota > Thermoplasmata > SG8-5 > JACRNV01 > JBFMEL01. The sequence continues at coordinate 8,821 of JBFMEL010000061.1, read as the reverse complement.
CAGCGCCACCTCACCCTTCAGGGGATCGAGGATGCGCACGTAGCACTCGCCGTCAGGGAAGCGCTTGATCTCTGTCCTAGCCAAGGGGGCATGGAGCCCTGCCGCGATGGCATGTGAGAGCCTCTGCGAGGCTGTGCCAGCGATGACTAACAATCACGATCACCGCAGGGAGATAGGGGACAGGGGGTAAAATGATTGCTCAATAACGTTAATTAGGGAGGCGCTGTTACCCTCTGACAGCATCACGAGGGTGATCGCTTGAAGATACACGAGCACCAGGCAAAGGGGCTGCTGCGGAAGTACGGCATCCCTGTACCGGACGGGGAGGTTGCCCGCACACCAGAGGAGGCGCGCAGGATCGCAGAGAGGCTCGGTGGCAGGGTGGTGATCAAGGCGCAGGTCCACGCAGGCGGAAGGGGAAAGGGCGGAGGGATCAAGAGCGCATCGGGCCCCGAGGAGGCGGAGAATGCTGCCCGACAGATACTCGGCATGAGGCTGGTCACGCATCAGACAGGCGCCGAAGGCAAGGTGGTGAGGGCTGTGCTGGTCGAGCGCGCCTCCGAGCCTGCGGGGGAGCTGTACCTCGGCGCTGTGGTGGACCGTGAGAGGGCGCAGGTCGTGCTCATCGCCTCGACAGAGGGCGGAGTGGAGATCGAGAGTGTAGCCAGCAGGGCTCCTGAGAAGATCATCAAGACCTGGGTCAGACCAGGGCTGGGGCTCATGCCCTACCAGGCGCGGCAGCTCTGCTTCAAGATGGGGCTGCAGGGTCAGGCGTTCAAGGACGGCACAGCGATCGTCTCAGGGTTGTACAACCTCTTCACAGGCGAGGACGCCACGCTGGCGGAGATCAATCCCCTAACTGTGACGAAGGATGGACGGCTCCTGGCGCTCGATGCCAAGATCAATATAGACGATGACGCTGTGTTCAGGCACGAGGCTCATGCCGCCCTCAGGGATCTGAACGAGGAGGATCCACTTGAAGTCGAGGCTTCGAAGCACAACCTGAAGTACATCAAGCTCACGGGCAGCGTGGGCTGCATGGTGAACGGCGCCGGGCTCGCGATGGCGACGATGGACCTCATCAAGCTGTGCGGCGCTGAGCCTGCGAACTTTCTGGATGTGGGTGGTACGGCATCGGCGCAGGGCGTGGAAAACGCTTTCAGGATCCTGATGAGCGATAAGGATGTGAGGTGCGTGCTCATCAACATCTTCGGGGGAATAGTGCGGTGCGACCGCGTGGCTGAGGGGGTGGTTGAGGCATTGAAGCAGATCGGGACGATAAATCTCCCTGTGGTCGTGCGGCTCGAGGGCACGAACGCCAAAGAGGGGATGGAGATCCTCAAAGGCTCAGGGCTGAACTTTCATGTCGCGGAGAGCTTCCACGAGGCTGCGGCGGCGGCTGCGAGGCTGGCAGGGGGTGCGTAGGATGGCAGTGCTGCTCACCACGGAGACAAAAGCGCTCGTCCAGGGGCTGGGAAAGGAGGGGCAGTTCCACACCGAGCGCATGCTGCAGTACGGCACTAAGATCGTCGGCGGGATCAGACCCGGCAAGGCTGGGGAGCAGATCCTGGGGCTCCCGACCTTCAACACAGTGGAGGATGCGGTGGGTGCAACAGGCGCCAACGCCTCGATCATCTTCGTGCCCGCGCCCTTCGCCGCAGATGCTGCCATCGAAGCGATCGATGCTGGCTTATCCCTGGTGGTGATGATCACGGAGGGCATCCCTCCTCTGGACATGGTGAGGGTGAAGGACAGGCTCAAGTGCTCCGATGCGCACCTCATAGGTCCGAACTGCCCAGGGATCATCACTCCCAGGGTGGGAAAGTTAGGGATCATGCCCGTGGATGTCTATGCCCCCGGGAAATGCGGCGTCGTCTCGCGCTCGGGCACCCTTACATACGAGGTCTCGGCGCAGCTCACTCACGCAGGGCTGGGACAGAGCACCTGCATCGGGATCGGGGGGGATCCTGTGATCGGCACCACGCACCTCGATGCCCTGCGACTGTTCAACGACGATCCTAACACAGATGTGGTGGTGATGATAGGCGAGATCGGGGGCACTGACGAGGAGATCGCAGCGAGATACATCAGGAAACACATGAAGAAGCCCGTGGTCGCATTCATCGCTGGCAGCACCGCACCTCCAGGGAAGCGCATGGGCCATGCCGGCGCGATCATCGCTGGGGGAAAGGGCACGGCGCTCGAGAAGAAGGCTGCGCTCAGAGATGCAGGAGCAGTAGTCTGCGACTCCCCCGCAGAGGTGGGGATCATCACCAGAAAAGTGCTGGAGGGCATGGAATAACTGCCACACACCAGCACCACCAACAGCGCGCATCAATCTTAAATATGGGGTTCGAGATCAGGGTCCGCCCGATGAGGGGGTGCACGCAATGGGCAGGTCCCTTGCACAGCAGATCATAGAGGAGCACATGAAGGTGGGCGAATGGGCGCCCGGCACAGAGATCGGCATCCGCATAGACCAGACGCTGACCCAGGACGCCACTGGTACAATGGCGTACCTGCAGTTCGAGGCGATGGGACTGGACAGGGTGAGGACAGATCTCGCTGTCAGCTACGTGGATCACAACACGATACAGGTAGGGTTCGAGAACGCGGACGATCATCGCTACCTGCGGACAGTGGCTGCGAGATATGGCATCCACTACTCCCGTGCAGGCAACGGCATATGCCACCAGGTGCATCTGGAGCGCTTCGGAAAGCCAGGGAGCACGCTGTTAGGCTCGGACAGCCACACCCCTACCGGGGGCGGGATAGGGCAGGTGGCGATAGGTGCGGGAGGGCTGGATGTGGCACTGGCGATGGCGGGCGAGCCCTTCTATCTCACATGTCCGAGGGTGGTCAACATCAACCTCACAGGCAAACTGAAGCCTTGGGTGAGTGCCAAGGACGTGATACTGAGGGTGCTGGCGATATTCACCACAAAGGGAAACGTGGGCACGGTCTTCGAATATGGAGGACCAGGGGTGAGAACCCTCACTGTCCCAGAGAGGGCTACCATCACCAACATGGGTGCCGAGTGCGGCGTAACAACCTCGCTCTTCCCCAGCGATGCTGAGACCCGGAGGTTCCTCAGAGCGCAGGGCAGGGAAGGTGACTGGAAGCCCCTCGCCGCAGACAGGAACGCAGACTATGACAGGGCGGTGGATATCGATCTCACAGGGATCGAGCCTCTGGCTGCCGTGCCCCACAGCCCGGGGAACATCGCGACAGTGAGATCCCTGGAGGGGATGGAGGTGGACCAGGTCTGCGTGGGCTCGTGCACCAACTCCTCCTACAGAGATCTGATGATCGTCGCAAGGATGCTGAGGGGCAGGGTCGTGCATCCGAATGTCTCAGCGGTGCTGGCACCAGGGAGCCGGCAGGTGCTGACGATGCTCGCAGCGAACGGTGCGCTCACAGATCTGATCTCCGCAGGGATGCGCATCGCCGAGAGCGCGTGCGGCTTCTGCATCGGGAACAGCCAGTCCCCGCAGACCAGGGGGATATCGCTGAGGACGAGCAATCGGAACTTCGAGGGGCGCTCGGGCACCAAGGATGCGCAGGTCTATCTCGTGAGCCCCGAGACTGCAGCGGCTGCGATGCTCACAGGCAGGATCACGGATCCTAAGGATTTAGGGATAGAGTATCCTGTGGTGAGGATGCCCAAGAGGTTCCTGATCGATGATTCGATGATCATTCCCCCGTCCAAAGAGCCGACGCAGATATACCGTGGACCGAACATCGGCGAGCCGCCGAAGAGCGAGATCCTCCCCGAGGATATCTCTGGCTTGGTCACAATCAAGGTGGGGGACAAGATCACCACAGACCACATCATCCCCGCGGGGGCAAGGATGAAGTTCCGCTCCAATGTGCCGAAGTACTCGGAGTTCCTGTTCGAGGTCATAGACCCGAAGTTCTACGAGAGGGCAAAAAGCACAAAGGAGCAGGGAAGGCACAACATCATCGTGGGAGGGGTGAGCTATGGTCAAGGCTCCTCGAGGGAGCATGCAGCCCTCTGCCCGATGTTCATGAGGGTCAAGGCTGTGATCGCCAAATCGTTCGAGCGCATCCACAGCGCGAACCTGATCAACTTCGGGATCCTGCCCTTAACTTTTGTCAACGAGGGTGATTACGACAGGATCGACCAAGGGGACGAGATCGTGATCCCGAGGGTGCGGGAGGTGCTCATGCAGAGAGCCCAGATGCGCGTCAAGGATGTGACTAAGGGATACGAATTCGAGGTGAAGTACGACCTGTCGGACAGGCAGAGGGCGATCGTGCTCGCTGGTGGGACATTGTCGTATATCAGGCACAAGGAGTGATAGGTATGGCACAAAGAGCTATTAGGGAGGCGCACGGCAAGAAGATGATCGCGCGCCTGTTGAGGGACTACACGGATGGCAGGTATACTGTGGAGGACAGGTTCATCTCCATAGGGCCGGATACGGACCTGAAGGCGCTGCCCAAGGAGCACAGATGGCTGGAAAAGGAGCGCCTGGTGGTGAAGCCCGACCAGCTAATAAAGAGGCGCGGGAAGAGCAAGCTGCTGCTGCTGAACGCCACATGGAAGGAGGCGGAGCAGTGGCTCAGGGAGCGCATGGGCAAGGAGATCACAGTCGGGAATGTGACAGGCGTGCTGGACCACTTCATCGTCGAGCCGTTCATCAAGCATGAGGAAGGGGATGAATACTATTTCGCCATCACCTCCGCGCGCGAGGGGGATCACATCCTCTTCTACCACCGCGGCGGGATAGATGTCGGGGACGTGGATGCCAAGGCTGAGAGGATGCTGGTGCCCATAGACGAGCATCCCGCTGCCGCGGAGATAGAAAAGAGACTGCTCAAGAACGTGCCAAAGGAGCGGAGGGCGCTCATCGCCGGGTTCATAGAGGGGATCTTCAAGTTCTACGCCGACCTGAACTATGCTTACCTGGAGGTCAACCCCTTCGTGGTGGTGGGCGAGAAGATATACCCGCTCGATCTGGCTGCGAAGCTCGACGACACCGGGGAGTTCGAGTCCGCCAAGAGATGGGGAGAGATGGAGTTCCCCGCGCCCTTTGGAAGGATGCTCACCACCGAGGAGGCATACATAGAGGAACTGGATTCCAAGACTGGGGCATCGCTGAAGCTCACAGTCCTCAACCCTGAGGGCAGGGTGTGGACGATGGTGGCTGGTGGTGGAGCCTCTGTGATATATGCAGACACGATCACGGACCTTGGCTACATGAGCGAGATGGCGAACTACGGCGAATATTCGGGCGATCCGAGCGAGGAGTTCACCTACCTGTATGCCAGGACGATCCTGGACCTCATGACGCGCAAGAAGGACCCGAAGGGCAAGGTGCTGATCATCGGAGGGGGGATAGCGAACTTTACGGATGTGGCGAGCACATTCAAGGGGATCGTGCGCGCGATCAAGGACTATCAGGTAAAGCTCAGGGAGCACAAGGTGAAGATATATGTGCGGAGGGGCGGTCCCAACTACAAGGAGGGGCTGAGGATCATGCGCGAGCTCGGCTCTGAGATCGGGGTGCAGATAGATGTGTATGGTCCTGAGACACATATGACGCGGATCGTGCCGATGGCGATGAGGTCATTGAAGGGAGGGAGGTAGATGGCAGCGAGGAAGAGCGGAGCCAAGAAGCCAGATCACCTGCTGTTCGACAGAAACACGCAGGCGTTCATCTACAACATGCAGGTCAACGCCACCCAGCGCATGCTCGACTTCGACTATGTATGCGGAAGGGAGCTGCCCTCCGTGGCTGCGATCGTGAACCCCACGGGCTCCGACGGTTTCCAGAAGTTCTTCTTCGGACCCAAGGAGCTCCTGCTGCCCGTGTACAAATCGCTGAAGAGGGCTGCGGAGAAGCATCCCAGCGTGGACGTGATGATCAACTTCGCCTCTTTCAGGTCTGCAGCGCCATCCACCGAGGAGGCGTTCTCCATGCCCCAGATAAGGACAGTGGTGATTATTGCGGAGGGTGTGCCCGAGCGCAGGATGAAGCATCTCATAGCCCTCGCCAAGAAGCAGGGAAGGGTGATCATAGGCCCTGCGACAGTGGGCGGCGTGATGGCAGGTGCGTTCAAGATCGGGAACACTGGGGGTACAATAGAGAACATCATCGAGTCGAAATTGTACAGAGCAGGCTCAGTGGGCTTCGTGTCCAAGTCCGGTGGGCTGAGCAACGAAGCATACAACATCATCTCCCGGAATACCGATGGACTGTATGAGGGGATCGCGATAGGGGGGGACAGATACCCGGGCACAACGCTCCTGGACCACCTCCTGAGGTTCGAGAAGAACCCAGAGATCAAGATGCTGGTCTCCCTCGGCGAGGTCGGCGGCACGGACGAGTATGAGATCGTGAACGCGCTGAAGAAGCGGCAGATCACCAAGCCGCTGGTGATGTGGGTCACGGGGACATGCACCAAAGCCTTCAAGACAGAGGTGCAGTTCGGGCATGCAGGCGCAAAGGCGGATGCAGAGAGGGAGACCGCTGATGCAAAGAACGCGGCGCTCAGGGCTGCCGGAGCGATCCTGCCCGAATCGTTCGACGACTACGCGGAGAAGATCGCCCAGACCTACAACGCGCTGGTGAAGAAAAAGGTGATCGTGCCTAGGGAGGAGACACCAGCACCGAAGGTCCCCATGGACTACAGCGCGGCTGTGAAGGCGAAGATGGTGCGCAAGCCCACGAACTTCGTATCCTCGATATCTGATGACAGAGGGGACGAGCTCAGGTACTGCGGCGTGCCGATCAGCAAGGTCTTCGAGGAGGACTGGGGGCTCGGAGGGGTCATAGGGCTCCTGTGGTTCAAGAAGAAGCTGCCGAAGTGGGCTGCGAAGTTCCTCGAGATGGTGGTGCTCGTCACCGCTGATCACGGTCCCGCGGTATCTGGCGCCCATAACACGATCGTTGCTGCGAGGGCGGGCAAGGACCTCATATCCGCGGTGGTCAGCGGGCTCCTGACCATAGGTCCGAGGTTCGGAGGAGCGGTCCAGGGCGCTGCCGAGCACTTCACGCAGTACTATTATGGGGGTCAGACTCCTGACTTCATGGTGAATGACCTGAAGAACAAGGGCGTGAACATCCAGGGGATCGGGCACAGGATCAAGTCCATCCACAATCCTGATGTGCGCGTGGAGATACTGAAGAACTACGCCAAGAAGCACTTCCCGGTCACCGAGCTTCTGGACTATGCCCTTGCGGTCGAGAGGATCACCACATCCAAGCGGGATAACCTGATTCTGAACGTGGACGGATGCATCGGGATACTGATATGCGACATGCTCCGCAGCCTCGGCTATTCCAGGGACGAGGTGAAGGAGTTCACTGCGCTGGGAGGACTGAACGCCCTCTTCGTCCTCGGTCGGAGCATAGGACTGATGGGCCATTACCTGGACCAGCGCAGGCTGAAGCAGGGGTTGTACAGGCATCCATGGGACGATATCCTCTACCTGATGCCTGATGAGCCAGAGGAGGTGGAGTAGGGAGAACAATAGCCTGCCTGCGCAACCATTGGTGGTCCAATAGTCAGAGGTGAGTCACATCTGATGCGAATGTTTAAGTACAACGAGGAAAATAGCATGATAGAAGAGATGACCGAGAAAGGCGTCGACAAAACCACAGGCAGCAGAACCGATAGGGCGCAGGGCGGCAGAATGAAACTGCTCGCTGGGATACTCGTGGTTGTGATGGTGGTTGCTGGAGCGGGGGCGCTTTTATGGTATAAAACAGAGCGCTATTCTAGTTACCCTCATCAGATAGACGTTTATTTGGACACCGTGTACACGGAGAGTGCCTGGCTGATTAAAGTCGTAAGTATAAAGAAACATCCCGAATCTCAGCCAGATATTGATGAGCGATCCATCGAATACCGTCTCCTTGATAAACCCGGGAGTGATATTGAAAGACAAAAGTTTTCTGAGATTAAACATGCCCCATCTGCGTATGGAATATTGTGGGAGGATGCTGATAATAATGGTTTAGTAGATGTAGGGGACTATCTTCAGATCTCCAAAGAAGGAGGAAGTCTAGGCAGGGTAAATGAAGTGGATAATACGATTTATTTTTACGACGTCATAATTGTGTTCTATCCAAGAGAGATCTATCTCCCCCCCGCAGATTTCCTCGACATGGACGTGCAGAAGACCCCTACAGGCTGGAACATGACCGTGACGTGGGTGAATGAGGCGGTGCCTGAATGGGTATTTAGAACTACTTCCTTTAGGTTGGAGAATGCAAGTGGTGAGTTCTTCACCACCTACAAAGACACTAACATTGTGGGAGAATGGTATACCGTAATGGGACTGGGAGGGATTTATTATAAATATGAATATAAAGAGCGCTATGATGGTAATAGTCTTTACGTGACTGAATTGGGCACCCATAGAGATATGGGTTATTACAACATGACTTGGTACGACTATGACAACGATTATATGTTGTCTGTGAACGATTCCATAATAATCGATAACGATAGGCACCTGGTCAAACCTGGATTTAGCTTTAAACTCATCCATCAACACCACTATGGTGCGGTTCACGTGATGGAGGAAATAATCTTATCATAGGGAGGGAAAAACATGAACGAAAGAGCGAAAATAGCGAGATGTGGGCGAGGAATAGCCACGGCGATGGCGATAGTCCTCTTACTCGGAACACTGCTTCCGTTGCTTGGGAACAGTGTTAGAGCAAGTGAGATAGAGATTTCGGGGGATTCCTTCGAGAAGACGAGCAATCCGGAGCCAACATATGGGGACTGGACGACGGTATATGGGACTGTAAAATATGAAGATAAACTCGCGAATGGACAGAAC